>JAEVZK010000016.1 GCA_023392285.1 Armatimonadota bacterium | reverse complement strand
GTAGCCAGTAAGCAGTAGCGGTTGTCGTTGATGCCTCACTGCAAAGGGGATTTCTTATCAACAGGGCTGGTAACTTATGTCTTTGTTGGCTCCTCCTTGTGCCGTGGAGTCCACAACTGGATCGAATCTCCGTTCGAAGTGTAGAGATGAAAGAGTCGCACCATCTGGGAGACTTTATGCAAGAAGACGTACGTTGGAAACAGCGGATGAACAGCTTTCGCAAGGCATTTCGTCAGCTTCAAGCAGGTGTTGCAATCACTCACGAGCGCAAACTATCCGACCTCGAGCGCCAAGGGCTCATACAAGCTTTCGAATTTACTCATGAACTCGCCTGGAATGTGATGAAGGACTTCCTCTCTGCTCGCGGGGCGACCCAGCCCATGTACGGAAGCAGGGATGCGACTCGGGAAGCATTCGCTGCGGGTCTACTCGACGAGGCCGATGTTTGGATGGAGATGATTGGCGACCGCAACAGGACTTCTCACACCTATAATGAGGAGACTGCTGATCGCATTATCAGGCATGTGGTCGATAGCTACGTACACTGTATGGAGCAATTCGAGCGCACGATGACGGAGAAAGAAGCGCAAGAATAAATGGATTACGGGCTGAATCCACAAGCAATTGCCACCATCCACGAAATCCTCCGTGGTTTCCCGCAGGTTAAGCGTGCCATTCTCTTTGGTTCCCGTGCCAAAGGGTGCGCTCGCCCTGGATCGGATATCGATCTAACACTGGAAGGGGAATCGCTAGACGAATCGATCGTGTCAGAGATTGACACGGCCTTCTACGATTCGCTTTTACCTTACCGGTTTAGCCTCTCGGTGCGCTCGCTCCTGCGCGACCGTGACTTCCTTGCGCATATCGAGCGCGTGGGCGTCACGTTCTACGAGCGCGAGTGTTGATGCTGGCCACTTTGCCGGAGTCGATCAATCGGCGCGGCAATCCTGAATCTTTGAAGCTTGCCGGGGAGGGGCGAACACGCTGGCAAGATGAAAAGTCCGAACGGGTATGCCAATGAATACGCTCTGGGAGAGCATAGTGAGTCTGGCGGGGGATGAGCGAGACCAGCCGGTGACGATCTCGGAAGCGATCGCGCGTTCTGCGGTTGGAGACAAGGTGGCGGAAGTGGAAATTCGCCGCTTCATCGCGGATGGTTTGCTGATCGAAGGTGAGGATGGAACGGTTCGGCTCAGCGGACGTGGTCAGAGAATGGGTGCGGACCTTCATCCGGGAAGCTCGCTCGAAGACCTTAAGGCGGATGAATCCGCAAACGAAGCACCGGCCCAAGAGATGACGCCTCCGGGCTAGTACAATTCTGGTATGTGTGGCATCGCCGGTTATGTCGGCCCAAGAGCAGCTGTCAGGATCGTTTTCGACCAACTGAAGAGACTGGAGTATCGCGGGTACGACAGCGCTGGAATCGCTTACCTTGAAGGCGAACACATCAACGTGATGAAGCGCGCGGGCAAGCTGAGCCAACTGGGCAAACTGGTGGATGAGCGGCCGACGGAGAGTCATCTGGCGATCGCGCACAGTCGATGGGCTACTCACGGCGGACCCACTGATGAAAACGCGCATCCTCACTTCGACGCCTACGAGCAGGTCGCGATCATTCACAACGGGATCATCGAGAACTATCTGGACCTGAAGGAGGAGCTGGCAGCCCGCGATCACGTGTTTCGCTCTCAGACCGACACCGAAGTTGCGGCTCATGTGATCGGTGAAGAATATTCCAAGTGGGGTGACTTGGAGGAGGCAGTGCGGCGAGGGGTGAAGCGACTGCGCGGCGCGTATGCGCTGGTGGTGATTAGCAACAAGGAGCCCAATCGCATCGTGTGCGTGCGGAATGCTTCGCCCTTGGTGATCGGACTTGGCGAGGGCGAGAACATGCTGGCGAGCGATATTCCGGCGTTGCTGCCTTATACCCGGGAGGTGGTCGTGCTAGAGGAGAACACGATGGCCGTGCTGACGGATGGAGACGTGCGCATCACCGACGTCGATGGCCGCGAACTGGCAGTCAAGCCGATTCACATCGACTGGGATCTTGCTGAGGCAGAACGAGGCGGCTATGACCACTTCATGCTGAAGGAAATCTACGAGCAGCCGACGGTGATTCGCAACGCGATCGCGGGACGGGTTGACGACAAGGGGAATGTTCGGCTCGAGGGGACATTCGGTGACCATGTCTGGAACGAAATCGACCGGGTGAACATCATTGCCTGTGGCACGGCTTATCATGCCGGATTGATGGGCAAGCACCTGTTCGAGAAGCTGCTGCGGCTGCCGACGGATGTGTACTACTCTTCCGAATTTCGATACGGCGATCCGGTGTTATCTCCGAAGTCGCTGGCGATCTTTATCAGCCAGAGCGGAGAGACGGCAGACACGCTGGCGGCGCTGCGCCTTTGCAAGCAGCGCCGCATTCGTACTCTGGGCATTGTCAACGTAGTGGGGTCCTCTATTGCGCGGGAGTGCGACCGGACGTTAATGACGCAGGCGGGGCCGGAAATCTCGGTCGCATCGACCAAGGCTTATACGGCGCAGGTGATTGTGCTCACCCTTCTCGCCCTGCACATCGCTCACGTGCAGGAGGTACCGGGGATTCGGATCGACGAGTGGGTACAGGGGCTGCGAGATCTTTCGGGCTTGGCAGAGCAGACGCTCAAGCTGGAGGATGAAATCGTAGACGTGGCGGTGAAGGTGGGCGAGGTTCCGCTTGCCTTCTTCTTAGGCCGAGGTGCGGATGCCTATGTGGCGCAAGAGGCGGCTCTGAAGCTGAAGGAAATCGCGTATATCCCGACGCAGGAGTATCCGGCGGGCGAGATGAAGCACGGGGCTCTCGCACTGGTGCAGCCGGGAGTTGTCGCGATCGTCGGGGCCACCGATCCGAGCATCGCGGACAAGGTCACCAGCAACATCAAAGAGGTGCAGGCAAGAGGCGGGACGGTCATCGCGGTTTCGACGGCGGAGGATCAGATCGTTCATAAGGTGGCTGATCTGAACATCCGGATCCCGACGGCGAAATTTGACTTCTTGAATGCGCTGCTGTCGATCATTCCCCTGCAGCTCCTGGCTTATCATAAGGCGCGGCTGCTGGGGTGCGAGATCGACCAACCTCGAAATCTGGCGAAGTCGGTTACCGTCGAGTAGCTTTGGCGTGGCCGGCGAGCGCACGCTCGACCTCTTCTCGGTACGTCTTGCGGAAGACCTCGACGTCGAAGGTGCGGGCATGGTCGCGAAGCTGATCTGGGTCGAAGTGGCGGGTTTCGAGTTCGCTTACGCATCGGACTAGTTCGTCGACCGAAAGCTCTCGCATGATCACGCCAAAGTCGCCCCTCACCGTCTCGCCAGCACCTCCCTCGCCGTAGGCAATGACCGGCACCCCGGCCGCCATCGCTTCGACAGGGACGATGCCGAAATCTTCGTAGCAAGGGAAGAGGACCGCTCGAGATCGCGAGATCAGGTCGTCCAAGTCGGCATCCGGTAGGCGGCCGTGAAACACGATGTTCGGATGCCCGGCGGCGAGGGCTTTTAACTTTTCGGTGAGGGGACCGCTCCCGACCAGATTCAGCTTAAAGCCGTGCTTCTTGGCGGCCCCAACGGCAAGATCAAATCGTTTGTAGGTGATGTGGCGGCCCCACATCAAGAATCCCTCGTCATCAGAGCGTCGTGGGATCTTGAGGAATCGGCCGGTATGGACGGGCGGGTAAATCACCCGGTCAACCTTTCGGCCGTAGAAGCGCTCGATTCGGTCTGCGGTGGTTTGCGAGTTGGCAAAGAGGACATCAGGCCGTTTCGAGAATACGAGGTCCCGATTTCTCAGCTTTCTGGCGATCATCTGGCGCAGGACACCACGTGCGCGGTCGTCGATCTCGGGCAGCCACAGGGCGCGAGCGGGCGCGTGATAGTAGTTCACATGCAGCGCATCTGGACGTTTGATGATTCCGTGGGCGAAGGAGTGGCTGTCGCTCAGCACGAGATCGAATTCGCTGAAATCGAATCGCGGGTAGATCCAAGATAGGACTGGCGCGTAGAGCTGATGCTTCGTGAGGCTCATCGGCAGCCGCTGGATAAAGCTGGTGCGAACTTCAGCATCGTGCAGCCAAGGATATTTAGGCCGATCGAACTGAGAGGTAAATAGCACGCCAGGATAAAGGTGGAAGACCTCTCGCAGCACCTCTTCCGATCCGCCCGGGACGGTCACCCAGTCGTGAACGACGGCAACGCGCATGCCTCTGTTTAGGCTGCGCCCTTGCCGCTGAAGATGGTGCCGACGGTTCGCAGCAGAATTAGGAAATCGTATCGGAGCGATGCTTTGCGGCAATACATCAGGTCGAGCTTGACCCGGTCATCGTAGCTGAGGTCGCTGCGTCCGCTGCACTGCCATAATCCCGCGCAACCCGGTTTCATGTACAGGTAGATGTGCTGATTCTCTCCATACATGGCAAGTTCGGGAGGGACGATCGGGCGGGGGCCGACCAGGCTCATGTCGCCGGCTAAGACATTGATCAGTTGTGGCAACTCGTCTAAGGATGTTTTGCGCAGGATTTTGCCGAGGGGCGAGATTCGGGGATCGTTAACGATCTTGTAGGTCCTTCGATATTCCTCCAGCAGCTCGGGCCGGGATTTCAGAATCTCATCCGCGTTCTTGACCATGGTTCGGAATTTGAACATGTAGAATTCCTTCCCATTTCGCCCCACCCGCTTGTGCTTGAAAACGGCGGGAAAGCCGCTGGTCGCGACGACTGCCAGGAAGACGAGAAGAAAGAGCGGGAGCAGGATGACGAGCGCAACCGCGGACACGATGATGTCGAAAAGGCGCTTGCCAATTTGATAGTGTGGCCGCGCATATTGCTTGCATGGAGACAAAGCGGGGGCGCCAGTTTGGTTGGTCTCGTTGGACACAGTCAATGCCTGCTTCGCTTCATCGTATGAAATCATACGTCTCCCTCTTCAAAACTTCCCCTCTCAAGGAAGCAAAAAACAACAGTGGTGAGTTCCGATCTAAGTTGTCGGTATGTCACAGGATTATACAATACAAGTTTCGGGGCACCTCTGGGTGGGCGGCTCAAGTCCGGCAAATCTGCGAGCCGCCGACCTCACGAGACACTAGAACTCGAATCGCTCAGGATTGCGATGAATGGTTTCAATTCTTCGCACGGTTCCGGTTGCGGAGCGCATGATGATGGATTCCGTGCGGGCATAGCCTCGGCGGTATCGCACCCCTCTAAGCAGGTCTCCGGGCGTGATACCCGTGGCGGCGAAGATGACGTTGCCTCGGGCGAGATCGTTGGTCATGAACACTCGATCGATGTCGCCTTCCACCATCTTTTCGGCTCGCTCTCGCTGCCCATCTAACGGAAAGTGAAGGCGGGCCTGCATCTCGCCGCCCATGCACATCGTTGCCGCGGCGGTGATCACGCCTTCCGGCGCGCCACCCATGCCCATCAAGGCGTCGATGCCAGCGTCGGGATCGAGTGCTGCAATCGCCACGGATAGATCTCCATCAGGAACGAGATGAACCCGAGCGCCAGCTTCTCGGATATCGGCGATCAACTCCTCATGACGCGGCCGATCGAGTACGCCGACGATGAGCTCGTCGACATCTTTGCCGAGCGCCTTACCCATCAAGCGAATATTGACCTTGGTGGGGAGGGTGATGTCGACGACTCCCTTACACTCGGCTCCGACGACGAGCTTGTCCATGTAGCAGTCCGGAGCGTGCATGAGAAAGCCTTCGCCTTCAACGGCAGCGGCAAGCACGGAGATGGCATTAGGGGTTCCGTTCGCGCAAAGGTTGGTGCCCTCCAAGGGATCGACTGCGATTTGGATAGACGGACCTTCGCCGCTGCCAAGCTTTTCCCCGATGTACAGCATGGGGGCTTCGTCGCGCTCCCCTTCGCCAATGACGATCTCTCCCCTCATGTCGAGATCGTTGAGCGTCATGCGCATGGCGGTACAGGCGGCTTGATCGGCATCGTTCCTTCGACCTTTACCCACCCAGCGCGCCGACGAGAGGGCAGCAGCCTCGGTTACACGGAGAAAATCGAGTCCATCGAGCTGGTTCGACTTTAGGGGGGATGATTCAGAGCCGGAAGAAGCGCCATTGCCTTTCATGCCTGTTAGTTTACTGCGCTATCTTTACCGAACCGAGCGGCAAACTCTAAAGCCCTGGTTGCTAAACGAGGCAACCTTATTGACGCTTCCGATATCGACCGAATTGAAGAAGCAGCACGCGTTCTTGCTGCACCACCAGGAGCCGCCCCGGGCGTGAACGGTGCGGTCTGAACGGTCGGAGCTGAGTCGTCCGGTACAGAATTCAAACACGTTGCCGTACATGTCGTACAGCCCGAGAGAATTGGGCTTGAATTGGGCTACCGGCGCGGTGACCATAAAGCCATCGGACTTGTCGGCTGCCATGTGATCCCGGCCGTGCCAGACGTTCGCGTAGAGGCCGATGTCTTTCGGGGAGTCGCCAAAGAAGTAGTCTGTCTTGGAGCCAGCTCGGCAGGCGACTTC
The DNA here is from genome assembly GCA_023392285.1 of Armatimonadota bacterium. Classification (GTDB taxonomy): domain Bacteria; phylum Armatimonadota; class Fimbriimonadia; order Fimbriimonadales; family Fimbriimonadaceae; genus JAEVZK01. Next base: position 1,759 of record JAEVZK010000016.1, on the reverse strand, counting down.
CCACTCATCGAGGGTTGGCAGGCGCACCTTGGCCCATTTGCAGTAGGCAAGCGCGTCGCGGTAGCTGATCGTGGTCACGGGGTGGTCCATTTTTTCAGCGATTCCCCCTCGCTTGACGCCGTTTGGGAAACGCCATGAGGCGGAACGATCCTGCAGCCAACGGAACTCCTTCAAAGGAGGGACGAACACCATGGCGTTGTGAAGGCGCTCGGCGTCGGTAATGTAGTGAGTTGCCTCGACGAATTGCGCGAATTCTCGGTTTGTGAGCTCCGTGGTGGCAATCTCGTAAGCCGCGAGCCGCACGCTTCGTCGCGGGTTGGTGACGGATCCCGACTTACCCACATTGTAGGTTCCCGCGGGCACTCTGACGTACTGCGTCGCCAACCACGTCAGGGCTGCCACGACGATCATCGGCCTTTGTAAAATGAGGTTGCGCGGCTGATGATCAAATCCTGGTTAGCACGATTTGACATCAGGAAAGAGCGGTAGTCGGAATTGGGTCCGTAGAGCTTTGCGTAAGACTGGGAGGCGAGGAATGGTCCATACTTTCCGTCCTTCATCAGCACCTGCAGGGTGGAAAGGATGTCGTTATCTTTGCGGTCACGCTTAAATTCGGTGATGAGCACTGGGATCAACTCCTTTGCCTTGAGCTCGATGATTGCGCCCTTCAAGTTCATGCCGACGCGGTGCCTTTTCTGAATGGTTTCGCCGATGAGTGCGACGATTCGGGTTCGGTTGTTCTTCAAGAACTTGAGCTGTCGCTCGCTCCAAGTTTGCTGATCGAGCGGTCCCATTGGAAAGGCGAAAATCTTGTGCTCCTCTTGCTCAAAGATTGGCATCACGTCGCAGTTCTGGGCGAAGTTATCACCATGGATCATGGTGTAGGTGAACTTCTCCTCGAAAGGCATGGCTTTAAAAACTTGATCGCTCACACCTTGAAAATCATCGTCGCCGATCTTGGTCTTCTTAATCGCTCGTTCCGCTTCGGCAAGACGAAACGGCGGCTTTGTGATCTCTTGTCGGTATTCCCGGTACTGCATGCTCGGGCGGCTGGGCTGACTCTGCTGTGCAACTGCGAGGCAGGAGAGAAGAATGAAGAGGGAGGCAAAAGGCTTCATAGTGTGTCCGGTGTGGCTATCTTCCTCAATCGAAGTGATCCGCCAATTGCATGATCATATCCTTAGTGCCCGCTGCTTGGAAAGGCCCACCGGTTCACTGCCGATCGGACCCACCTAAAGCAGCTTGAGCGAATCGAAAAATTGGAAAAAGTGCTTTGCTCCTAAGGCCTTGGCACTTGGTGCGGTTGCGAGGGCAATGACAGCACCCTTTTGGCGGCGAAAGATCAGCAGCTCCATGCAGGATTTGCCTTTGTGCAGGATGACAATTTCAGCGGGCTGGTTGTGAAACTTGATCTGATCTTGACGAAGAATTTTTCCGCCTTTAGCGAAGCTGTTCACCAAACCTGCGACGAAGGTCTCCTGGCTCTTGCCCACTGTAGGCGCGAACACGATTCCCATAAAGAGACCTTCTGCTTTCACGCTGGTGAGCTGTGCGCTCACCGAAGACCCCTTTGGAGGTTGGATCATTTGCACGGCGGGCTTGATGGGAAATGCCACCTCGTATCCAGCTGGCGTGTTTCGGTAGGTCAGCCAATCGCCATCAGACTGGGCGTGGGCCAGGCTAGTAAGGAGAATCGCTCCAAGGAATATGTGGCTCATTCCCTTCTTGTTCCATGTTTTGGGGTTTGGGGGTTTGGGGG
>JAEVZK010000011.1 GCA_023392285.1 Armatimonadota bacterium | reverse complement strand
CGGCGCGACCATGGCCGATCGTCGGTGCGATCGTCAGGCCCAGCGGAGCTGGTTGGATCGCGCCAGGCACGACCGGATGAAGAGCGGAGGGGAGGAAATGGTGGGTGATGTAGGGATCGAACCTACGACCCGCTGATTAAGAGTCAGCTGCTCTACCAACTGAGCTAACGATCCATAAGACAGGAAAACTTTACCCGAGGGGATTCTCATTTTCAAGGGGAAAGTAAACTTCGCGGGTGAGTTTCGAAATTCGCCCCGTGACCAATGCCGACTGCGTCGAGGTTGTTCGCATCGTGAGAGCAGTTTACGACGAATACGGCTTCTCTTGGGACGAGAGCGATTATCACGCCGATCTGTACGACCTGGAGGGGCACTTCACTTCCAGAGGCGACCACTTCTGGATTGCCGAAGATGAAACCGGCGGATTAGGCGTGGTCGGTCTGTGCTTCTACGATCAGCTAAAAGGAGAACCAGGTGAGGCACTGGAGATCGATGGGAAGGTGCGGGCTGCCGGAACAGACTGTTCTTTAGAACGGCTCTATGTGCACCCATCCGCTCGACGTCGAGGTATCGGCGCGGCACTGACCGAACTCGTCGTAGGGACCGCCAAAAAGGAAAACCGGAAAGCCATGGAGCTATGGAGCGATAAGCGCTTTGGAGACGCTCACCGATTATATGGGCGTTTTGGTGCCCAAACGATAGGAGAGCGCATCTGCCATGATCCTGATCAGAGCCCCGAATGGGGGCTCGTGATCAAACTCTAAACCTCTGGCTAGAGGCCGCTACCGCTGCCACCGGCGCTGCTCGGGGGCGGAGTTTGCTTGCTCTTCTTGACCTTATTCTTCTGAGCCGCAAGCAGTTCCTTCAACTTGGTCTGCTGCTCGGTCGTCAAGATGGCGTTGAGATCCTTCATCATCTGCTCTCGTCGGGCCTTCATCGCTTTTCGGTCTGGCTTCGCATTCGCACTGGTGTTGGTCTTCGCCTTGGCCTCGGCAGCGTACTTGGCAAAGAGATTCTTTACCTTGGTCTGCTGCTCCGTCGTCAAGTTAAGCTCCTTCAGTAGCTTGCGGGAAACTCCCCAATGCTGACCCTGCTTGGCTTTAGCCCCGCTTACCGGAGGCTTGGACTGGACGCCGCCACCGCTGGGACCGGCAGCTTGAGCGAAAGCTGAAACGCTGAGGGCAGAAGCTAGGATGACTCCCGCGGCTAAAATCGCAAATCTTTTCATAACTGGTGTGACCTCTTGAGGTTCAAGGAGACAAACGCGTCGAGGCGGCCAATGTTCAGTTGCCCAGTTTAGAAGCTGACCGCTTGGGCCTTCTGGACCATCTCATTGATCGACGGATCGGTGCTATTTGCAAATTCCGAGGGTGTCCCAGTAAACGTGAGGGCACCCTTGTGCAGGAAGGCAATCCGGTCCGCGACCCGAAAAACGGAACTGACGTCGTGGCTCACGATGAGGCTCGTGATCTTCAATTCCTTACGCAAGCGGACCATCAGAGCATCAACCGTATAGGTGGTAATCGGGTCGAGTCCTGTGGTCGGCTCATCGTACAGCATGATCGAAGGCTTGAGGATTAGCGCTCTGGCCACTCCCAGTCGCTTCTTCATGCCGCCACTAAGCTCGCTAGGCATCAATTGTTCTGCGTTTTGGAGGTCAACAAGTCCCAGATACTCTGCAACGAGGTCGTCTTCCTCTTGCTTGGTTAGCTTGCGACGACGGCGTGGCCCGAACAGGAGGTTATCGCGCACATTCAGATAGTCGAATGGAGCACCCGATTGAAAAACCATTCCCATTTTGCGGCGAGCCTCATCGGGCTGTGCTCGAACATCGATGCCTTCAACGGTAATCGTCCCTTTGGTGATCGGGGTCAGGCCAGCGATCATCCGGAGAAGGGTGGTCTTGCCGCCTCCGCTGCTGCCCATAATCGCCACGATCTCACCGTCTCCAACACTGAGGTTGACATCGCGGATGACGTCGCGATCCGAGAAGCGTTTCGTAACTTGGTCGACCTCGATCACGGATTAATTGAGAGAGCGCCGCACTTGTGATGGGCTGGCTGAAAAACGTTGGGCAAATGCCCGGCTGAAATGAGACAATCCGGTAAAGCCAACCGCGGTAGCGACCTGCGAGATCGGGACTTCTTGTTCGATCAGCATCTGCTTTGCCTTCTCAAGGCGGAGCGCCACCACATATTTGTGGAAGGGCTGGCCCGTTGCTTGCCGGAAAAGAAACCGAAAATGCGACGTACTTAGGCCGAGTTGAGCCGAGATCATCGTATCGGTCAAATCCTTGGCATAGTGTCTTTCAACGATGGCAAGGGCACGATCCACTAGGCGATCCGAGGGATTCTCGGAAGGCGCAAACAAGTTATCCGTAACCTCGAGTACCCGCGCGCGGGTCAGGTCACGAATTGCGGCGCGAGAGTCCAGCTGGTCGATTTCCCGGCTCGTTTGGAGCAGAGCCTTATGAGAAGAGCGAGAGGCGCCATTTTCCAGCGTGGCCGCGATGACAACCGCCAGGAAGGTGAGTGCCTGACCCCGAGCTTCTTCCAGATCGTCCGATTCATCCAGCCCCGCATCGAGTTGATCGAGCGCCCGGCTAAACTTCAGCCGGTCTCCCACTCGAAGGGCCGCTCCAAGCTCTGCAAGTGAAACTCCTCCCGATTTGCGCTTAAAGGGGCAACTTGCGACTTCTTGAAACTCGAAAAAGATGTCGAAGACGATAAAGGAGGCGGGACTGCTAAGGTCTCGCAGCACCGCCTTCCGCGCCCGGGTGTCAGAAGGAATGTCGATCGTAAGGGTGTCAACCCTCACCTGGTTTCCATCAAGTTCAACCATCCCGACCGTCTCGATGCTGGTGCCGTCGCCGCAGATGCGGCAGACCGAGGGCGCATTCGCGGCGTCGTCATAGTGTCGCCCGTTGATCAGGTCCTGCCGAAAGATGATGTCTCGGTCGGAAACGAGTTGAAAAGTTGCACCCACTGTGCCGCTTGATTCGGCATTCGGACCGGCATAGAGAGCAAAAACTCCCACGACATAGATGCGTTTGAGTTGACCTTCGGACTCCGGCAAGTTTATTTCTAGAGTGTACGGCAACGACCGTGCCGCATCTCCGCGTTTCAGTCCGCCATTGCTCTGCCAACCAGGCTGCCCGCTAAGCGGGAGATCATCAATGTTTGCCTCGCTCCCAAGGCGCGGCCCACAAGCTGGCCGGTTAAATTCACCAGGCAAAATCTGTGTTTGAAAGTGAGAGTTCTCCATCAAAACAAGGGCGGAGACGCCTTATCTTCTCACGCCCTCCCCTCCAAGTTTATCGCAGCCACGGGTCCATATGCCCCGTCACTTTGCCAGCTCTAGCTTGTAATGAGGCAAGTGGCCAAAGAGCGAGTCACGCAATCCCGATTTGATTCGCGGCGAAATGAGCTCGGCATCCCTCTGGAAGTAAATTGGAACCCAAGGCGCGTCCTGCAGAACCAGATCTTCGGCTTGAGCGTACAGGCCGAGGCGCTCCTGTTCGTTCATGTCCGCATCAGCTTTGGCGCAGAGTGCATCGACCTGCGGATTGCTGTAATAAATCTTGTTTTCATTCCCAGTCGTGGAAAGAAGCAGACTAATAAAGTTTTGCGGATCCAGGTAGTCGGCTGCCCAGCGCATATGGAAGAACGGGTTCTGCTTCTTGTTATTGCGATCTAAGTAAGCTCCCCACTCAATTTGTTCCTGACCGACGTTAAGTCCAAGATTCTCGTGGAGCTGACCGGCAACGTTCTCCGAGACGTACTGAACGTCTGCCTGGCCATCGCGATAAGCGATTTTGATGGCCGGAAAGCCCTTTCCGCCAGGGTAACCCGCTTGCGCGAGCAGCTGTCGCGCCTTTTCAACGTTAAATTCAAAGCCCGCTCCCTTGTCTCGGTGGCCCGGCACACCTGGAGGAATAATCGTATCTGCGCGCACGTTCTGACCGCCCAGCACATCGTTCACGATCTTGTCCTTGTCGATAGCCATTGCGATCGCCTGACGTACTCGCCGGTCGCCGAATTGCGGGATCATCTTGAGATTCATGCCGACGTAATAAATCGATGGGCGCTGATAATATTTCAGCTGCTTCGTCAGCTCCGGATCCTCTTTGACAGCCGCCACGTCTCGTCGCTCCAGCGCGAGGATATCCAGTTCGCCCCGCTTGTAGGCAAGATATTTCGTCTGGTTGTCCTTCATGATCGGACGCTCGATGCCATCGATTAGCGGAGCGCCGTTGTGATAGTCCTTGTTCGCCTTGAGCTTGAACATCACTCCATCCTGGTACTCGGTTGGAATGAAGGGGCCGGTCCCGACCATCTGCTTGATATCGGTGATCTTCTTGTCACCCACGACTTCTTTGGCAACTACATAGCCGGTCGGATACGTGAGCTTTCCTAAGAAGTAAGGTCGTGCCTTGTCGATGGTGATCGAGATGGTTGCCGGATCAATGACCTTGATGCCCGCCATTTCTTTGGCCTTACCATCCCAGACATCGCGAAAACCGACGATATCGTTGAGATAGTTCTCGGCCGTCTGAGATCCTAAGTTGCGGTTAGCGGATCGATTGAGGGAGAACGCCACGTCATCCGCGGTGACTTCCCTGCCGTTGAAGAATTTCACGCCCTTCTTTAGGTGGAAGGTATAAGTTCGCCCGTCTGCGGAAATGTCCCAGTTTGTGGCCAAATTACCAACCGGCTTGTTCTCTTCGCTCCAAGCAGTCAAACCTTCGAAAACGTTTTGCAGAAGATCGATGGTGTCGCCGTCTTGCACAAGGGCAGGATCGAGATCGGTTGGAATGGTCTTGAGCGCGTATCGCAGAACATTGGGCTTCTGCTCCTCAGACGTCGAGGAGAACTTGCCCTTCCCACAGCCAGCGACCAAAAAGATTGCAGCCGAGGCAAGGCAAACGAGGCTAAATCGGTTCATCGGTTTCATCAGTTTACAACGTAAAGGAATTTCAGTCAGGATCGTCTCCTGTCGTGCGGCTTTGGGAGAGACGAATTTCCTCTGCAGCCGCTTCATTGGCTGGTAACGCGGTGTCGACGATGTGACGCCAAAACGAGAGGAGAAGAAGAAAGGTTTCGGCGGAAAAACGAAGGTTGGCAGGGGGGGATTCGCGCGAAATGAGTGCGTTAAGCCCGTAGAGCACTTCCGCTCTCGTCGCGATGCGGTCAGTGAATTGCGCGGCCTCCGCGAGCGTGACATACCCCCCAGCGTGAGGCGACACGTACGGGTGAGACTCGGCAATCGGGGCACCGCTCACTGCGCTTTGGCCGAATGAGGGCAGAAAACCTGAGAACGTCAGCAGTTCCAACTGAGCCCAGATCGATGCGATGATCGGCTTTGGAGACGCTTCCAAAATGGCTAAGCCTGAGACGAGGAGTTCGAAAGCTTCGATGCTAGGTTCTTCATAAGGCACAACGGCCGAATAGAGCTCCAGCAGCGCGAGGGCGAAGTGTAACCGCTCGAAATCGGTTCTCAAGCCGCGAAACGATCTGAGAGGCTGCGTCTGAGTGACGAAGAGATTCTTCTTGCCGGTAGCCAAATTCATCGTTGCCATGGCAAGCGGGTCCGACGAACCGGCGAGTCGAGATCCCCCTTTGCGCGCACCCTTCGCGATCACGTCGATCTTGCCCACTTCTCGGGTTAAAAGAGTGAGGCGTCGATCACTCTCTCCAGAGTCTCGACGCCTCAACACGACCGCTTCAACGATAACTTCGGCCACTTATTGCATATGGAACATAGCGTGCTTCAACCACTCGATCCACACGAAGTACATGCGGTCGATCAAGAGTGTAAAGCGCATCATGACGGTCGATCCGAATATCGCGCCAAAGCCAATCATCAGCAGCCAGCGTCCGCTCGTCGTCAAGAAGTTCATAAACTTACTCTTGAAGTCGAAGCTGAAGAGGAAGTAGCAGAGAACGGCGATCACAGTAAAGACGAAAATCAAGTTGGTAATCGCCTCGCTGACGAAAACCTGACTGTTCATCCTGGCGGCCTCGGTTGGTGAGAGTCCATTGGTTCCGGGTCTGAAGAACCCGCTCGTGGTCGGGAAAATCGGCCGCATCGAAGACTCTATCTGAGACCCGTAACGAGTCCACCACGCTTTAGGCTGCTGTCCCGCCCACAGACCTAAGATAATTCCGATCGGAATACGGCTCATCCAGTTGTGCTTCTTGCTGAACACGAAATAGCCCATGAGGCCGATCGGAAGCAGAAGTATCCAAGCCCAATAGCCAGGAGTTCCGCCGGTGGTAGCCCCGACGTCGGGCCCTGAACCGACCATCTTGTCCCACCAAGAGGTCTTCAGCGTCTCGGTCCACAGCGCGATGATGGTGTATCCCGTGGCTAATCCAAGGAAAATATGCTCAAAGAAGCGATAAAACTTATTTTCCTTGTACAGAACGCTATACAGGCCGATGGTTGCAATGGCACCAAGGGTGATTTTAAGCCAAGCGTATGTGAACATTATTTTCCGCTCCTTCTAGCCATAGCCATGCCGACGTTGCCAAGCACAACCATGATGATCAATAAGAACAGAGCAAAGTGGAGCGTCGGATAATAGAGAGCACCCTGATCTAGGTTAGTCTGCCCAGGAAAATCCTTTTCCATCTGCGTTTCCATGTCGTAGTCGCCCTTCAAGCCCTTGGCAAGGCCGACTAACTGGTGCGAGTCGTAGTAGACCTGCGTCTCTGGTCCCATGACACCCGTCACCATCATGGCGAGCTTGACTTTTCCGTAAAGCCGTTCGATGACGACATTGCTCGTATTTGAGGCGGTCAGCACGATCAGCAGTGGAAAGTCGTTGATATTGTGAATGTCAGAAAGCACGGGCGATGCAAACACATCTCGCTGTGTTCCATCTGGTGATTTCGCCTTCTTTCCAGAGAATGCCTTCCGCACGTCGGAAGCCATCGACACGGTGGTTGCCTCGGCGGACGGAAAGTATCCCAAATTGACCCATTCGGTCCATTCGTTGAAGACGATTCCCGATTTCTTGAACTCGTCATTCAAGCTGCGCAGAGTATCTCGCGACACCTTTGGCGCCTGCGGGTCGGCGGCAGTGTAGATGCAGGCCTTAAGCTTTTTGCGAGCGATTAGCCGCATCAAGGCTTTGAACTGGCCACCACTTTCGCCATGAGTCGAGTTCGTCCAGTCCGATTCGATTAGGATGGTCTTCCCTTCCGGAATGGCCATGATCGCGGAATAGAGGTCGATCGTAGACTTTTCTGGATCGTTCGGAACCTTGAGCCCCGTGAGGAACAGCGGCACCGACGTAAAGATGATCAGAACCAGGTAGATCCAAGATTTGCTGATCGACTGGAGCTTCTCTGCGAACGTTTTGCCCTTAGGAGCTTCGATAATGGGTTGGTCTGACATTACTGTGAAACTCCTCCTCGCTCAAGGCTGAGCCAAAGTCTCATTCCCATGGCGAGCGCTCCGATACCGACCCCGAAGTCGATTCCCCGAAGGCTCGACGTCTGGAAGGTGTCCATCAGCCACTTTGAAATGTCGCTCAGTCGGAAGTTGCCAAGGAATGATCCAGGATCGGGTACCGCCTGTCCTGCCGCATTGGTCACGGTTGGGATGAAATGGTTAATCGCTCCGTCCCAGAGGTAAACAACCGCACCCATCAGCGATAGCATCACGACGAGAGCGGTAGCGAGAAGAATCGTTGCTTCAACCGAACGGATTCTAAACGCGCGATAGGCGGCGGAGAGGATGTAGAACGCGATCAGCGAGAACATCGCCGCGTCCATCTGCTGCAGCATCCCTTCGAACATGATGTCGTACACCTTGTTGTTCCAGGGGTACAGATTCACGTCGTTCCAGATGTCAGCCTTGGCCGGATCGAGGTGATTTACCCAGTCCCAGTAGCCAAAGATGACCATGATGAGCATAGAACCGAGCAAGACTGCGCTGAAGAACCAGTCCTTTTGCATCCTCACGAACTTTCGAAGATGGATGCGAAGAATGGAGTAGACGCCCAGTCCCAGCAGAAATCCTGCGAGGATGTTGTAGAAGCCACCCACGACCTGCACTGAGTCGTCGATGAAGAATCCTGTGCTTTCGACGGCTCCGTTCGGTAGTGTTCCGGGAACGCGGCCAATCGGCGACGGCCAGAGCCATTGAATGATATAGAAGAAGCCAGCTACGAACGTCGCTACGGCGACGATGGCTCTACGGAACTGCGGCGGAACCGCCATCAAGCCAAAGATCAGCGCGACGCCAACAATCAGCGCAATGATGATCTTGACCCACAAGGCGCTGGAACCATTCGCTCCGTTCCAGAAGTTCAAAGCTTGTGCGAGCGGCATCATTCTCCCCCACCTTCCTGCGGCGCATCGGGATCAGGCTGCCGCGAAGCTCTCGCTTCCTTCACCAAATCCGGATCAGTTTGCGATTTGATCAAGCGAGAGAAGAAAGTGTCTTTCATTTCGACCGGCCGCTCTGGGATAGTCGCGAGTTTCGCGTCGCTAAACTCCTCGGTGGTCATGTTCTCGTGGAAGATCCCCCGCTGGAATGAACCAACCGTAGCTCCCAAAAGAACGAGTGCAATAATCGCGATCTTCGACCAGTCTTGTCCAATCAAGCTTCCGACAAGGACGGGCTGGCGGGTCAAGTACGCGCTGGCTGCATAGAACTCGTCGCCGATCAGCACGTAATCGCATGCGGCGATGAAAAACGGGATCTGCGTCTTTTCAGTAGAGCTCGCCACCTGGATTGCACCCACTGAGTTTGCCGTTTCCGCAAAGATCAAGGATTCAGCAAAGAACTCGCCCATGAAGAACGTTGCTGCGCACTGCTCGCGAAGGATGGTTCCAGACACACCGGCGGCAAAGGCAAATTGTCGGTCGGAGACGAAGCGCACTGAGTCGACGTCGTACCGATCGATCATGCCCTCCTGCTGATAAGTGTCTCGAATAATTTCTTGAGCGACGGTATAGACGGCCGCGTCTCCGCAGCAGACTCGTATGGGATTGGCAAACCGCGCTGCGGTTTTCGCAACATAGGCAAAGATGTTCAGCGCCTGTACAGAGATCGCGTTTAGTGTTCCGAGGCCGGGAACCATCAGCACCGGACGTCCCATCTCAGTGGCACGTCCAATTGCTTCATCGATGGCATTTAGGCCGGCGATGCGGCGAATGAAGAGGTCTTTGCCTCCCTTCGCACGCGCAATATTGAACAAGATAAACGCTATCATCATGTAGGTGAAGAAGATCCCAAACCAACCGGTGTCCCGGTATTGGGCTCCCACGTACTGACCGATAGCCAGATTTAACATCGGGCCTCCTCATCGAACCCAGGATTTTTCCTGTGTTCCTCCAATCGCTGCATTAAGAGCTCGACATTCTCCTTGTCTGAGAACAGTCGGCTGAAATCGTTTACTAGGTCAAAGCCTAGGAAAGGGACTAAAAAGGGGGAGAAAGCGAGGGTTGCGTGCATACCCACATAGGCGAGCGGCTTGTGCATCTCGAGAAAGAGGGTTGCGGGCATCTCGAGTTTACGCTTCGTGATTTCGTGGGCGGCTTTATCGAGAAGCTTCTCGCGCTCCTCTTCAGTCAGCGGTTCCTTCCACAAATCGAACATTTTCCCCACCCAACATACGCACGACATTTTCCACACGCACCCGGTCTTCCCGACCAAATCGCAAGAATATGCCGCGAAATGGCGACAGCTTGGAAGTTTCATCCAGCGGCGATAGTTTGATTCCCACCGGAGTTACCACCGCTCGCTTGACTTCCGACCAGGCAAGCTTCGACAAACTGAACCCGGTGCGACTTGTCGCTCCCGATGCGTCCAGCTTGTAAGAAGTCCCCAACCAAAATTCCGCTGTAGCCGCCAAGATCATAGCAGAACCGAGCAATCCAAGCAATAGCTTGCCGTACACCACGGTTCCAAAGATGAAAGCCAAGAGCACTGCTGCAAGCAGCACATAGCGTTTACCTGGGTTGCTATCCGACAGACGGACCCGCCACTGAAACGATTCAATTTCTTTTGCGGCTTCCGCTTCTTTTTCCATCTCTAGCGCCAGCCGTGGAACAGTTCACTCACGGACTCGTTATGGTGAATACGGCGGATCGCTTCTCCAAGTAACTCGGCGGCTGACAGCACGGTCAACTTCTCGAACCGCTTGTCATCTGGAATCGGAATCGTATCCAAGCAGATGACGGAAGAGAGAACGCTATCTTGCAGACGTCTGGCCGCCTCTCGACTGAACACGGGATGCGTACAGCACGCAATCACCTCTTTGGCACCTCTTTCAAGCAGCGCCTCAGCCCCAAAGACGATTGAATTGCCCGTATCGATCATGTCGTCGATCAAGATGCAGCGCTTGTTCTTGCAATTGCCAACAACTTCAATAACCTCGACCGAATTCGGTTCTGGCCGCTTCTTCGCAATGACGACGAAGGTGGTGCCTAACATTTCAGCTAAGGCATTCGCGCGAGTTGCGCCGCCTACATCCGGGCTGACCACCACGACATCTTTTGCATCGGCGAAGCCCTTGTCCATCAGATAGTGTCCAATGATGGGTCCGCCATAAAGGTGATCGACCGGGATATTGAAGAATCCCTGAATCTGATCGGCATGCAGGTCGAGAGCAACCACACGATCGGCTCCACGATTTTCGATAAAATCGGCGATCATCCGCGCGGTGATCGGCTCTCTGGGCTTGATCTTCTTGTCCTGTCGAGCATAGCCATAGTAGGGCATGACGACGGTGATGCGCCGAGCCGAGGCACGCCTGAACGCATCGAGCATGATGAACAACTCCATCGCGTTCTCGTTCGTCGGGCAACACGTGGGCTGGATTAGGAAGATTTCCGCCCCGCGCGCGCTTTCCTCCACCATGATGCGAATTTCGCCATCAGCGAAACGAGTTGAGGTCAGCTTGCCGAGTTCCACGCCGAGATGGGCAGCGACGGCTTGAGCCAACTCAGGATTTGCATTCCCCGAAAAGAGCTTTAGTCCACCCAAGTCGCGTCGATCTATTCGCTTTTCGACTGCCGTTTGTTGCGCCACGATTGCACCCATCCTTCCTTTATCTCCTGTCTTGCCCGTCCAAAAGCGATTGAGTCTGCAGGAACATTGTGCGTCACAACGCTGCCTGCCGCCACCATCGAGCCGTCTTCTATCGTTACGGGCGCAACAAGCGTGCTATTGGACCCGATAAAAACATCTGAACCGATGGTAGTGCGATGTTTCGACAGGCCGTCGTAGTTGCAGGTGATTGTTCCCGCCCCAATATTCGATTTGGCTCCGACGATGGCGTCTCCGATGTAAGTCAGGTGGTTCGCAGCCGAGCCTTGCCCTAATTCTGCATTTTTGATTTCGACGAAGTTGCCCACTTTGCTCTGCGTGCGAAGGACTGCGCCGGGTCGAATATTGGCGAATGGACCTACCTTCACCCCATCTTCGAGAACGGCTTCGTTGAGGTGGCTCATATACACGAAACAGCCATCGCCAATCTTCGATCGCTTGATCTTGCAGTTTGGGCCAATTTCGCAATTCGCGCCGATAACCGTCTCTCCAACCAAATAGGTGTTTGGCTCAATGACAGTGTCAGGTCCGATCCGAACATCCAGACCGATGTATGTCGCCTCCGGATCGAGGATGGAGACGCCCGCAAGCATGTGACGCTGGTTGACCCGCTGGCGAAGCAAATTTTCTGCCTGAGAAAGTTGGACGCGATCATTGACTCCTCGCAGCAGATCGGTGTCATTTACGACGAGGCCAACGACGCTTCGATCTTGTTGGTAGAGCATGCTGACCAAGTCGGTCAGGTAATACTCGCCTTGAGCATTATCGCAGCCAAGCTCGGGAAGCAGCGCAAGCATTGTCTCGCTGTCGAAGCAGTAAACGGCCGCGTTAACTTCGTTTATCTCTCTTTGCTCGGGGGTGCAATCTTTATGCTCGACGATGCCTCGGACTATGCCGTCATGATCTCTGACAATGCGGCCATACCCCGTTGGATCTTCAACCATTGAGCTTGCGACCGTGCATTTCGCGCGAGTTTCCTCATGCCGGACGATGAGTTGTCGAATCACGTCTTCGCCCAGCAAGGGTGTGTCGCCGGGTGCAATGACGACTGTGCCCTTGAAATTTTTCAGCAGCTCCGCAGCCATCAAGACCGCGTGTCCGGTTCCCTTCTGCTCTCGCTGCCACGCGAACTCGTAAGCGTCGCCGAGCCTGGCCTGCATCGATTCGCCACCATGGCCGATGACGAGAATAGGACGCTCGATGCCCGCACCCCGCATGGCTCGACCGACGAGATCGACCATCGGCACCCCAAGCACCTCGTGCAAGCCCTTCGGCAACTCGGATTTCATCCGAGTTCCTTTTCCGGCAGCAAGGATGATTCCGGCAATTGGCTTGGGCATGGTCGGGATGTTTATTGTGGCTTAACAACGCCCTCCACTGCAACCATGATCCCGTGATCCCGTCCTGGCGCGGGGGTGTTGGAGCAGAGCTGCGGCCATATGATTAAAAAAAGAGCCCCTCGGAACGAGGGGCTTGTGTTGACGAATTGAAAGCCTTATCTCACGCGTCGCCGCGTGCGTATCCGAACGATGGCTCGAACGGAATCAGACCCAAGCGCGTCGCCGCGCGAAAAGCCTGGACTCGATTGTTCACTTGCAACTTATCATAGATATTGGCAAGGTGAAAATCCACCGTTCTTTTGCTTACGTACAGAGTATCAGCTGCTTCCTTGCTGCTGTGTCCTTGCGCAATCAAGCTAAGGACTTCAATCTCACGCTTCGTCAGACGAACCGCTCTATGCGAGTGATCCGACCGCGTCGTGTTTGGCATTGGCATTAACCCACCCCTCATTTCGTTCTAACCGCCTGTTGAGTTAATTCCACAGAGGTTGCCGATTTTTGAGATGGAAAGTTGTCCCCTCGCAAAAAATATGGATGTCCCCGCAATCCTACCAACATCTGGCCTCCCACCATCTGTAACACCGATCTGCAGACGCGCGAGCTACATCGTGCGCAACTGCAAAAAATTGGATCGTTCGGTTTGTTGACCAACTCGACGTCACCAATTGTTCGAAATCTGGCGAAGGTCCTAGTGGCTCCAAAAGATATGGGCGCCATCAACGGCTTGGCACGGCAGGACTTCCCCTTTAACTCCCGACGACGAAAAATAGCTTTGGTTCACGGATTCAGTGAATTCTCCCAATTCCGCCTTTTCAACCAATGCTACGCAAGCTCCCCCAAAACCTGCTCCCGTCATTCTGGCTCCGATGCAGCCCGGTGCGGCCCAAGCCGATTCTGCCATCAAGTCGAGTTCACGGCTGCTCACTTCGTAATCATCTCGCAGGCTCTCATGGCTCGCTCTCATGAGTGCGCCAATGCGATTATGGTTGCCGGAGTTAAGCGCATCGACCATACTGCGGGCTCGTGCGTTCTCTGAAATCACGTGCTTCGCACGACGGTACGTCGTCTCATCCATGGCGTCTTTCTTTGCCTCCAGCTGTTCAAGGCTTGCATCGCGTAGGGCCTTAACGTTCATGATGCTAGCGGCACGCTCACATTGAGATCTCCGCTCGTTGTAGGCGGAATCGGTAAGGGCTCGCGGCGTCTCCGTATCCAGCACAACAAGCGCCAAGTCAGAGGGAATCGATGCATAGGTGATGTCGAGCGATCGCGTGTCCATGAACATAGCTTTGCCCTTCTTTCCCATCGCGCTCGCCATCTGATCCATGATGCCGCACTGTACGCCGACAAAATCGTTCTCCGCACGTTGCCCGAGCAAAGCCAATTCCTTATTGGCACGACCTTGGCCAGATAGTTCGTTGAAGGTGACGCCGAAGGCGAGCTCCATGGCCGCGCTGCTGCTGACCCCACTCCCGATGGGTACTTGGCTGACGACGACAGCCTCTAGGTTCGTGATTCCTGGCTGGTCGCGCAAAGCCCAAGCCATGCCCGCCGCATACTTTTCCCAACCCTCTATGGAGAGGGGCTCACAGGTAAGAGCGTCGAAGGGTTCACTCTCTCCGACTTCTTTTGAAAATAGGCGACTGGGGCCCTCGCAACGGCGAGCGGCAACAAACAGCTGCAGATCGATGGCGACCGGAAAGACGAACCCGTCGTTATAGTCGGTATGTTCACCGATGAGATTGATGCGGCCAGGAGCCACCGCCATGATCTCCGGCTCGCGTCCGAAGTGTTCGAAAAAGAGTTGCTTGAGCTCGCCGGGATTCACTTCCCTATTTTGACGAGTCTAGCCTTGAAACGTGCCATGCGAGGATTCGGGCGGCTGATTGAACCCCCGCGGCACGTGCTGATTTTTCCACTTGGGCTTCGATTCTAACCTGGTAATCCGCACGGGTTGCGCGAAGAAATATCCATGAAGTGGCGTAAAGTGACCCCTCACGTGCAGAGTAATCTCAGAAGATGGCCGATCCAATTGTAGAAAAGCTCCATGAGTGGCTGAAAGCTCATGAGCAAGACCTTCTCAACGACACCATCAAAATGCTGCAGATTCCGAGCTTGGAATCCAGCCCAGAACCCAACGCGCCTTTTGGAGCTGAGAACCGGCGAGCACTCGATTTCGCACTCGAGTTAGCGAAGAACGCTGGCATGGAAACCAAGGACGTCGAGGGCTACATCGGTTTTGGGGAGATCGGACAAGGAGATCGGCTCGTGATGTCGCTGGGCCACTTGGATGTCGTTCCGACGGGTCCTGGTTGGAAGCACGAACCCTTCGGGGCCGAAATCGACGAGGGCTACATCTATGCAAGGGGTTCGACCGACGACAAAGGCCCGACCATGGCGTCCTTTTACGCGATTCGGGCGATCAAGGAATGCGTTCCCAACATTCCTGCACGGATTCGACAGGTATTCGGAGTCAACGAGGAGTCTGGATTCGGCTGCGTACACCGCTACATGGAGACAGAAGAACCTCCGACTTACGGAGTCGCACCCGATTCAGGCTGGCCTCTTTATCATGCGGAGAAGGGCATCGCGAATTTGATCATCACGGTTCCCTTAAATAAGGGCGCTGAAATGGAGCTTTTGGGAATCGAGGGAGGCCAGCGCCCCAACATCGTGATTGATTCGTGCGCTGCCAAAATTCGCGTGAAGCAAGAAGCAAGAAAGCATGTCGATGAGAAGCTAGCGGATTCTTGGGACCGCAATGTCACTTTCAAATGGGATGGCGACGACCTCAACGTCACCGCCATTGGTAAGGCTTGCCACGGCAGTATTCCCTTTGGCGGCGATAACGCCGCAATTCGCGTGCTGCGCTTCCTGTCGGAAATCTCCCCTCTGTCAACCGCGCACTACTTTCAGGAGCTATTCCTCTCAACTCACATCAGCGGACCCGGGATCGGCATCCATGGCAACGACGAGGTCAGCCATGACCTTACGAACAACCTAGGCATCATCACCAGCGACGAAGCAGTTGTGCGAATGACGTTCAATGTCCGCTACCCGACGACCTGGAAAGGAGACAAGCTGAAACAGATGTGCGAGACCTATCTGGCGAACCTCGAAAGCGGATGGAAGCTGGAGGATTTTTCCGATAGTCCCTCTCTCTATTTTCCGCTCGACCATCCCCTCGTCAAGACAGTCTGCGAAGTGTACGAGGAGGAAACTGGCGAAAAACGACGCCCCGGCGTCATGGGAGGCGGCACCTATGCACGCGCGATCCCGAATACGGTGAGCATCGGCACGGGTTGGGAGGGCGACGGAAACGCCCACGAAACTGACGAGCGCTTGAAAGTCGAGCACCTATTCAAGATGAGCCGCATTTACGCCCACATCCTCTATCGCCTAGCCGTCATGCCTTGACCGAAATGGGCAAATGGAGGGACAGCCCTCCATTTGCTCTGGGGGAAATACGCTAGTCGATTTCGAGAGATCGAAATCGCTTTTCCACCGTATCAACTTCATCCGTTAGCACGCCGTAAGCCCACTGCACGTGCTTTTGTATCTGAGCGGCCTGGTCACGTTCTCGGCTGTCAACGGGGAAATTGCTCGGCTCACTTCGCTTGTTCAGACGTTCGAATGCCTTTCGGACCTGCTCAAAGCTGCAATTCACCTCTACGCCAAGAATTCTAGATGCGCGCTCTTCGCGCGACATAGGCTCCTGGGAATCGCTTGACTGTCCTTGTGACCCGTCCGATGACGAATTGAATGGCCCGGGTTTGCCGCCCCTCGGGGCACCTCCCTCGATCGCCTGGTCCAGTTCGCGTTGGGCAGAATCGAAGTCGACGCCTTTGATGCGGTCGTACTCGCGGTTCACATATCCTCGCAACAAATCGTAGGCGCGACGCGTCGTGCTCATCTGGTGTAAGGCTACCGAAAATTAACCACTTTGGAAAGGTCGAATGAGACTATCGACTTCGTTGAGAGTCTTCGATACAGCACTCGCATGCGCGATTCGCTCGCGCAAGTCATTGCTCGCACCCTCTTGACTGTCTGTTAACGTGCCCGTTAAACCTTGGAATAGCTGGTCCAACGCGCGACTCGCTTCAGCCAGATTAGCGTCGATCTCTTCGATCCTCTTCTGAAGCTCCCCGACTTCAACGGACGCGGCCGCCAACCGGATAATTTTCGTGAGCTCTTGCCGTTTGTTCACAAGTGCTACGCTGCCCGCCAAGATCGACTTCGCACTTTCAACAGTCTGTGCGCCAACGATCTGCATCGGAGGGGCATCACGGTTTGAAAGGTAGAGTGCCTCGATCCGATCCGCACGCATTCTGATCGGCTGGATCAGAACCGCCGCATTTCCAGAGAGGTTGTCTTCGCCCCGTTCTCTACGGTCCGCCTGCACCTCGCGGGCGGATAAAAGGCCAACCGAAGCCACCGCCACGACCAGCCCGAGAATCATCATTGGTAGATTCGACAGAACCGCCGCTCCAACTGCGACTGCAAGCGCCAAGATGGGAACTGGATGAGTCAGAACTTTCATCAGAAGCGAAAGTGAGCGGTCAACGAAAGATCGTAGAGTTCAGAGTTTCGGTAGCGGATCATCGGCTCCATCGTGAGATAGCGGCTAAAGAAAATGCTTGCACCTGCGCGGTAAAAATCATGGTGGGCTGCAATGTCCCGCGTCCAGCCGAAGGTCAGTTGGCTATCCGGATCGGAGTCAAAATGTGCGCTAAGGTCGAACATGAAGTTATCGCGGTCCAGTGAGGTCTCTCCTGATCGGAGCAGCACCGCCTCGCCCGCCAGTTGAATGCCAGGAAGCACCCGATTCTTCAGATCAAAGCCATAGATCTCCCGGTAGCCCCTCCCCGCTCCAGGACTCTCTTCTGGCCGCCTCACGAGATCAAACGAAGTGCCATTGATTCCAAAATGGCGGCCCACCGCAAAGCTCAGGGCGTAGTTAGAGCCAAGCCGTCCGACAAAACCTCTCTGCTTGCCCTCCCCAGCATCGCAAGCGGCTACGACAATGGGAAAATTCTCGAACAGAAGCGTCGTTTCTCCCCGAGCGGCGAGCACGCTCTCGCGCAGGAAGTTCCCTCCCCCAAACGGGAGATACTGCTTTCCTAACCGCCAAAGCCCCTCGTCTTCGACGTAGTATTCGTCAAGCTGATCAGAATCGGCATCCTTGGGGATACGGGCGAACTTCTGCGAAACAAAGGCTTGAAAGCCGATCTCCAGAAACGCCCTAATGCTAGCAACCGAGTGTCGGCCAAGGTTATCGTAGAACCGAACGAACGTCGGACCTTCCCGCTGCCCCAGAAACTGCATCCGGCCGTCGATCTGAAAAACTAGATCAGGGTTCTGAGCTAGCGCAGTCGATGCCATACCGACGACCAGAGCGACAAATGCCAGCCACCTCAAGGCGCATTCCCTCTCAGAACGTCGAAGAGTTCGCTCTCGGAGATGGTTTGCTGATCTCCACTTGAAAGGTCGCGAATCGTAACCGAGCCCGTTGCAAGCTCGTCGGAGCCGATGATCAAGGCGCGTACCGCATCGAGCCGGTCTGCCTGCTTGAGCTGTGCGGCCATCTTCTTGCCATCGAGGTCTAGGCCAACCGTGATACCAAGTGCGCGGCACCGACGAGCGAGTTCACGAGCTTTGAGCCGAGCATCTTCCGTGGCAGCGACGATATAGAGCTCTAGCCGGGGCGCTCTCCACGAACTGCCCACTGCATCCAGCACAATGAGCGCACGTTCGACGCCAATTCCAACGCCGACCGCTGGGGTGGACTGTCCACCAAGTTCCTTCACCAGATTGTCGTAACGCCCGCCGCCGCAGAGAGCGCTCTGCGCGCCGAGGCTGGTGCTCAGGACTTCGAACACGGTTTCCGTGTAGTAATCCAATCCGCGGACGATGGACGGCGTTACCTGATACTGAATCCCTGCCTCTGATAAAGCGCTTTGCAGCGCTTCAAAGCGTTCTCGGCTATCTTCCTCAAGAAAATCGAGAATGGGAGGTGCCTCCCTGAGAGCCTCCTGGAGCTTGGGATCTTTGCTGTCAAGCATTCTTAGAGGATTTTTAAGAGCTCTTGCTCGGACTTCCTCATCAGCATCCTTGAGGACTGGCTCGGCAAACTTGAGAAGAGCCTCCCTGAATTTGCCACGGCACTCGTCGCGGCCAATCGAGTTCAAGGACACGGAAATGTTCGGCACCCCGATGCGTTCATAGAACTTAACCGTCGCTTCGATGACTTCCGCATCCGCGAGATGACTGGAAGAGCCGATCAGTTCGAGTCCACATTGATGAGGTTCTCGGAGACGGCCCTTCTGTGGTCGCTCGTAGCGAAAGAACGGAGTGATGTAAGACAATCGCAGGACAGTCCCAGGCGGACACAGCCCATGCTCGATAACGGCCCGAATCGCAGGGGCGGTTTCTTCCGGCTTCAGTGCAACGTGTCGGTCACCTTTGTCTACAAAGTCGTACATTTGCTTCGACACGACTTCGCTGCTATCGCCGGATGTGCGCACAAATAGGTCGTAATCTTCAAACGTAGGGGTGCGAATCTCGCGATAGCCGTAAAGAGCTGCGATCGTGCGGAACTCTTGCTCTAGCCTTAGCCAAAGGTGACTCTCCGAGGGAAGGACATCTTGGGTGCCTCGTGGAGCCTGAAAACGCATACCTTATTGTGACGAATTCCCAGTAATCTTGGCGCATGAAGCGAAGGCAGGTGGCTTCGGGAGCACTCTGGGAGGATCGGGTTGGTTATTCTCGAGCTGTTGCGGTGGGTCGGCACGCCTGGATCAGCGGCACCGTCGGCGAAGGAGAAACCCCTTACGAGCAATCGTTGGACAGCCTCCGGAGATGCCTAGCAGCGTTAGAGGACCTTGGCTTTCAAGCCGAGGATGTGGTGAGGACCCGCGCGTTTGTAGTCGACATTTCAAAATGGAATGAGGTCGGGAGGGCTCACGCTGAGATATTTGGTGAGATTCGGCCGGCCACCACCATGGTTCAGGTCGCAGCCCTCATCGATCCGAAGTATCTGGTCGAATTTGAAGTGGAAGCGTATAAGGTCGATTAGTCCAAGAAGCTCGCAAAATTACCGTGAGTTGCCGACAATTATTCTGATGGCACTTCAAATTCGGTCGCGACTACTCAAACTCAATCTCGGGTGTGGCTGCGATCTGCGACCTGGATACCTGAACGTAGACAAATTCCCCGCCTCGTCAGAGGTGATGCAGGCAGATTTTCCCATCCTGCCTTTCGCTGATCAGTCGGCTGAAGAAGTGGTCCTTTCACATGTGCTCGAACATTTCGGTTATGGGGACGCTCTCATCTTAACCACGGAAATGGCTCGGGTGCTCACCCTGGGTGGCAAAGCTGTGATCGAGGTCCCAGACATCGAGTGGTGCCTGCGGAAGTTCTTGGAGAGCCCCGAACCTCCGGCCTATACCAACCCGAGCTACGATTACAACACCGAGCACCGTTGGGGTCTTTATGCGCAATCGATCTGGGGCGACCAGCACAACGATGGCCTCTTTCACAAGTGGGGCTACACCGAGGCGCGTCTTTCAGGGCTCTTAAAGCACGCCGGCCTTAGCTCCGTGAGAGTCGAGAAGCTCTTCTCTCACGGGGTGCAATGTCTCTCGGCAGTGGCAACGAAGTAGCCTAACCGCCTTTAGCGAGTCGGCTGAAGGTCTCCTTATCCACCGATCGCATCAGGCATTCCTCGTACGAGCAGAAGCCATTGCGGAAGTGGGTCGCCAACGATGCGTCCATCGTCTGCATCCCCAGGCTCGCTCCGGTTTCGATGACACTGTACATTTGGTGCGTCTTTCCTTCACGAATCAGGTTTTTTACCGCCGGAGTACCGAGCATGATTTCGATGGCAGCACAGCGGCCACCGCCCAGCTTTGGCAGTAGTTGCTGAGACACGATCCCTTCCAGGGTATTGCCGAGCAGAACGCGAATTTGATCTTGCTGATCGCTTGGGAAGACGTCGACAATTCGGTCGATCGTCGCCGGGGCATTCCTCGTGTGAAGCGTTCCGAAGACGAGGTGTCCGGTTTCTGCAAGGGTGAGCGCAGCTTCGATCGTTTCGAGGTCGCGAAGTTCACCCACCAGGATGATGTCAGGATCTTCGCGAAGAACTGCTCTCAAAGCATTGTGGAACGAATAGGTGTCAGCGTGTAATTCGCGCTGGTTCACCATGCACTTTTTATGGGTGTGCAGATATTCGATCGGATCTTCGATGGTGAGAATGTGCGAAGTGCGGTTCTCATTGATATCGTCGATCATCGTCGCGATCGTCGTCGATTTACCGGAACCGGTAGGTCCAGTGACGAGCACGAGTCCGCTGACTCGCTTCGACATGTCGCGAATGACCGGCGGCAAGCCCAGAGACTGAAACGACGGGATCTTAGTTGGGATCACACGGAGTGCTCCGGTGACCGAACCACGCTGAACATAGGCGTTGAAACGGAAGCGAGCCAATCCTTTCACGCTGTAGGCAAAGTCAAGCTCATGCGTCTGCTCAAACTTTTGCAGTTGCTCTTCGGTAAACGTTTCGTAGATCAGTCGGCGGGAAACCTGCTCGGTCACAACCGTAAACGGCAGCGGAGCAAGCTCACCGTCCAGACGAACCATCGGAGGTAATCCGACCGTGATGTGAATGTCGCTCGCTTTCCTCTCGATGGCGACACGCAGAATGTCGTCAATGTGGGCGTTGGCTACCGATTGGGCATCCGCTTCAAGTTGAGTGACTTCGACCACATCGACTTCATGGTTAAAGCGACCACTGTCGAGTTGAATTTGGTGAACGTCTTGAGAGACGAATGCGGGTCGATAATGACCCAGGGGATCATCCTGATCTTCGAAGTTCTTGAGGATTGATTCCGCCTGCGACTGGAGGTCGGGCTTTAGCGCACTCGAACCATCCGTCAACTCCTTATCGGAATCTCCGATTACCTTGTTCCAGCTAAATTCGTTTGACATGCCAATAATGGCATTCCACAAATCAGGCCAAACTTACAGATTAATCAAGAAGTTCTTGCAACCATTTCGCACGAGCCGGGTGCTTCAACTTCTTTAGAGCCTTTTGCTCGATCTGCCGAATCCTCTCCCGAGTGACTTGAAACATCTTGGCAACTTCTTCGAGGGTTCTCGGCTGGCCGTCTTCCAAACCAAAGCGGATGGTGATCACCTCGCGCTCACGTTCGCTCAACGTGGATAAAATCGTCGAAATGCGCCGACGTATCAGAGATCGTAGTGCTTGATCTGCGGGAGTTTCTTGCGATCGATCGACGATGAACTCGCTGAGGGAGGAATCCTCGCTTTCCCCCACAGGGGTTTCGAGCGAAAGGGGGTCCGAAATCGCGCGGAGGAAGTCTTGCACGCGATCTTGCGAGATCCCCAGTTCAATGCTCAACTCTTGGCTCGTGGCTTCGCGGCCAAGTCGCTGCTGCAGCGCATTGGCGGCCTTCATCATCCGGTTCACTGCCTCAAGGGTATGCACAGGAACTCGGATCGTCCGACCGTGATCGGAGATTGCCCTTGAGATGGCCTGCCGAATCCACCAGGTCGCATAGGTGCTGAAGCGAAATCCTCGGTCGGCGTCGAACTTCTCCACCGCCCGGATCAGGCCCATGTTCCCTTCTTGGATGAGATCCTGCATCGACAAGCCACGATTCGTGAACTTTTTGGCAATGGAAACAACCAGCCTAAGATTCGCCTCAATCAGCATCATCTTGCAGGAGGCACATCCGGTCTTCGCGTGTCTGGCGAGCACAACCTCTTGCTCGGCAGTTAAAAGTTGAATTCGGCCGATCCTCTTAAGCCACATGCGGACGCTGTCATCCAAGGCAATGCCTTCGACTTCAAGAACCTGCTGCGCTTCCGCAACATCTGCAGAAGCTTCGGCTTGGTCGAGGGTGACCTGGTCAGCCGGTGAAATGTTCCCAACTGAATAAATCGTGGCTGCACAAGGCGCGGCACTCGGATTCAGCGCTACTGCAAGTGAATTCGCCATATTCTCCCGTGAGGACGTTTTACGCGTACGTGAATGATTCGCAACTTCACGACCAACCTCTACCGGGCCCTCATCCGGTTGAGATTGGCGCCATTCACTATAACAAAGGTTTTCCAAAAAGCAGGCTCGTGTTGCGACTTTGTCAGATTACGCGCAGAAATGCGCAGGTAGTTGCGACTAGGGACTCTCGTGTTGCCCCTTCAACTTACGAAGACGTTGATGTATCTCGTTTAGACTCTCGTCGCTTTTTGTACCCGCCCCTAATTTTCTTATTGATCGTTTTTCGACTTTGACACGCATCTGTCGAATCGCGTCCTCCACGAATTCTTGAGAGAGGATTTCAACCCGCGGATCATACTGCGCAACCATAAAGGTTTCTCGGATCTCTTCCGGTTCCAGATCGTTGATCCATGTGGACGGATGCCCTTCAGGGACTGAGGCGAAGCTGCTGCACAATCCACTTGCCACCGCCTTCCCTTCTACCGTCAAAAAGATATCCGGTTCGGAGACAGCCGACCATGCGAGTTTCCGAAGATGCTTGTCGAGCACCGCGCGAAAAATGGCAATCTCGGCGGAGTGGAGCTTTTGAAGGGACTTGAATGGGTGCAGGGCTCGTGGCGGAGGTTCATCCGAAGTTGCCGAACGCCTCCTGCGGCGGAGCGCATAGACCTGCTTACGAAGGGCCGTTTGGGTCGAAAGCTGATCGGTCGCCCCTGGATATTGTGAGGCAAAATTCACGATGTATTTGTCGAGCAGGAGTTCATTCCTTTCCTCAGACAAAATCTCGACCAGCGCGGGCCAGAACTCATCATCCTCCGGCTTGAGTGACTTCTGGAGCTTCTCGAGTTTGAACTCAGTAGGCTTCAGACCCTTGTTTACCGCGGATTGGACCGCGGCTGGCCCCGCCGACTTGAGGAGCGTGTCGGGATCTTCACCCTCGGGCATGAGGGCGATGGTGGTTCTGAGCTTTTCGGCTTGCAAAATTTCGACGGCTCGCGCAGCCGCCTTCTGGCCCGCTGCGTCGCTATCGTAAAAAATAGTCACCTTATCGCACCAACGCTTGAGCAGCTTTGCGTGATCTTCGGCGAGCGCCGTACCGAGTGATGCAACGGTCTCGGTGAGGCCGGCTTGATGGCAGGCGATGACATCCAAGTAGCCTTCTACCAAGACGCCGCGCGACTTGGCGGCCATCGCCTCCTTCGCCACATGCATTCCATACAGCACACGCGATTTTTTATACAGTGGCGTGTCGCTGCTGTTGATGTATTTAGGGTGCCCTTCGCCGAGAAGCCGCCCACCGAAGGCGACCAGATTGGCCGCTTCGTCACGAATAGGAAACATTAACCGACCTCGAAACTTGTCGTAGTACCCGCCCCTCGTATCTTCATCCACCAGGAACAATTCTCGGCATAAGCTCAAGTTATGCCCTTTGCGTTTGAGGGTCGCCGCGAGCACATCGCCGACGTCTGGCGCGTAGCCGAGTTCCCACTGACGAACGGTTTCCTCGTCTAAGCCACGCTTGGCACAATAGCCGAGAGCGGCCTCACTCTTGGCCAATGCTTCGCGGAAGAATTGGAGCGCTTCGGACATTGCGTCTGCCCAAGAAGCTCGTTCTGACTTTGAGGGCCCCTGCGGCTGACGGCTGAGATCGACTCCCGCTCTGTCGGCGAGGATTCTCAAAGCCTCTACGAACTCGACATGGCGGGTTTTCATCACCCAGGTGAAAATGTCTCCATGCTCCCCGCAAGCCCAGCACTTGTAGGATCCGAAGGTCTCATCAACAACAAAGGAAGGGTTTTTGTCCGAATGAAACGGACAAAGACCCTTCCAATTTTTTCCGGCTTTCTTTAGAAGAACAGTCTCGCCGACGAGGTCTCGGATGCTAATCCGTCTCCGGATTTCGTCTCTCTCGTCGGACACATCAGCAGATTACCGTTTGCCAGCAGCGACAACGATTCCGGTGACGACATGAGGCTTATTGTCCGCAAGTCTGCTCAACTGGAAAGCGCACTTCGCTTTGTTCAAGTATCGAACGATGATTGTATTTCCGCCGACTTCATAGCCGTCCGGAGCACCGTATTTTTTGATAATTGAAGCGAAGCTGGATCCAAACGTGATGCCTCGGCGAGTCTTCGCCTTGCCGCTCGTCAGGCCGATTGCCTCGCACTGAACCACCCGGTTGTACTTGTCAAGGATGAAGCCATACTTGACGCCTTGTCGGTTGTAGACCCAGCGAGTGTAAACCGTCTCGGCTGTAGCGGTATTGCCTCCGCCCATGCTTGCACCACCTCCACGTGGAGATGCGCCGACTCCGCCACCGGCAGCAGGAGGCGCGCCAGGAGTTCCACCCGGCTTCATGCTTGAGACACCTGCGGCCGTTTGGCGATTCAAAACATCATCGCCGAAACTGAAAGCGCCTGGGCCGGTAAAGCTGCTCGTCGGAGCGGCCGCGCCCGGCCCGCCACCGTTTCCGCCTCCACGAGGTGACCCGGGAGCACCCGGCAGACCTCGTCCACCTGCGCCACCCGCAGCACCACCGCCAGGTCCCGCCGATTGGCTGTTCACCGATACAGCCTCAACGCTGGTTGGAGATCCAAATAGAGCTACGACGCGCGTGCCGCTGTCGAAAAGCTTGATACCCGCCAAGCCCGTTTCCGCATTGCTTGAAGTCACCTTCGGTTTGGCGGGCGCAGATCGCTGGGCACTGCCGCTTGGTGACAGAGCCAGAAATGCGAATGCTCCGATTCCGAGTGCTAATAAATTTTTGTTCAAATTGATCGTCCTCCTGAAAAGCCGTAAAATCTTCCTACATATATTGACGCTGGCCATCGCTCCAAACGTCACACCGTTCTCCTACCTGAGACGAAATCGCTTGAAATGCGTGAAGTATAGTTAGACTCAGCAAAGATAGGTTTCTAAACATGGCGGATAATTTAGCAGTAAAGGGTAGCGATTTCGACAGTCAAGTTCTCAATTCAGACGTCCCAGTTCTCGTTGACTTCTGGGCCGAATGGTGTGGGCCATGCAAGGCGATCGGGCCGTCGGTCGAGCAGATTGCACAGGAATACACGGGGAAGGCCAAGGTCTACAAGGTAGACGTCGACACCGAAGGTGAACTGGCCTCGAAGTACGGTGTGATGAGCATTCCCGCGCTGTTCGTTTTTAAGGACGGCAAGGTCGTGGAAAAGCTCATAGGTGCGGCACCTAAAGCTCAGATTGCCGCGCTGATCGACCGCGCGCTCTGATCTGGTTTAAAGTGCGAGAAAGACTTGCCAACTTGGCAGGTCTTTTTTGTTTGGCACCTATTTCGAGTTGGGCAGCGGACCACAATAGGATTGAATGTCCTTACTAAACGTGAAAATCGGAGCAGACGCTCCAAACGTCGTCAACGCCATCATTGAAATTCCCCGCGGCTCGACGAACAAATATGAGCTAGACAAAGTCAGCGGCATGTTGCGGCTTGATCGGGTGCTGTATTCCCCGCTTTTCTATCCTTTCGATTACGGCTATATTCCCGAAACGCATTATTTGGACGATGACCCAATCGATGTTCTCGTCCTTCTGTCTCACCCAACGTTCCCCGGCTGTATTATCGAGGCCAAACCGATCGGAGTTCTCGAAATGCGAGACGAAAAGGGTCCGGATGAGAAGATCATGTGCGTGGCTGCCAAAGATCCTCGATATGGGTATCGCGAGTCTCTCACGCAAGTGAATCCTCACACGCTCAAAGAGGTGATGCACTTTTTCGAAGTCTATAAGACCTTGGAAGAAAAGGACGTCGATGTCGTTGGATGGCACGATGCCGAAGTCGCCCTACGGCTCATCAGCAAATATCGAACCGATCTTACAGATCTTTGACCATTTTGTGGTGGGGGATTCCGATCTCGGTAAATCCCTCGCCCACGGCTTTGTAGCCCAGCTTTTCATAGAACGGCATAGAACGGTCGCGAGCGTGTAGGATCATCTTCCGAAAGCCTGAGTGACGAGCCCAATCTTCGGCATATTTCACCAGGGAAGAGCCAATTCCCCAGCCTTGAAGTTGAGGCTGGACGGCCACCTGACGCATCTTAAGCTGACCATCATCCATAGGAGCCAGCGAGGCACATCCAAGGACAGCATCTCCATCAATTGCGACGAGATGTTTTTGATCGGATTCGGCAGCTAACTCTTCTTGGCTAAAGGCCAGATTCAGTGGTTCTCGCAACACCTCGTGTCGGCAGTTAACCGCCTTCTTGTAGTCGGGTGAGTTGTGCTGGACAAATTTGAGTTCCATTATTTTTTCTTCGTCGAATTCTTCTTCGTTGTCGCCTTCTTGCTTGTTGATTTGCGTCGAGCGAATTTGGGTGACGGGCCCGCTTCTCGCTTCTTTTGAAGAAGATCTGCCGCCTCTTCAGCAGTGATGGTGGCCGGATCTTTACCTTTGGGCAGAGTTGCGTTCGTCGTGCCGTCCGTCACATAGGGTCCGAATCTGCCAGCAAGCACACGGACCGGTCCCGCCGCGCCATCCAACGTTCCAAATTCCTGGATGGGCCCAGCAGCTGCCGCTCGAGTTCTGGCGCTTTTTGGCTGCTTTAAGACTTCCAGCGCCTCGTCCAGGGTCAGCTTTGCGCCCGTCTTCCAGTCTTCAATATTTCGTATTTCTGAGCCAGATTGAACGTAGGGGCCATACTTGCCGATTCGGAACGTGATTTCATCTCCGCTCTCAGGGTTGATTCCGATCACCTTCGGAAGGGTGGCGAGTATGTCCAAGTCTTCTTGCGGCAACTGGTAGGGATCGGCTCCCGGCGGCAACGAAATGAACCGCGGCTTCTCTTTCCTCTCTATTTCCTCCGGGGTCTGTTCGACTTGAAGGTAATAGCTTCCGCGTTGCTTGATTAGCAACTTGCGGCCCGTAACTGGATCAATCCCAGCCTCAGCAGCGGGAGCGTGCCTCTGATCCAATAGCTCGATCGCCTTTTCGACGGTTAACTCGGCAGGGGCAAGGTCTTCGGGGACATTGGCATATCGCTTGTTCTCTTCGGAGCCAACTTGTAGAAAAGGACTCCCATCTTTGCCGTTGCGAACGATAATCGGTTCACCCGTGTCTGGATGGTTGCCGACCAAAAAATTAGGATAGGGAATATCTTTCTTCCTCGCGTCAACGAGGTTTTTCAAGCCCGATGACTGATCTTTCCCAAGAAAGAAGTCATTGAGATACTTCTTCGGATCGCAGTCCCCCTCCGATATCTCATCCAGGGCACCTTCTAATCGTGCCGTAAACCCGAAGTCGACGAATTCCTTGAACGAGTTGTCAAGCACATCGATTGCGAGGAAGGCTTTGAAAGTCGGTACGAGTTGCTTGCCGGCTTTGCGGACGTAGCCTCGGTCGACGATTACTGCGATGATCGAGGCGTAGGTCGAGGGGCGGCCAATTCCAAGCTCTTCCAGCTTCTTGATCAGGGTTGCATCGGTATATCGAGCCGGTGGTTTTGTCTCGTGGCCGGCTGCGTCCACTTTGAATAGATCGACGACTTTGCCTTTCGACAAGTCCGGGAGGCGGCGTTCGCCTTCTTTCTCGGCATCTTCATCCTGCCCCTCCATGTAAACCCGTCGATACCCATCGAAGAGAATCTGCTTGCCAGAGGTTCTGAACGTGAGCACTTCCGAACCCGCCTTCACCTCAATTTCTGCCTCAGTCTTCAAAACTCGAGCTGGTTTCATCTGGCAGGCGACGGTTCGCTTCCAAATAAGCTCGTAAATCTTTCGCTGGTCTTCATTGAGATAGCGCGCGATGTCTGTTGGTCGTCGGGCGACGTCTGTCGGGCGAATCGCTTCGTGCGCTTCCTGTGCGTTCCGAACCTTGTTGGCGTAATGCACAGGCTTTTCAGGCAAGCAATCCTTGTATTCCCGGTTGATGTGGTCCCGAATATTCGAGATTGCCTGGCTCGACAACGTCAACGAGTCGGTTCTCATATAGGTGATAAGTCCAACCTGTTGACCGCCGATGTCGACGCCTTCATAAAGAGTTTGGGCGATTCGCATCGTGCGATCAGCGCTGAAGCCGAACTTTCGATTGGCATCCTGCTGGAGAGTTGTCGTCATGAACGGTGCCGAGGGCTTCTCCTGCGCTTCATTCGTAGTGACCGACACAACCGTCCAAGGCTTAGCAGACCGACAGGCTAGTGCAAGTTCGCCCGTCCTCTCTTGCGTGAGAAGGAGCGTTTGCTGTCTTCCCTGCTTGAGTTGTCCCGTCGAATCGTCAAAATCCGATCCATTGGCGATTCGTCTGCCATCGATGAGCTTTAAGTCGGCGGGGAATTTGATGCCGTCAGATTCGAGTTCCGCCTTCAAATCCCAGTAGCCGGCTGACCTGAAGTTGCGTCGCTGAATCTCTCGCTCGACAATGAGCTTGACGGTTGGGCTCTGCACTCGGCCCGCACTCAGATTCTTCGTAACACGCGACCAGAGCACTGGGGAAAGCGTGTATCCGTAAAGTCGATCAAGGATCCGACGAGTTTCCTGTGCGTCGACGAGTTTCTCGTCGATTTGGCGCGGATTTTGAAGCGCGTGGTTGATCGCCTCCTTCGTGATTTCATGGAAAGCGATTCTTTTGACGGCCACGCTCTTTGAAGGTTTCAACACTTGCAGGAGGTGCCACGAAATGGATTCTCCTTCGCGATCTTCGTCAGTGGCGAGCACCAACTCCTCCTTGCCTTTCATTGCCTCGCGGAGTTTTTTGACTTGAGCTGCCTTTTCCTTGGGAACCACATAGATTGGATCGAAACCATTATCGACGTCCACCGCGTAATCGGCCCACCACTTCTTGCGGTCCTCCGCTCGGTCGGGAGGGAAATCTTTGGCGTTCTGGGGAAGGTCACGAATGTGGCCAATACTTGCTTGCACGTCGTAATCACTTCCGAGCATGCCGCCGATGGTTTTAGCTTTTGCAGGTGATTCGACGATAACTAGTTTTCTTGCCATTGATATTCAGATCTTGAGCTTAGCAGAGCGGAACCGATGCTACCGACGCCTGACCTTAACTGTCAAGGCTCATCGCAACTGCCGGGATGATCGACTCATTCTTCAAGCGCCGCATGCTCGCCGACTTGGGATGCCGCGGCCTTGTTCCAATGTCATTTAGGCAGATATCTGCGGTGATGTGCCATAATTCGATCTCAGAGAAGAAGATGAAGGAAGGCACACACCCGCAGGTTTATCCAGTTTTGTTCGTCGATGGCGAGCATGAGTGGACTGGCATTTCAACCTCAAAGACGAATACGACTCGCAACATCGATGGAGTCGATCACTACGTCGTAAATTTGGAAATCAGCTCCTATTCCCATCCGTTCTATACGGGCCAAAAGAAGCTGGTAGACACTGCCGGACGCGTCGAGAAGTTTATGCGACGGTACGGCAACCAAATGCAAAAAGACAAAAAGTAAGCTCATTCACGTGAAAGAGGGGCACCTAGGAATGGGTGCCCCTCTTTGTGTGTTTGCGGGCGGGGAACTCCTTTTGCTCGGATTCCCTTTGAAATTGGATGTCTGTCTAGACTTTCAGGGTCTCGGTTGCAATAATAAGGGTATGCAAAGGAGTGCAGCATGGTTGATTTGCGCATTGTGTGGGCTGGCTTCGGCCGCTCTCGCGATCACCGGCTATCGCTACTTTGAGCAGGAAAAGTCGCCTACGGATGATTCGGTGGCGACAAAGATGGATACCAGCGACCTTTGGAATCCCAGTGAGAGACTTTTTAAGCGAGGGCGTCGCGACCTTAAGGAAGTCTGCCTTACGTTCGACGATGGACCCCACCCACAATCCGTCAAAGAGATTCTCGATATCCTAAAGGTCTACAACGTCAAGGCCACGTTTTTTCTCGTTGGGCGAAGAATTGAACAATATCCAGAGCAAGTTCGAGAAATTGTTCGTGAAGGACACGAGGTGGGTAATCACACTGAAAACCACCTGAGGTTGGACACCCTTTCTCCCGATCAAGCCCGAACAGAGCTCGCTCTATGTGAGAAGGCTTACGAAACGGCTACTGGCGGGGATAAATTCACCCTTTTCAGGCCCCCAGGCATGCGCTTTACTCCAGAAATCCTGAAAATCGCACGGGAATTCAATTACGTGACCGTGGACTGGAATTACGGTGCAAAAGATTTTCAGCCCATGGATTCGGACCGCATCGCAGATTACGTGCTCCGTCAGGTCACCAACGGCGGCATCATTTTGCTGCACGACAATCCTGCCACCGCTCGCGCACTTCCAGACATTCTTCTTGGCCTTAAGAATCGCGGCTTTGCCGTCAAAACGGTCGGAGAAATGTTGCGTGATCTGCCTGAACCCGTCGAGATCAAAACAGTGGGCAGGCTAGGTGAATACAAAGACGAACGGCCTTAGCCTCACTTCACGCTGAGGTGTATGAGTTCCCTAGATTCGCTTGCCGGAGGATCTACCCACCGATTGTCCGCCCGTAGGAGGGCGATGAGTTCTTCCACTCCATGCTCCTGGGGAATACCGTTCTTAACGATTTCGCGCTTGCGATACAGCGTGATCTTCCCTCCAGCGGCACCGACATAGCCGTAGTCCGCATCCGCCATTTCGCCCGGCCCGTTGACGATACACCCCATGACGGCTATATCCAGCCCAACCAGGTGCTTCGTCGCCTCCCGTACCTGATGTAAAACGGTTGGAAGGTTAAATTTGGTGCGGCCGCAAGATGGGCAGGCGATGTATTCCACTTTGGTTTTGCGGAGCCCAAGTGACTGGAGGATGTCGTAGCACACCGGAATTTCGTGGAGCGGATCTTCACTGAGAGAAACTCGGATGGTATCCCCAATCCCTTCCATCAGCAGGGTTGCGATGCCAGCGGTCGACTTTATTCGGGCATATTCTCCATCACCTGCTTCTGTCACGCCAAGATGGAGTGGGTATGCCATGCCTTCGGCCTCCATTCTCGAGACCATCAGACGGTTTGCTGCCACCATAATCGGTACTCGGCTCGCCTTGAGGGATATGTTCAAGTTGGTGTAGCCGTGCCGCTCACAAATCCGCAAGTATTCCAGTGCAGATTCAACCATGCCATCTGGCGTGTCGCCGTAGGTCACCAGCAGCCGTTCACTCAGCGAACCGTGATTCACTCCAACGCGCATAGCGCGCTGATGACTCTTGCACGCCTCGATGACCGGAACGAAAGACTCTTCAATCGCCTGAATCTCCTCGCGATGCTCCTGCGGGGAGTATTCCTCCCGTCCAGTGTGGCGCCTGAACACAAATAGACCTGGATTGACTCGGACCTCATCCACATGCTTGGCGGCTTCGATGGCGATATCCGTCCCCTGGTGGTGAACGTCAGCGGTAAGCGGTACCTCTCGATACTTTTCAATAACTTTAGCTCGGATTTCCTCTACACATCGCGCCTCTCCAAGCGAAGGAGTCGTGACGCGAACGATCTCGCATCCGGCTTTATGCAGGGCGATAATCTGCTCAACACAGGCGTCAATATTTCGAGTCTCTTCCGTGATCATGGACTGAACCACCACCGGTGAGCCAGCTCCGATTGTTATCGGACCCACCTGACACGGTGTGGTCGTGCGGCGCGGAATGGAGGGCGGTATGCTCATGATTACTTCTACGATCCTTACGGGGTGCTTTGGCCTTGCATCGATCTGAGTTCTTCCAGCTGCAGAGAACTCTCTTCCCAAGAAGACATTGCCCCTTCAAGGGCTTCCTGAGTGGCTTGGTGCATTTGACTTATTGCAAAAACGTCAGCATCGGCGGGCAAGTTGGATAAATCCTGCTCGATTTGCTTGATCCGCTCTTCGTGCCGAGATATGTCTTCCTCGATTTGGCCGATGAGCTTCTCCATTCGGCCGATCTCCTTGCTTAGCTCTCGTGGACTGAGTTGAGTTTCGGGAACGCCCATGTCGTTGGAAGGGGCGGGCTCTGGGAGCGGAACCTTTGCGTCCCTTGCTCGATAGCTCTCATACGAGCCTGGGTAGATGATGCATCCTGTCTTTCGAACATCGAGGGTATGGTCGGTCACTTGACTCAGGAGATATCGGTCGTGGCTGATTAGAATGAGCGTGCCGCCGTATTCGCGCAGCACGTTCCCCAGCGCTTCGCGCGAATCGATATCAAGATGGTTAGTTGGCTCGTCTAAGATGAGCAGATTCGGATTTTCATGCGTCAGCCGGGCCAGGCTGAGCTTGTTTTTCTCTCCCCCGCTCAACGTTTTGATCGGTCGGAACACATCGTCGCCCGAAAAGAGGAATCTTCCGAGGAGATTCCGCGCATCGGCTGGAAGCATGTCGCAGTCCCAAACCAGGAAGTCCAGGGGAGACTTTTCGGGGTCGAGCTCTTGAGTATCTTGGCTGAAATAACCGACCGAGACGTTCGTTCCTAACTTGTACGTCCCCCCAAGCGGCTTCTGCAAGTCGAGCACAGTTTTGATAAGCGTCGACTTCCCTGCTCCATTCTCACCGATCACTCCCCAGCGGTCCGCGAATTCGACCGTCCAATTTAACTCGCCAAAAAGGCGACGGCTGGGAAAGCCAACTTGAAGATCCTTCGTTTGCAAGGCAATATCGCCGCTTCGTTTGACTTTTCCGAAGCCTGCTGCCATTCCCCGGTCATGCTTTGGGGCTTCGACTTTGGTCTCGAGCATGCGATTCATCAGTTTCAGTCGACCACGGGCCTGAGCAGTGCGCTGTGAGTTCATGAAGCGACGAACAAATTCGTCCATTTTGGCGATCTGCTGATCTTGTCGCTTGGCAACTTCCGCCAACCTTGCATCCTCTTCCTCCTTCAATTTGAGGAACTTTGTGAAAGGACCGGGATAACTCTTAACCGATCCGTCTCGCATTTCGAGAACGCGCTCGGCTGTACTTTCCAGGAAGGCTCGGTCGTGACTCACAAGCAGTACGGCACCGTGATATTGCCGCAACCATGCCTCCAACCATTCGGTCGCCTGGAGGTCCAGGTGATTCGTAGGCTCGTCGAGGATCAGGAGGTCAGGCTCCTCCAACAGGAGCCTCGCGATCGCCAGCCGAGTTTTTTCGCCGCCGCTTAGCTTGTCGGTCGATTTCGAGAATTCCTCTGGCGAGAAACCCATCCGCTGCAGAACGACGCGGATGTCATTCTCGGCGGAGTAGCCCTCAGCCTCCAGGAAATGCTCGTGCAAGAGGGAATATTCCTCAAGGTCCTCGGGTGTGGCTTCCTCTCCGAGCTTCTTTTCGAGAGCTTCTAACCGCGCCTTCAGCTCAAGCTGTTTCTCCATGGAGGCTTCAGCCTCTTCAAGAACACTTCGCCCATAGGTAACCGGGGCCTCTTGGCGAAGGTATCCGATCTTGGCTCCCCGGGCAAGCTGAACATGCCCGGAATCGGCGCTTTGCTGCCTCGTGATAATCTTGAGGAGCGTTGACTTGCCGGTACCGTTACGTCCTACCAGCGCCACCTTTTCCCGTGCATTGATCTTGAACGACACGTTCGATAGGATCACGTCTACGCCAAAGGACTTGGCGACATTAGAAACGGAAAGCAGCAAGGGAGCTCTAGTTTACTTCCGGCATCACGAACAGGCCGGCAATCCACCCATCCTCTTCCTTTTCTTGGAGCAGAACAAAACCCATACCGATGGCGGCCGCCTGTACGTCGGGCCAATTCTGAGGAATGACGCCGCTTGTGATCCAATGCCCGCTGCCCGCGATGATATCGGCGACGTCAGCGGCGATCTGGATCAGTGTCGCCGAGATGATGTTGCTGACCACGATATCATAAGGGCGTTCGCCCGCGAGAACAGCCGCTCCATTTCCAACGTAAGTGGTGAATTCGACTTGGTTGAGTCGCATATTCTCCTTGGCTACCTCCACGGAAATGGCTTCGATGTCAACGGCATCGACTTGGGCCGCGCCTAATTTCGCCGCAGCGACGGAAAGGATCCCCGACCCGCAGCCGATATCTGCCACACGTGCTCCCTCGACGGGCAGCGTTTCCAACAGTTCGAGGCACATCCTCGTCGTCGGGTGGTCGCCGGTGCCAAATGCCTGTCCTGGGTCCAGCACAATTTCAATTCGCTCAGATGTCTGCGCCTCTTCCCAAGTCGGGCGGATCAGCCATCGCTTGCCAACTTCCCTCGGATGAAAGAAGCGCTTCCAATTCTCTTCCCAATTCTCTTCGGCCAGCAACCGCGTGGTGATGCGCGATGCCCCCGCCACTTTTAAGTCATTAGACAAAGCCCCAATGACTTCATCGCTGCCATGGACATCGACCACCGCCGAACCAAGAGCGGGAGGCGAATCCGTCTGAAGCGTATTCTCGCAACCGTGGCGCTCGAACACGTCCACGAAAATCGACCAGTCAACGGGAGCCTGGTCGAATTCCGCAACGACTTCGATCCATCTCATTTCTTCTTCCCAAACAGAGAGCCAAGCAAGCCTTTCTGACCCTGAGGAACGGCTTCTCCACCAACTTCCGCAAGCTCTTTGATCAGCTTCACCTGAGCATCGTTCAGTTTCGTTGGAACTCTGACATTGGTGGTCACGATCAAGTCGCCACGCCGTCCTCCATGGAGCGGCGGAAGGCCCTGTCCTTTGGCCACCAATTGCGTTCCGGGCTGGGTTCCGGCATTCACCTCTAGCGATATCGGTTCTTCGACTCCCGCGATCTCAACCGAGTCACCGAGAGCCGCTTGAGCGAATGAGAGTTCGAGCGTAGTGAAAAGATGGGTGCCTTGGCGCTGAAATCTGTGGTCGACCTCGACCTCCAAGCGGACGTACAGGTCTCCCGGCCTTCCACCGGCCACTCCATCGCTCCCCTGCCCTGGAACGTGCATCGTCTGTCCGTCTTCCACGCCAGGAGGAATGTTGAGAAGCACCTTCCCCGTCGTTCTTTGCAACCCCCGCCCCTTACACTTGGAGCAAGGATTTTTTACGATCGCACCGGCACCGTGACAGGTTGGGCACGTGCTAGAAGTTCTTACCTGGCCGATAAATGTGTGGCGAACCTGCCCTACAACTCCCTGCCCTTTACAAGTGGGACAGGTTTCGGGAGGCACTCCCCCTTCGGTTCCAAGTCCCTTGCAGGCCTCGCATTCTTCCTCTCGATCGATTTCGATTTCTTGCTGGAGCCCGGTGATCACCTGCTTCAAGTCGA
This sequence comes from Armatimonadota bacterium, assembly GCA_023392285.1. Taxonomy (GTDB): domain Bacteria; phylum Armatimonadota; class Fimbriimonadia; order Fimbriimonadales; family Fimbriimonadaceae; genus JAEVZK01. The sequence continues at coordinate 32,865 of JAEVZK010000011.1, read as the reverse complement.
GGTGTACGACGGTTTGGATATCCTCGCCTTCACGGGCTAGGCCTCGGCCACGCCCGCCGCTACCCTGCATGCCGCCAAAGAACATGTCGAAAAGGTCGTTGAAGCCACCGACATTTCCTCCCCCGAAAAAGGGGTCCTGAGGCTGATCGTCGAGCTGCCCGTAATTGTCGTATCTGGCGCGTCGGTCGGGATCAGATAGCACCGAGTAGGCGGCACCGATTTCCTTAAACTTTTCTTCCGCCTCCGAATCGCCCGGATTGACATCCGGATGATATCGCCGTGCAAGACGGCGATACGCCGACTTCACTTCATCGGCATCGGCGCTTCGGGGCACACCGAGTACCTCGTAGGGATCCCGCTGCGACATTGGCTATTCTTCGGCTTCTTCGGAGTCGTCGTCCGACGATTCTTTTTCAGCGATATCGCTAAGCGAAAGGGTGTCTTCGTCGCTGGCATCCGAAACCACTTCCTCTTCGTGTTCTTCGGAATCCACCAAGTCAGAAAGACTCATCGCATCGGGCTCATGATCTTCGTTCTCGTGGTCTTCATCCAGCTCAGACAGAAAATCAGCATCGATCTCGTCCAATGACGGCAGCAGCACCCCGAGCTCAGCCGGAACGGTTTCCTCGATAAGAACCGCCGTTTCTGGGATCTCAAAAGCGTCAGCCTCGCCACCAGTGGGCATAATGGGCTTGATTTTCCCTGCGGCGATCTCTGCCAGGGCGATCGTCAGAGGGTGATTGGATTCGACTTGCACGAGAGGCGGAGCACCCTCGCGCAGTTGCTTCGCCCGCTTGGCGGCGAGATTGGACAATACGAACTTGCCTTGTTGAAAATCGTTCAGGATATCGGGTGACGGCAGCATAGCAGGATTTCTGGGAACCGCTAAGTATAGCACAAAAACCACCCATGGCTTGGTTGGATTGCACTTAAAGGCTAAACTTAGCTCGTGCACCTTCCCGAAGACGCTCGCTTAGCAACTCGACTCACCCACTACGCTGAGGATTACAAGCAACAGGGAGCGGTAGTCCCTCCCATTTATCAAACCTCCACCTTCGTCTTTGATGATTTCGCCCAGTTCCAGCACTCCATGGTCGAAGCTCCCTGGGGACCGCCGTTCCTCTACAGTCGCATCGGAAATCCTACCGTCGATATTGCTGAAAAGAAGCTGGCGATGCTTGAGCAAACGGAGGCCTGCAAGCTAATCGGAACTGGCATGGGAGCGGCTGCGCTCGCAATTATGAGCTGCGTCGAGAGCGGATCGCATGTCGTAGCGGTCGACACCTGTTACGGTCCAGTTTACAAGTTTTTATCTGAATACCTCAACAAATTCGGAGTTACTCACACGTTTGTCCATGGTAACGAGAGCGAGGATATTCTTGATGCGATTCGCCCCGAGACAACGATGATCTATCTGGAGTCGCCCAGCAGCATCATCTTTCGACTTCAGGACATTTCGAAAATCACGAAGGTCGCTCGCGAGAAGGGCATCACCACGGCGATCGACAACACTTATTGCACTCCGATCAATTGCAATCCGGCCACGCTCGGAGTAGACATCGTTTTACACAGTGCGACAAAGTATCTGGGCGGACACAGTGATTTGACTGCTGGCGCGATCTGCACTTCTCGAGAGCGATTGGAACGAATGATTCGGCGCGAAGTGGATTACTTCGGGTCGATCCTGGCTCCGTTCCCCGCTTGGCTGCTGATGCGGGGCATGAGAACTCTCAAGGTGAGAATGCGTTACGCCGAGGAAATGGGCAACACGGTCGCAAGTTGGTTGGAGAATCATCCATCAGCGGACATCGTCCACCATGTTGGGCTGGAATCCTTCCCGCAGCGCGAGCTCTTTCTGCGGCAGATGCGCGGCTCCTCCTCACTTTTTTCGTTTGAACCCAAACGGCAGGATGAAGCCGCAGTGCTCCGATTCGTTGAGGCTCTGAAAATCTTCCAGTTGGGTGTGAGTTGGGGAGGACACGAGAGTCTCGCGGTGCCGATCCTAGGCAAACCCCTAGGCTATACGGAATCCCGTTGGTGCGTCCGATTCTACTGCGGATTAGAAGACCCGGCGGATTTGATTGCTGATATTGCTCAGGCTTTCGAGGCATCGGGATTGTAATGGCTAAAGTGCGAGACGTTCTCGATGCACTCGAACGGATCGCTCCCAAGCGATTCGCCTTCTCCTTTGATCGAGTTGGTCTACAGGTCGGTGACCCGCACGCAGAGGTAGAACGAGCTGTCGTCAGCTTGGACCGATCTCTCGCCGCAGTTCGATACGCTGCAAAGGAAGGCGCGCAGATGCTGATATCTCACCATCCGTTGATCTTTGAACCTCTGCCGGCGGTGATTTCGACTTCCAACGCCGGTCGCACGGTCATCGAATTGATCCGCAACGGCATCAACTTCGCCGCAGCCCATACGAACTGGGACTCGGCCAGAGGTGGCATCAATGACACTCTGGCACACATGTTTAGCCTGTCCGACGTCAGAGCTTTTGGCAGCGCCGCGGAGGTGGAGCAACTCAAGCTCGTCGTCTTCACGCCTGTCGAGGCCGCTGAACAAATTATCGGCGCGGCGTCTGAAGCAGGTGCCGGGATTATCGGCGATTACGACCGGTGCAACTTCTTGTGTGAAGGCACCGGCTCCTACCGCGGACGGCCCGGAACCAATCCCACGATCGGAAAGCCGGAGAACATTGAACGTATCCCCGAGCTTCGGGTGGAGATGGTCCTTCTGAAGTCAAAACAGATGGAAGTCGAGCGAGCAGTTCGCCGGGTGCACCCCTACGAAGAACCCGCCATCGACTTTCTTCGCCTCCTCGCAAAAGACGAGCAGCCAGCGGGAAGAATCGGCGGCTTACCGGAACCGATGGCTTTCAGAGACTTGGTTGCGGCAACCGCCGGACGTCTTCAAACCTCGGTTCAGGGATGGGGGAAATCGGAACGGATCATCAACAAACTTGCCGTGGTTGGAGGTTCTGCTGATTCGGAATGGAGGAAGGCTCAACGGGCCGGTGCCGATGCTCTATTGACCGGAGAAGTCAAGCAGCACGTGGGCCTTGAGGCATCTGAGGAAGGATTTGCAATCATGGCGGCGGGACACTATGCCACCGAGCATCCGGGTTGCATCACGCTCGCAGAACGGCTCAGATCGGAACTTCCCGAGATTGAGTGGATGCTGTTTGAGCCAAAACTGGGCGAAGCTGGACGCCCTCTCATTGCATGACTGTGGTAGCCCGGACGGGACTTGAACCCGCGACCTCCGCCTTGAAAGGGCGGCATCCTAACCACTAGACGACCGGGCCGTGCGAAGCACTATTCTGGCATATTCTCCACCTTCAAGTGGAAGCTGCAGCCATAAAAAATGGGTCGAGCGACACTCGACCCATTTCTCACCGAATCCGAATTAAGACTTGTCAGCCTTTGGTTCAGGATCCTTCACCGGCGTGGTGATCGATTTCTCGGCGTCCTTCATCGCATTCTTGTCCGCCTCTTGCGAAGCTGCCATTTTGTCGGCTTTCGTCGCAGGCTTTTTCGTCTTCACGACACGGCGAGCGGTCGCGAATCGCTTCTTATAATAGCTTTCGTTAAGAGAATTCACCTGGACTTTGCCACCGCCACTGCTCGCATGGATGAACTTGCCATTGCCCATGTAGATACCCACATGACTGATGCGACTGCCGCGAGACGTGTGGAAGAACACCAAATCGCCTTTCTGTAAGCCGTCACGATTCACCGCTTTGCCCTTGCGAGACTGCTGAGCCGCAGTCCTGGGCATCTTCACACCTTCATGCCGTAGCACTTGAAGGGCGAAGCCGCTGCAATCGGTTCCAGAACGAGATGCCTGGCCGTAGCGATAAGGAGTGCCTTTGAAGGAGGAAGCGTATTCGAGAAGATCGCCTTTCCCAGTTGGCAAGTTGATGGCAAGGCGATTGCCACCGCTACGAGAAGACCGTCCGGTGCGGTGAACTGCCAAGGTAGCTTTCGGCTTGACTGAGCTCTTTAGCGCAACTCGGCTCTTTGCTTTCACCTCGCGAGCAGCATAAATCGGAGGAATCGATTCTGCTTTAAGGAGATCACCACGTACCCAGCCAACGGTGCCGTATTCAAACTTGACCTTGTACCAGTGCGTGTCGCGGTCGAGCACTTTCACATGCCGTCCCGCGTCGACCATCCCGATTCGACGAGCATTAGAACCTGGAGCGGTGCGAATGATTGCGTTGCTCTTGATCACCTTAGCGTAGCGAGAGTTGATCACCGGAATGCTTGCCAACTTATACGTGTAAGCATTCTTAAGCGGAATTCTAATTTTGGTTCCAGGCACCGCCCGTTTCCAATTTACGTGCGGATTGAGCTTTCGCACTGCGGCGGGAGCCATGTGGAACATGTTGGCGACTTTCCAGTCATTGTCAGCATTCCGAAGCGTATACGGCGCGTAGCCTGAACTCGCAAGGATTGGCTTCGCGATAGACGGAAGTTCCAACGTTTGACCGACCTTGATGAGATCGGATTTGAGATGGTTTTCGGCCATCAGTGCCTTTTTCGAGGTATGGGCAACCTTTGCAATTTTTTCGAGCGTTTCGCCCTTTTGAACCTTATGGGTGTTGTAGTGGTTCTGTGCGAGAGCCGTGCCTACTACCAGCACCGCCCCCAAGGTTAGATTCTTGATTGGCAAGTTTCCTCCTTCCCGAACTTTAATCGGGTGCCTTGTTACTCAGTCAGAGACCCTGGACAAACAGACGGGACTATACCGGCATAATCTTCGGAAGATCAACCCCAATGGTTTTGTGTACACTATGTGGATAACCCCACTTTAGGCTGAAACTAACTTTGTAGTGCACGGGACTTTCGCCCGTGTTGACAGAATCTTCGCAAAATGACCATCTTTGGAATCTTTTTCGGACCGGGTCGAAAGAGGCTGTCTGATCGCCCCTGTCGGCCAGTTGTTTTTGCGGACATTGTATGCTCTAGGGCTGGTTGAGACCAGCGCCCCCGATCCTCAGCATTATTATCGTGAACTGGAACACCAGGGCCCTTCTTCGCGCCTGCCTGAAGTCGATCTACGCCCATCCAAGCGTTCGAAGAACTGAAATAATTGTCGTGGATAACGCCTCCACCGATGGAAGTGCCCTTATGGTCAGGCAGGAGTTTCCCGAAGTGGTTCTCGTCGATCTTCCTACCAACACCGGGTACGCCGCCGGCAACAACCACGGGTTTGAGCAAGCGCGGGGAGCATATATCCTCACTCTTAATCCCGACACCGAAATCCTCGATGATGCGCTAGACACGGCCATGCGCAAACTCGAAGAGAATCCAGATTTTGGCGTCCTTGGAGCGCGGCAAATCGATTCCAAAGGCAGAACCCAGCGCTCCGTGAGAGGATTTCCAACTCTGTTTGGCATATTCGGAGACGTCACTCGTCTGGGCAAGCTATTTCCACGCTCGCCGCTCGCTTCCTACCGCCTTCCGGGCTTCAACTACGAGATTCATCAGATCGCTCCGCAGCCGATGGGCACCTTCCTCCTGTTCCGGAGAGAAGCCCTGTGTGCACTGGGTTCCGAGCGTCATCCATTCGATGAACAGTTCCCCATCTTCTTTAATGAGGTGGACCTGCTATATCGCCTCAGCCGTAAAGGCTTCCCCTGCCTCTATTCGCCCGAGGTGAGAATCCTCCATCACGGCGGAGAGAGCACAAAACTGGTCCGCAAGAGCATGATCTGGGAGTCCCATCGCAGTCTCATTCGATATCTTCGAAAGCACCTGATGACCCAGTGGAACTTGCCCCTCATCCTCCTGCTCTCCGGCGTCATCTTTGCGGCTGCCTTCGTTCGCGCAAGGGGCTATAGCCCGCCTTGGACTCCCGTTTAAAAATTCTCCTAGCACAGGACAGCCGGTTTACACACACGGAGACGGAACTATCCTAACTTGGCCCACAAGCCTTCCCTTAAAAGAAAGGGCCTTTCGCAATGGCAACCGCTTTTCTCGTAAACTCTCATCGCGTTCATGCCTGATCTCGCCGTCACCATTTGCAGTTGGAACACTCGCGATGATCTGCGGGCGTGTTTGGAGAGTCTGCAGCGAGTGCGAACGGAGGCAGATTTCGAGGTCATCGTCGTCGACAACGATTCCGAAGATCACTCGGCTGATATGGTGGAGACGGACTTTCCTTGGGTTCGGCTGGAGAGAATGCGATCGAATCTCGGCTTCGCGAAGGGACACAACCACGCCTTTTCTGTCCGCACTGCTTCCGATGTCTTTCCGCTCAACTCCGACACGGTGGTTCATCCAGGCGCTCTGGCGAACCTGCTCGCGTTTGCTCGAAAGCACCCGGAGGCGGGAATCATCGGACCCAAGCTGTTAAACACGGATGGCTCACTGCAGTTCTCCTGCCGTCGTTTTCCAAACCCCGTCGCGGCGCTGTTTCGCAATACCCCAATCGGTAAGCTCTTTCCCAACAACCGCTTTACAAGAGACTATCTCATGCAGGATTGGGACCACACCCGTTCTCGCGAAGTCGATTGGGTCAGCGGGGCTGCCTTTTACGTACGTGGCGAAGTGCTGAATCAAATTGGCGGATTCGACGAGGAATACTTTATGTTTTGCGAAGACGTCGACTGGTGCTGGCGTGCGTGGAAAGCGGGTTTTATGGTGCTGTATTTTCCCGACTCGGTCATAACCCACGCAATCGGACGAAGCACCGACAAGGTTCCCAATCGGATGATCGGGCGCTTTCACCGCAGCATGCTGCGCTTCTACACCAAGAACATGCTTCCGCAACGCTTCATCTTATGGCGGCCATTCGCGTGGTGTGGAGCGGCTATTGCCATTGCGATGCGTGCTTCCGTATTCATCTTTAAGAACAAATTGGACGCGATTCGGAGACGGTTTTCGAAATGAAGAACCTCTCTCCTCCCCTCCTCCTGCTTAGCGTACTCGCGTTTCTGCTGCCTGTGATCGGAGGACAGCTTGCCAACGATGCGGTCGCACTGGAGCCAGGCTTCTTCCCTACTCTTGCCGCTTTTCACGGACTTGAAATCGCGGGACTGCAACATTTTTTGCTCACCCTGATCGGAGCGGCTGCCCTCATTACGCTGGTCGTCAAGCGCCATGTGCTGCAGGTGCCACACGCGTGGATTTTGGGTTCGCTCGTTTGCTTTGAGGCCCTGATCTTACTTTCTCTTCTTCCTTCCCACTATCGCTGGAATGGCGCCGCAAATGTGTGCGAATGGCTCAGTTACGGCGTCATTCTGTTAGGGGTTGTAGGCGGCGCAGGGCGAAAGGCTGGACCGGTTGTCATCTTATCCGCGTTCGTGCTTGGCTGCGTGGTTACCGCTCTCTTCGGCTTACTCGAATATAGCTCCATGAAGGCAATCGACCCGAGCTGGCGAATCTTTGGCGGATGGTATAACCCTAACGCATTAGCTGGCATTTTGTTGGTGGGTTTTGTTCTAGCTCTTTCGCTTTTCGCGCTTCAGTCGAACTTGCGAATAAGGATGCTTTACGGACTTGGGCTACTCCTGCTTAACTTGGCGCTGCTCTTAACCGGTTCAAAGGGTGGACTACTATGCACAGTGATTGCACTCGTCACCTTTAGCGCGATCGCCGGCTTTTATGCTGGCACCGGACGTAAAGCTTCTCTAACGGCGGCTGCGATCGGGCTAGCGATGTTAGTGGTTTTGGGCTTGGGATTGAAGATCAGTTCACCTTCTGGGTCCTCGCTCGGAAGGGTCACCGGTGGGGGAACTTCGGAGCAGTCGGCTGGCTTCCGCACCAACCTTTGGAAGGGTGCCGCAGCCTTGATCAAAGCGAATCCGATCGGACACGGCGCGGGCAGCTATGGACCCCTCAGCGCGAAGCCTGGCATCACCACGCGCACAGAGCTGACCCACTCGACCCCGCTTCAGGTGGCAGTCGAATATGGCGTCCAAACCGTGATCGCGTGCCTTCTCCTCCTCATCGCATGGGCGATCTATATGTTTAGAGGCATGAAAGCCATGCCTTCGGAAGTGAATATCCTCAAGGCGGGAGTTATCGCGGCAGTGGTCGCTACCCTCGCCAACGGATTGCTTGAATCAAACCTCTACTATTACGGATTTGGCGCTAGCTTATTCCTCCTACTCGGCATCGGTCTGCAGCTGAGCGCGGACGGAGTAGCTCCGGAGTTCACCTTTAAGGGAATGCGCCTGGTGCTCGCACTCGTGGCGACGGTGTCTACCGCATGGCTGTTCTATTTTGGCTTTGTCGGAAAGGAGGAGGCGAATGCTCGTTATCTAGCATCGGCGGGAAACATCGAGGGCGCCAAGGCCAAGCTCGACCTTCTTAAAGGCGTGGCTCCAGGGGATCCTGAAGCGTGGTATCGGGCAGGATTGCTTAATCGTTCGGTGGCGGATATAAGGATGGCCGTGAAGCTCTCACCTAGCGCGAAATATTTGCGCGCGCTGGCCCGGCTCCTCCTGCTGAACGATCAGGTTGTGGAAGCGGAAGATACCCTGCGTGCCGCGTTGGCCCTGGATCCGAACAATTTAAGCACTAACTATCAAATGATCGAGGTGCTGGATCGAAAGGGCGACATAGACGGCGCAAAGGCTCAGGCGGAGCGGATGCTGTTGATCGAGGAGAAGCCTTACTTTAAGATCAGATCGCTGCCGGAGGAGATTCCAACTGAAACCTTCCGGGCACGAGTGTATTTAACGCGCTTTTCGAAGAGCCCGGAAACTTCCCTTTCGCTCCTAAGGCCCGCCGTGGAAGGATACACCCGCTTTGCCGAGATAACCGTGCCTTTCGTCAAGAGCATGGGCGAGGGGGGGCCGATCTCGCTCACGGAGACTGAGGAAGAACTGCAATCGGCTCGGCAAACCGCGCAGCAGCTGATCGACGTCGGGCGTACCGCTGGAGATTCCAAAGCGATCGCCGAAGGTCAGCGCGCGCTGGAGCTTTTCGAAAAGGCACTCGCTGGTCTCAAGTAAGACTCTACAACCCGTCTGGCAATCGGGGCTGCATATTCAGATCCATGTCCAACGGCCTCGACCATAACGCAGATGGCAATTTTGGGGCGGATCGCGGGCGCGAAGCCGATGAACCAGCTGTTGGTCTTGGCTTGGCCGTGGACTTCCGCGCTGCCAGTTTTGCCCCCCCATGCCAACCCAGGAATTCGGGAGCCGGCAGCGGTGCCGTGATCGACCACGCCAACCATGGCGTCCTTGATTTGACGCCAGTCTCCTGCAGGGAGATCAACTTGATGGACAACTTCGGGTGCGACCTGGGACGTGTTGTGCCCACGGAAAGCCTTGACCAAGTGCGGCCGATAGGTGGTGCCCTCGTTCGCCACGAAGCAGGCCAAGTTAGCCATCTGAACAGGCGTGGCGAGCACGTCGCCTTGGCCGATGCCAGTCAAAACGGTGTATCCGGGCACCCATTTCTTGCCAACTCGCCGCAGCCAATCGTCCGTTGGGATCAGTCCGCTGCGCTCACTGGGCAGATCCAGTCCCGACTTGGAGAAGAAGCCCATGTCGAGGGCGGCTTTTCTCAGTTCGTCTTTCCCGACCTTCACCGCGAGGTCTGAGAAGTAGGTGTTGCATGACTTCTCCAAGGCGGTAGAAAAATTGATCGCGCCGTGGTGCCCGAGGCATCTGAAGAACTGCTTACCCAGGCGATAGCCGCCGCTGCAATAGACTGTCTGGCTCGGATTGAATTTGCCAGAACGCATCGCGGCAACTGTCGTAACGATCTTGAACGTGCTGCCAGGAGCGAACGCCGAATTCGTGGCGCGGTTGATGAATGGATGCTCGGGATTGTTGTTCAGTGCATCGAAATCTTGGCGACTGATGCCGTTTTTGAACTGCCTTAAATCAAATGCGGGACGGCTCGCCAGACAAAGGATCTCTCCGGTTTCCGGCTCGATTGCGACGACCGCTCCGCGACGGCCGCTGAGAGCTCCGACCGCGATCTTCTGCAGGTCGGCGTCGATGCTCAGCACCAGTTGAGTGCCGGGGGTGGGCCGCAGATTGGACACAGATGATCCTCGTTCGCCGTCTGAAGTCAATTGGAAAGTCTCTTCCCCGTCTACGCCCATGAGCTGTGACTCGTATTCATACTCGAGTCCGCTCTTGCCTACCAGGTCGGCAGCTTGCCTCCCCTCCTTCTTCGCGCGGTCCAGGTCACCCTGGCTTGGCACCCAAACATAGCCCAGCATGTGGCTGAACGACACCGGATCGGGATAGGACCGAATTGGCTGAGATCGCACCTTTAGGCCTTGGAAAGCGTTCGCATTCTCAATGATTTTGGCCGCCACGTTCAGAGGAAGGCCAGCGTAAATGGCCGTGTCGGACTTTGGCCGATACACTCCGTCCTTCGTTTTCCGCAGCAAGCGCTCTTCATCCGAGCCAGTCGGCGATAAGAGATACGCCACCTTTCGCAGAACTTCGGGATGTTTGAGGACAATTCCCGCTTCAGCCGTCAGAACGAGTTGATCTTGTACTCCGGCGATCAGCTTCCCATGACGATCATAGATCAGACCGCGAGGCGCTGGAAGAAAGCGGCTTGCCTCTCGGGTGTTGTCGATTCTCTCGCGCAGTTCGGGAGCAATCGCCACCTGGACATACCAGAGGCGGAACAGCAACGCGAGGAAGAGAACCAGCAACACTCCCGGGAACAGGAGAACCCGGAATGTGAAGCGTGGCTTGCCAGGAGCATGAATGACGGACATCTAGCCGCCGTGAATCTTACATCTGCCCTTAGGCTCGCGCCCTTTCCTAAATTGACGGCTGATGGTCTCTGGGCAGTAGATCGTGGCGCGTTGTCCAGATTCCGCGCAGATGTCCACCGTCACCATCTCATTACTATCTCCATCATCCCTCGACCGAGAGCGGGGATTTGTGCGAGGCGGATCGGCGGGAGGTGGCTCGGTTTCGACGGGAGGCGACGTGACCGGCTTGTCTCCATCCGTCGGAGGCACTGTGTCGCCCCCATTTGGACTTGTCGGAGCGCCATCTCCTCCCGTCGTGCCACTGTCGTCTGGCGGAGGAATCACTTTCACCCGATCTCCTGGGGCCACATCTTCATCTTGGCCGCGCTCATCAATGGGAGGCGCGGTCTGCTCCGGCTCCTTGTACTCAGGAATTTTGACCGCGAATTTGTCGTGGGCCCGCTCCATGATCTTGGTCCAGAAATGGCAGGCTGAGTTGCCGCCGTAGACACCGCTGGACATCGGCAGCTTGTACTGCTTACCGTTCTTGATTTGAAGGTTGCCGACCCACGCGATCGCGACGAGTCCATCCGAATAGCCGCAGAACCAGCCATCCTTCTGGTCGGTAGTGGTCCCCGTTTTGCCTCGGGAGTTCTCGACGTTGCTGGCGTAAGTTCCCGTACCGTACTCGACTACGGCCCGCATGTAGCCATCCATCAAGGAGGTAACTCTGGGATCGAATACCCCTTGCTTGATGTTCGGGGAATACTCTCGAATAATGGTTCCGTCCGGGCCGATCACTTGCGTGATCGCATAGGGAGTGGCTCGATTCCCGTGAAGCATGAAAACGCTGTATGCCTGCGCCATGTCGATTGGGCGAACTTCGACCGCACCGAGAGCCATCGCCGGGACGGCGTCGAGCGGCGTTGTAAACCCGAACGCATCACGAGCGATACCGGCGACAACCGGTGGAGTGACCTTCTCCATCACATGCGCCGCGGCAATGTTCAATGAAAGGGCAATCGCCCTTTCGATGCTTACTGGGCCACTGTTCTCCCTCGAACTGGCGTTCCTTGGTGTCCAAGGCTTCGCGTACGGACCCATGTCGTACTCGAAAGGCATATTCGGAATCCGCTCGTCAGGAGAGATCGCGCCTGTCGAGAGAGCGGCAGAGTATAAGATCGGCTTGAAGGACGATCCAGGCTGCAGGAGCCCCTGGGTGACGATATTGAACTGGCTCTTGCCGTAGTCTTGGCCGCCGACCTCGGCAAGGATCTTCCCGTCCTTGTCGATCATCACGAAGCAAGCGGAATTGATCTTGCGACCTCTACCCTCTCGAATCGCCTCGGCTACCTTCGCTTCGGCATAATCCTGCATTCCCGCGTTCAGGGTGGTGCGAATGGTGTAGCCACCCGCCTTGAAATCGATATCGGGCATATCGTGTTCAAGCTGCCGCATCACCTGGTCGACAAAGTAGGGAGCACGACGCAGGTGGCTGGTCACCCTTTCTTTGGGTGGCTTGATCTTGATCTTCTCTTCGATCGCCTTTTCATACTGGCTCTCGTTGATCATGTTCTGATCGCGCATAATCCCGAGCACGACGTTGCGGTTCTGAACCGCCACCTTGTAATTCTTGACCGGGTTCTGATCGCTGGGCCTTCTAACGCATCGGGCGAGCATGGCCGCTTCCGAGATGGTCAGCTTGTCAAGAGGTTTGCCAAAGTAGACATCGGCGGCCGCTTGAATGCCATAAGCCTTTTCTCCGAAGTACATCGTGTTCAGGTAGAGCGTAAGGATCTGCTCCTTCGTCATTTCCCGTTCCATCGTGATGGCGAGAGCAACGTCCTGCAGTTTTCGATTGAAGGTTCTCTCACCTTCGGAATAGAACTTCTTGGCAAGCTGCATCGTGAGGGTGCTGCCGCCTTGGCTCAGCCTTCCTTCTTTGGCGCCGACCATCAAGATGCGTCCCATCGCAATGTAGTCGACGCCTTGATGCTCCATGAAGCGTTTGTCCTCTGCCGCCATCATCGCATTGCGGACGTAGACCGGAATCTCGTCATATTTCACCGGCTCCCGGAACTCCGCTTGCATGGATGAGAGCTCCTTGTTGTCCGAGCTGAGAATGACCGTAGGCTTGGTCGAAATCTCAACAATCTTCTGGGGGAACGTGGTCATCAACTCCGACGCATGCCGCATTTCCTTGACGAAGACGACGCCGAACACGGTCGCGCCGATGAGGAAACAAAGAAAGAGAAACGCGAAGATGCGCTTCGTCCAGCGAACCCAACGCGGCCGCGTGCGACGGGTTGTTGAGACAGAAATAGCTTTAGCCGCCACGAAGTTGATTATAACCGCACGAAAGCGGTTCTCCTAGGCTCCTAAACGTCGCGCCAAGGTGCGCAGTTCCGCATCAGTTAGATCACCCACCAGCGCAAAGGTCGATTCTCCGCGTTGCCAGGCATACGTGTTCAGCGCACCTGCTAGCTTGTCGAGCTTCGCCGGATCAATGGAAGCAGCAAGCTGGTAGAGGGAAATGCGATGCCCGTCACCTAAATAGAGTTGAACCAGCACCTGTCGCCCCCCAATGTTTTGAATCTTTGCGCTTTCGAGATGATAAGAAGTGCCGGTGAGTCTTACGTCCTGAAAACTGCCCTTTCGAATCAAGCGATTGAGCACCAAGTTTGGCGTAACCACCCGCGCCCCTTTTGGTTGTAGGCGGAACTCTGACGGATCGATATTCGGCGTCAGATCCACTTTTTGAAATTCAAAGAACCCCTGAAGCGCGCCTCCACGGTCAAAGACCTCTCGCTTGAGCACCATCCCTGATTTCGGATCGATCCAAAGCTTTTGGAGCACATTGCCCTGCGGATCGCTAATCGAGACAAGCTGAGTGGACAAACCCGCAATCGAACCCCCGCCCGATTGAGTAAAGCGAAAGCGCCGCTTCGCCATATTGGCAATACGGCCAAACGCTTCCTCGCGCCTTGGCGGAAGCACATGAATTTCGTTGCTCTTGGGAGTGAAGTGACGCCGCTCCTTGGGTGTCTCAACGATCACTTGTCCGCGCAAGGGAGAATCATCTGGAAATTCGACTCGGCTGCGGAAGCCATCGGTGATCACGTATTCGACATGTCGCTGGCGATCCGGGCCACTCTTGAACTCGACAATTCGTGAGCCGGAGTAGCGGATCTTGCCGTAAGCCTTCAAGGCTGCCTTTAACGCTGAAGGCAATCGATCCGCAATTTCGAAACGAGGTTTTTCGTCCGCCACTTGCCTCTTCGGCTGTGCTGAAGCAACCGTCAACGATCCCAGGAGAGCGATCGCGACCAGTGCGGCGAATCGATTCATAAGGCGGACGTGACGTCCTCCGGATCCCAATCCGCCGGTGAGGTGTAGGTGCCTGCCTCGTTCTCCTCGGTAGGAGTCAAGCCAACCCCGGCAACGTCCATCGACGCAAAGTTGTCGATATGGCTCTTCACAAGCGCCTGCTCCATCCCATCGTTTGTGCCAGCTGGAACCGTGTCTGGATGACGCAGAAGCGTCATAGAAGCGAAGAGCATGCAAGCCGCGAATCCAAGAGCCGGCTTCCACATCCAGCCGAACACAAATCTTCGGCGTTGCTTGGCTGCCTCAAGGGCCAAGCGGTCATTGAGACCACTCCGCCATACCATACTCAGCGGATCATCCGGCAGTGCGTGTACGAGACGCGAGACCTGCTCCTGGCCCTCAGACGCCAGTCCTCGATCTACCTCTTTCGTCTCCATTTCGAATTCAGCTTTCATTTGATTTCACCTCAGCGTTGAGGTAGGCCCCGAGCACCTTTTGAAGGTGCGCGCGTGCCAAGAACAATCGGCTTTTCACCGTCCCAATCGGAACGCCTAAAATTTGTGCGATTTCCTCATAGGGTGTATCTTCGCGGTCGTGGAGCAAGAGCACCGTTCGCAGCTTCTCGCTCATAGTTCTAATTCCTTCTTCCAAAGCGTCTTGGAGTTCTTGATCCAGAATAAGTTGCTCGGGCTCCCATCGACTGTCGGCAACTTCAATCTGCTCTTCCGATTCCCCTGCCCGAAGTCCGACTTCATCTAGGCTCCGCTTCAACTTTCGGGCACGGTCCACGCACAAGTTGTATGCGATCCTAAACAGCCAGGTGCGAACAGATGAGCGTGCGTCAAAGCGTCGGAAACCCTGAAACGCTCGGATAAACACTTCTTGCGTCACGTCGGCCGCCTCTTCTGTGTTCGGCACCATCCGCCGGACAAAACCATGCACTCGATTTTGGTATGCGTCGACGAATTTACCGAAAGCTTCTACGTCCTGACGACGGCACCGGTCGATGATCGCCGCCTCTGCCGCTTCGCCGTAGTGCTCTTCCGATGCCAATCTTGGTGCTCCGATGCACAGTTCCATCTTGCCTTGGCAAGCTAAACGAGTTTAACGCCTCTTTTGTTCACTGTGGTCCCGAGTCTCCCGCTGAATCGAAGGCGGACCAGTCGCCGAGGTACATCACTTCTTCTTCAAGTTCGACGCCAAACTTCTCCCGAACAACTTTTTTGACGAAGAGGGTCAATCGCCGGATTTCGAAAGCGGAGGCATTTCCTACGTTTAGGACGAAGTTGGCGTGGCGAGACCCCATCATGGCGCCGCCCATTCTAAAACCTTTCAGCCCGCTCGCCTCGATAAGGTAACCGGCGGGTACCACCCCCGCCTTCTTCATCCCCACTGTGAGCGTGTCGAGCGAATCTGCCAGTTCCCTTGAGAGAACGTTTTTAAAGAAGCTTCCTGCGCTCGCCGGAGGCGGCTGCTTCGAAATGCGCTGGCGCTGATACTCTCTTGCTTCGTCGTAAATCGCCTTCGGAGACGTGCCCGTCGGAAGTTTCATTTCAACTCTTAGAAGTGTGATGGGTGGTGACGAGGGCTGCCGGAGCAAGGAGTCTCGATAGCTGAACTGCATAAAGGTTGGATCGACCCACTTCCTCTCCCCTTCATGCACCACCTCGATTCGAGTTATGAACTCGCTCACGCTGCTGCGATAGGCTCCCGCATTGCTCACCAGTGCCCCGCCAAGCGTCCCTGGAATGCCGACCGCGTATTCGAGGCCATGCAGGCCAGCCTGGGCGGTTTTCAGAAAGAGTTCCTGAAATCCAATGCCGCTATCAGCCACCACTTCGCCCGTTTTCGCGGCCA
Source organism: Armatimonadota bacterium (assembly GCA_023392285.1). Lineage (GTDB taxonomy): Bacteria > Armatimonadota > Fimbriimonadia > Fimbriimonadales > Fimbriimonadaceae > JAEVZK01. The sequence continues at coordinate 16,995 of JAEVZK010000011.1, read as the reverse complement.
CGACACGCCGGGCATTGTTGAGTACGACCAGACCTGGAACGCCATGGTCGCTCGGGAGAATATTGCTGCCCCACCCAATCGTCGTTGCCCGGAGCCCCTCCCTCTGGGCTGCCGACGAAATGTCGGCGAGTTCAGATACGGTATCAGCCTCCACAAAAAGCTCAGCAGTGCCACCTGCGCGAAGAGTGGAATAGAGCCGAAGCGATACGTTCCGCTGCATCGGCTTTCCGCCAATCGAATCAATCACTGGAGGCGTTCACCTTGGATAAGGGGGTCTTCGGCGTCGAAATACTCGGCTCCACAAGATAGCGCGGAACGAGACGCTCAGGACTTATTCGTTCGACCTTTTCCAAAATTGAGGAGAAGTTGGCGGCAGAGGGATAAGATGGTTCATCGATCCCTGCGCCATAGCCGAGAGCGCCTCGAGGGCAGGAATGTTCGATCCTGACTTGGCCGTCTCGCCTGACGAACCACTCGTTGCGTTTATTCGGAACCACCACATCGCCAGTGGGAGAAATGAGGTCGAATGCGTTAGCTCCCCCGCAACGGGTCTGACTTGCAAACGCAAACGTCTTGGCGAGCGTCACCCCCACTCTCGTTCCCGTAAAGCTGCCCGGCCCAAGATCAGCGAGCCACAAAACTACGTCTATTGGCATGATTCGGAGCTGAGAAAAACCCTCTTCCAGCAACCTCAAAACGACTCCGCTAGCTGCCATCTTCGCCTCGTCTTCAGCCGCATAGAGCAAGGCTCCGTGATCGCTAAAGATTGCAACGCTAGCCCGAGGCGACGAGGTGCTAAATCCGACGATCACTTTTGGACTTCAACGCTGAGACGATCGATTAGCTCCTCAACCATCTTTTTCGCTTCTTCGATATTTGCACCGCTGATTTCGTAGGTGAGCAGGGCATAGTAGTCGCCGTTCTGGACGTAAGCTTCGCATGTCGTAAGCGGTCCCGCTGAGCTCTGTCCGGTCCTCCAAACCATCACGCAGGTAGCCGCAGCGCGATTGAACTTCGGCATCTGCTCAGTGCGAGACTGAACGTTTGTGAATTTCTCAAGGGTGTTCCCCGAAGCTTTGAGCAAAGCTGTCCCTGGAGAATCACTGTCCAAACTAGATGCGAACTGGATGGTGACGAATCCCGGAACTGCGGGATTATGAAGCTTCGACTTATATTCGTCGATCGGATCCATCTTCCAATCCGAAGGCACCAGCACGTTCACAGCATTGTTCGCGAGGGTGACCGATCCAGCGACCGGAGACTTCTCTCCCTTGGGAGGCACGACCTTGCTCACAACATTGCGAATATACGGGTGGGCAAGGTCATCCTTGGTTCGAGGCGCAAGCTCCACCGAGGGATCCTCGGGCTTAGGCATCTGACCATCTTCCGTGCGAATGGACTGCATCGCCTGTTGCCACTCGTAATTGGCTCGATCGAAATCGTCCGGCGTCGCGGTTAAGCGATATCCCAGTTTCGCGGTGGACAATGTATACATCAGGCCGCTGAGCATCACCTCAGGGCCGCCCTTCTCGGAATAAGTGACCTTCGTGAGCAGGAGAGGAACTCCCAGGATCGTCTCCTCCCACTGTCGTTCCACATCGCGCTTCTGCGATTTGGCAATACCGGCCTGACTCAGTTGCCAGATATCTTTATCGCTGCGAAAGTTGACCGGGTAAAGCTCCAAGACCGCTTTCTGAGAGGAATTGGGAACCGGAATGATGAACCTTGACTCGCCCTTTTTGTTGGTGGTTTCCACCCAATCCTTGGGACGCGTGAATTGCAGCCCGATAATTTTGTTTGTGTAGGTCACGGTATCCGCGGCCGTGGTAGTTTGGGCATCACTTGGAGGCGATGTTTGGGCGAGTCCGTAAAACGGGAGGCTCGTAAAGGCAAGCAAGAATGCGAGAAGCTTCATAAGGTGGATTTCCGAATTATGGACGATCTGGAGCGGGAAGCAGGATCACAAACTTCGCACCCTTTCCGGGCTCGCCTGCTTCACTCACTTCCCCGCCGTGGGCGTCTACTATTCCTTTGACGATTGAGAGGCCTAATCCCATCCCCTTGACCCGACCGCTGTGAAAGGGCTGAAAGATTATCTGCTTGCTCTCTTCTTTCACTCCCGGGCCCGTGTCTTCGACCTCGATTTTGACGAATTGTCGGGAGCTTCCGGGCTTCTTCTGAAGACTGGTGGTCAGTGTGAGCTGTCCCTCCTCCATGTAATTCATCGAATTCTCGACCAATTCCCCGATTGCCCGTCTGATCCGTTTTGAATCGAGCTCGAGAGGTGGCAGACCGGGCGCCAGATTAAAGACCAACTCGACTTTGCTTCGCTTTGGAAAGATTTCCTCGGCAGTTTCTCTGACGACGGCATTGATGTCCGTCTCGTCGAGCGTAACTTGTGTGGCGCTCACAAAATCCCGAAAGTCTTGGAGGATTTCTTCGATCCGCAGCACGTTTGTGGCAAGGCTTTTCTGCAATTCCTTCAGCTCCTTAAGGTCGAGTTCCGGCTCCTCAAGAAGGTGGAACAGCTCATTTGTGTCTCCCTTGATCGCAAATATCCGGTTACCGATCATATGGCTGCTCTTCGCGCTCAGCTCGCCCCAAGCAATCATGCGTTCGGAGCGAATCACCTTATCCAGATTGCGAACATTGTCGAGGCCAACCGCAAACTGTTCGGCGATTGCCTGGAGCACTCGCATATCGCCATCGGTGAAGCCAGCGTAGAGATAAGGATTATCGCTCTTGCGGCGAACGACTCGAATCGCGCCGATCGTCTTGGTGCGGAACAGAATGGGGACCGCCAGAAAGCTGGCGATTTCAGCGCTTTCGAATTCGACGTATTTGCCTCGCCACCGGGGATCTTCCTGCGGGTTGTTGAGCATCACCGGCTCACCCGTGTCGCAAACCCAACCGGTGCAGCCTTCACGCCGCTTGTACTTGAGGTTGCCAACTTTTGCTTTCAGCTTCCCTACGGTTCCGCGAAGCACGAAGGTATCGCTCTGCGGATCGTGTAGGAAAATTGAACAAGCTTGAAAGCGCAGCGTTTCGCTGGCGATCTGAATAACTCGGTCGATCAGCCCTTCTTCTGTCATTTCAGCGTCGAGTGCATTGCCTACGGCAATCAGCGCCTCTTCATGCAGGTCCTGCTCCTCGCGGTCCAGCGTCACTCCGACGAGGGCGGCAAGAGCCTCCGCAATGCACTCGTCGTCATCTGAATAGGCGTTCAAACGATCCGATTCAAAGTTGATCACCCCGATCATTCGGCCGAAACGATCGCGCGTCGGAACCGCCATCTCGCTGCGGGTCGTGGCAAATAGCTGCTTGTAATGAGGATCACTCTGCACGTCCCCCGATTTGAAACTCTTCCCCGTTGCCGCTACAAAGGAGGTGATCCCCTCTCGATCGCCGACATCGACCTTGAGCCTCTCGTTTTTAACCTTGTTGAGGAAGTCTTCACCGGCCCCATGTTTCAGTTCAAGGATGCCCGACTCTTCATTGAGGATCGCAATCATCGCATAGCGGCTGTTCGTAATCGATGCGGCCGCCTCAGCAATTCGCCCAAGCGCAACGTCCACGTTTTGCTCCAGCGCGACCTGGGGGACGAGTCGAGCGAAGGCCAAAGTCGAAGTCATACATTAGATTATGTTTGGAAATACCGGGGTGAGGCCGTTTGGCAGGACCAGAGCATCAAATGATGTCACTCGCATTTGAGAAGCTATGGCCCGACTTATCGGGTCAACATGCAGGCACCGAATACGCCAGCCGAATCCCCCAACTCAGGAGCTACCAGTCTCGCATCGAAACCGTCATTGAACACGGCCTTGCCTAGCGCAGACCGCCCATCTGAATAGAGCCTCTTAACGTTGCCAACTCCTCCGCCGACGACAATAACATCTGGATCGAGGATATTCACCACGACCGAAAGAGCGCGTCCAAACATTAGGCAAAGTCGATCGATGGTTTCCCGTGCTGCATCGTCCTCTTCCAGCGCAATCTCCTTCAGAGATTTGTCCTTGCCAGTTAGGCGTCGATAATGCCGCTCCGTTGCCGGGCCAGAGATCACGGTTTCCACACAGCCCCTCTTGCCGCAGTAACAAGGCTCGCCATCCGGGTCCAGCACGTTGTGCCCCCACTCGCCGGCAATGCGATGGTGGCCTGGCCAGATCGAATCTCCGATCACCAATCCTCCGCCAACCCCGGTTCCGAGGATCACGCCAAACAGAACGCCCGCGCCCTTCCCCGCTCCTAATCTTGCCTCAGCCAACGCAAAGCAGTTGGCGTCGTTCGCGACCATGACCCTGCTCGACAGCAGTCGAGACAGATCAGTATCAAGAGTGCGTCCGATCAGGCAGGTTGTGTTCGCATTTTTCACCAGACCCGTGCGGGGAGAAAGGCTGCCGGGCATCGAAAGCCCGATTGCGCCCGGGCGCTTCGAACCTACGGTTTGCTCCATCTGCTCGACTAAACTTGAAATCCGTCCGAGGATGTGCTCGTAGCCGCCCGCCTGCTCCGTCGGCACCCGGATTCGGCACAGCGGCTTTCCCTCGGCGCTCACAACCGCTCCCTCGATCTTGGTTCCTCCCAAGTCGATTCCCCACAACGTCTCCCCGGCCATACCTTAAGATAGCCTGCCGAACGGGTCCGTGTGCGGTTCCTAGATCAGCAACAAAAGTTGACCCCGCGTGGCAACTTGCGCCCTTGAATGCTTACTGGTAGACTTATGGCTCGTTTTGGTGCGGCCAAGTGCAACATTTGCATGGAAGCGCAGATTCAGGAGGTTCGACTCAAGAAATGAAGTTACTTCATGAAGCGGCGCGTGGCCGAATTTGCCGCGTGTCGCCCCGTGCATGGCTGGGAGCTGTTCTCGCTCTCCTCATGACCATGTTTCCGACTCTTGCCCTCGCGGGGGAAGCGGATGTGCGGCTAGATTTCAGCAAGGGAAATCAGATTTATCTGATCATCTCGCTCGGATTTGGCCTCATCGCGCTCGTCATCGCGGGGCTTCTCGCCAAGAGTGTCATGGCTCGTTCGCCAGGCAGCGAGAATATGCAAGCCGTCGGTTTAGCCATCAAGGAAGGCGCACTCGCTTACTTGTCACGCCAAGTCAAGACCATGCTCATCTTCGTGGTCATCCTAGCGGTCGGCCTGTATTTCCTCTACCATAATTTTGGGGTTTCCGTCGCATTCATTTGCGGTGTTGCGGCATCGTACATCGCTGGCTACATGGGCATGGTGATGGCGGTCAACGGCAACATGCGCACCGCCAACGCGGCATTGACCAGCTACAAACAAACCCTTGAAACGGCGTTCCAATCGGGCGCCGTAGCCGGCATGGTTACAGTCGGCATGGGCCTCATCGGCGCATCCGTCATCCTATGGGTCGGCGGAGCGAGTGCGATGACCCTCCTCATCGGATTCGGCTTTGGCGGCTCCCTCGCGGCTCTCTTTATGCGTGTCGGCGGAGGCATCTTCACCAAGGCTGCCGACGTAGGCGCTGACCTTGTTGGAAAGGTCGAAGCTGGCATTCCTGAAGACGACCCACGCAACCCCGCCACCATCGCCGACAACGTTGGCGACAACGTTGGAGACTGCGCGGGCATGGCTGCCGACGTGTTCGAATCTTACGAAGTCACCCTCGTCGCAGCAATCGTGCTTGGCGCCGCTACTTCGGCAATTTTCGACCAATCCACCTGGATGAAGCTCATCCTCTTCGCCCTCATGGCAAGAGGTGTGGGAATCGTGGCTTCCATCTTCGGAATCTATTCCGTCCGCGGTTCAGATGACGTCGATAAGGACCCTCTGAAAGCGATCCGCAAAGGCTTCTACGCCTCGGCGGCAATCGCCCTCGTAGCCACGTTCGGCGTGGCCTACTACATGATGGGTGGACCTCAGGGCAAAATCCTGACCACGAAGCTCATCACTTCTAACGACTACAACTTACAGCAGACCGATCGCATTCTCGCGGCTCGTCAGAAGCTGGCCGTCGAACAGAACAAGCCGGCTTATCAAGTAAGCGCAAAGGATCTGGCGGCACTCTCAGAACTGAAGGAAATCGGTGCGGATCAAGAGCCGCAACCTGGTATCACGGAAGAGCAGAACCGTACACGTGCGATTCTCATGAGCATCCAGACGTCCAGTCTGCCGAATGCTCCAAAGCCTGATCACCTATCCGGCTATTCACCCCTGACGCTCGATTCAAATAATCCCGTCCTTGACTTCTCCATTCAGCAGATTCCAATTTCGCAAGACGACGAGGCGAAGATTCGTCAGCAGGCGACTACTTCGCAAGCTCCGCCATTTGTGAAGGTTCGGGATGCGCTGAAAAGCGGCCAACTGGATATGGCTCTTGTGACGGCCGAGCAGACGATGCCTCCAACTAACGGAGCAGCGGCGCCGAAGCCCAACATCGTACACGCGATCTATAACCGCAAGTACGCCGAAGATCTCAAGGCTCATCCTCAGCCGAGCATGAATCTGAAGATCACGGATATAAAGCCAATCGACGTGCTAGTCAGCAAGGATGGCCAGCTCGCCATCGGCGTCGACACTGGAATGAAGGACTTGGCCCGTGTCCAGAACTCCCAGTTGGCGAAGGTGATCGAGGCTGATCCGGATTACATCGCGAAGATTATTAAGAGCAACTCGGCCGATCCGAACGTTGTCGGCACGATCGGGATTCCGAACATCACCGATGTTCACGTCGCCGATATCCAACACTCGGAAGTGCCCTGGTATCTGTTCTTTATCGCAATCGCGTTTGGTATCGCCATGGCGTTTGCAATTGAGCTCCTGACCGACTACTACGTGTCGACCCACAAGCGGCCGACCCAGGAAGTGGCGGGAGTCTCGAGCGCGGGCCCCGCGCCAATGATCATCCAGGGATTTGCTTACGCGGCAGAGTCCTCGGTCTTCATGGTCGTCGCGATCGTCATCGCGCTGCTGGTTCCGCTCTATCTCTTCAATCCAGCCGTTTACGGAACGTATATCCTTAGCTTCTACGGCATCGCGCTCGTCGGCTTGGGACTGCTGACCACAACTGGGTACGTGTTGGCCATGGACACGTTTGGTCCCATTTCAGACAACGCCCAAGGCGTGTATGAGATGTCCGGTGATGGACACGATAATGAGTACGGTCAGAAGGCCGTCCAGCGCCTCGACGCCGCTGGCAACACCACCAAGGCGCTTACGAAGGGCTTTGCGATCGCTACCGCGGTTGTTGCTGCGGTTGCTCTCTTCCACTCATATTTGGAAGATGCTCAGCTCGGCTCGATTGGACTCCGACTCGACATCCCAGAGATCTTCCTCGGATTGTTGATCGGTGGTGCCGCTCCCTACCTGTTCTCCGCCTTTTCGATCAACGCAGTCGGACGCGCGTCCTTCCAGTTGATCAACGAAGTGCGAAGACAGTTCAAGGCTGACCCCGGCATTATGGCGGGGACTAGCAAGCCTGACTATGCGAGCTGCGTGTCCATCGTGACCGCTGCCGCACAGAAGGAACTGCTCGGGCCAGGAATTCTTGCCATCTTCTTGCCGGTTGCGGTTGCCTTTGGCTTCTCGATCGGTAAGGACCAGACCTTGGTGAACGGCCACAGCTACAATCTCGTCGGTGCTCAGGCACTCGGCGGATTCCTCGCCGGTACGATCTTGAGCGGACAGTTAATGGCTGTTTTGCTCGCCAACTCGGGCGGCATGTGGGACAACGCGAAGAAGATCATCGAAGATGGCCTTTACGGAGGCAAGGGATCCGAAGCTCACAAGGCTGGTGTCGTCTGTGACACCGTTGGCGATCCATTCAAGGACACCGCTGGACCTGCCCTTAACCCCTTGATCAAGGTTATGAACTTGGTTGCGCTTCTACTGGCGCCGATCATCATTCAGCCTTATTCGATGGGTGTTCTCGTGGGCATCACGAGTGTGGCGCTGCTCCTTCTCATTATCTCAATCTATTTCTCGAAGAGAGGCTCGCTCTCCACAGAAATGATGAAGGCAACTGAGATGGCACACACGCAAGCTGAACTTCCCGTTGCAAAGTCGATTGAGCAAGACCACTCCACTGATCACAACGTGAATCCGACGCCGAAGCGTCGCATCACGGTGGATGAGGACGACGGAAAGCCAGAATAATCGGCAAGGCCAAAGCCCCTCCTGTCGCCAGGAGGGGCTTTTCTTTTGAAGATGAACCGTCTTGAAGAACTCTGGCAGTTAGTTCGCGACATCCCACGCGGTGAGGTGCGTACCTATGGACAGCTTGGGCGTGAGCTTCAAAACCCTACTTCGGGCAGGATCGTAGGACGATGGATGGCTCAAGCTCCCGACGATGTCCCTTGGTGGCGGGTCGTTGCCGCCAATGGAGTTCTCGCGACTTGGAAGCGCGATCCGAGACTTGGCCAACTGCAAGCTCAGCTGCTTCAGCAAGAGGGTCACTCAAGTGAAAATGGGAGACTCCATGAATGTGCAGAAAAGGCTGGTAAAAATCATAGATCGTAAATTTTTGCGTAAAATTTTTGCAACTGGGTGATAAACACGAACAGAACTATGTTATTATCGTCTTATTGATAGCTGAACTAAGAAGCGGCTGATCATTCCTTTTTTTATTGAAAGTTAGTGAGGAGAATTCATTTTGAAAAAATTAGCAATCATAGCTCTAGGCGTCATTGCCGCTCCTGCGGCGTTTGCGCAGTACACGTTTTCACTCGTCTCGGCTAGTTACAGCTTGCAGGGTGGCGGAACGACCAACTTTACGTTCATTCCAAATGGAACGACCGGCCAGGTCGATTTCCTAGCGAGCGCTCCGCCTTTCAAGGTCGGAGATAGCACCGGCTTCCCTTCTGGTAGCGCAACGATTATCTACAATGTGCTGTCCACCATGCCGATCTACGGCATCGATCTCGTGATGCAAGGTTCCGTTTTCGATTTCGGACACATTAGCTACACTGAAACGGCAGAAGATGCCGACGGAAATCTCGGCAGCATCAGCGGAGTCATCAACGGAGCTTCTTATGCAGGTGGAGCGAACGGAGCGTTTACGACCACCGTCCATCTGAGCTTCGATCGCGCGGTGACGTCGTTCAAGGTGAAGAAGTTCTTTGATATGGATATCTCCAATCAAACCCTTCCAAGCACCTCCATCGCGTCGCTCGGTTTAATCGAGCAGAATATGAATCCGGTTCCAGAGCCCGCAAGCATTGCTTTGCTTGGAATGGGTCTCACCGCCATCGCTGCACGACGCAGAAAGAAAGCAAAGTAAATTCCACAAACTCACGTGTGAAGAGCCAGGTAATTATCCTGGCTCTTTCTTTTTTCCCGCATCTTGACTGGTTGTTGAGCAACCATATTCGACCAATCTAGTCCAAAATAGTTAATCGCGTTCGTTCGAGAGGAGATGTCAATTGTCAGCTAAAGCTCTACTAATTTCCGTGTTGGCCGCAGGTGCGGTCGCTGCTCAGGCTCAGGTGGTCTTTTCCAATATCAGCGCCAGCTACACGCTCAATCCAGGTCCGTCAACCTTTGCATGGCAAACTTTTCCTGATAGCACGGCTGGGATCATTGATTTTGTCTCTACGGCGGACCCATTTAAGGTTGGCGCGGGCACGGGCTACTCGACCGGTACCTCAACCGTCTCCTATTCGGTGACATCGACCTTGCCGATCACCTCCATTACCATGGTGCTGCAAGGAAGCGTGTTCCACTCGGGTGGCGTGAACTATCTGACAACAGTGAGCGACAACGTTGGTTCTCTGGGAAGCGTTTCTGGCCTCATCCAAGGTTCGGATTTTGGCGGCGTAGATGGTGCGTTTACGTTGCCCCTCACCATCAACTTCTCTCGTGCGGTCACTTCATTCGACGTCCAAAACATGTTCGCGATCGACATCAATGGCAATAGCTTGCCTTCAGAGTCAATCGCGTCAATCGGCTTGATCGAGCAGAACATGCGCACGACGGTACCGGAGCCTGCATCCTTGGCTGCAATTGGACTTGGATTAGCAGCTTTCCTACGAAAGCGACGAGCTTAAACGCCTGTCCGGGTGCCGAGCGCAATTCGAATTGCCTCGGCATCTTCTAGTCCGGCGCCCTGGGCTGATAAATCCGCGAACTCTTCCGCCTCCATCGTTGCTCGCAACTCATCAAGTGCAGACTCCAGCCGCGCCACCTCAAGCTTTGGTATCGGCTGCTGAATCCTGTCGCGAAGTCGATCGGCGAAGCTGAAGAGCCGAACCGCTTCCGCACTATCACCCAATTTAGCAAGGATCTCTGCGGTGGTCTCGATGCGAAGAGCGACTGGAACCCAGTGGCCAAGCTCCCATGCAAGTTGAAGACTCTCTCGAATGACTTCCAGGGCGTCGAGATATCGTCCCGCCAGCTTCAGCGCCACCGCCAAGCTATGGGTCGCCGCAATGAGGCCTTGACGACTCTCGAATTCTCGACAAATCGCGATGGACTGCTCTACCAGCGGGATTGCCTTCTCCAGATCGCCCATCTGGACGGCTATGTAGCCTAAATTGTTGAGGGGGACCGCTAAACCTTGCCGGTCGCCTAAACGAATCCGAATCTCGTTCCCCTCTTCATAAGCCGCCGACGCCTCTTCGAATCGTCGAACTTGGATCAGAATGTTGCCTTGCACCAGCAACCCGTGAGCCAGATTGGTCGGATCATCCAGACTCCTCCAGATGTCGACCGCCTCGCCAATCATTTCAAGGGCCCGAGGATAATTTAATTGAGAGGCCTCCAAAACCGCCGCTCCCAGCAGCGCTGGCGCCTTGGCCGCAGGTCCGAGATCCCGTCCTCGCGAAAGTGCCCGTTCAAAGCGTTGGCGCCCTTCCGTAAGATGGCCACGATTGCTCCAGAACACCGTTAGCGCAGCCGCAAGCCGGATCTGATTCTGCAGTGCTTCCTGCGAAGTGCTGTCGAAATCGAGAGCAAGCCGAATGTTGTCGTGCTCCCGAGAAATACGCCGTAGCCAACCAGCGTCCCCAATTCGAACATATGGCGACCCACTTTCGGCTAAATTCGCAAAGTATTCCAAATGCCGGCATCGGATTTGATCGATTAGGCCCTTCTCAAGAAGATGTGCTTGAGCATATTGCCGAATCGTTCCCAGCAGCCGATATCGGATGCCCTCGTCCTTCCACTCTTCGTACTGAACAAGAGACTTGTCCACCAGCCGGCTTAGGAGGTCGAAGACTTCCCTTTTCGGCAGCTGACTAGAATGGCAAACCTCCTCCGCCGCTTCGATCGTCCACCCGCCGATGAAGACTGAGAGGCTGTCCAGAAGAGTCTTCTCCTCCGTTGAAAGCAGGTTGTAGCTCCAGTCGATCAGAGAGCGAAGCGTCTGCTGCCGGGGGAGCGAGGACCGGTCGCCCACGGTAAGCAGCCGAAACCGGTCGTCCAGACGTTCTGCGATCTGCTCTGGAGACATCAGCCTGGAGCGCGCCGCCGCAAGTTCTATTGCAAGTGGAACCCCTTCCAGAGCTCGACAAATTTCAAAGATTGCGGGCGCGTTCTCGTTGGTTAGCGCGAAATTGCTGTTGATCGCAGTGGCCCTCTCAACAAACAGTCGAACGGATTCAAAACGAATCAGTTCGTCGAGCGATCCCGGCTCATCGCTCATCGGGACGTCCAGCGGACGCACGATGTAGACGTTCTCACCCGCAAGGCCCAAGGTTTCGCGGCTGGTGACGATAATCTTGAGGAGCGGGCACTTGCTCAACAATTGATGAACGGCATCCGCAGCCGCCTCAATGACGTGCTCGCAATTGTCCAGCACCAGCAGAGCACGGCTATACCGCAAATACTCGACCACCGAGTCCAAAATGCTGGCTCCGGGCGCGGACTCTCGTTGATCGAAGATGCTCGCGATTCGCAGCGCTACATTTTCTGCCGAATTGATCGAAGCGAACTCAACTAGGAATGCTCCGTCGGGGCCGAGCATCTCCATGGCAAGCTGAAGAGCCAAGCGTGTCTTTCCGCTCCCGCCAGCTCCAGTGAGGGTAAGAAGTCGATGATCACGGACCAGAACTCGACAATCGGCCAGTTCCTTCTCACGGCCTATAAATGAGGAGATTTGAATCGGCAGATTGTTCGGGTAGGTCGAGAGCGGCTTAAGTGATCCCTGCGTCCTAGCGTCGCCAGTTAAGATTTGGAAGACATGTTCCGGCTGGGCCAAGTCCCGCAACCGATGAATACCCAGGTCATCGATCTCGACGTCATCCTGGAGAGGCTCGATGAACAGAGCCTCCCGAGCCTGCCGCGAAAGAAGGATTTGTCCGCCGTTACCAAGGCTGAGCAGACGGGCCACGCGATTAACTGCCGCGCCGAAGTAATCGCCATCACGCTCCTGAGCCATGCCCGAGTGAATGGCCATCCTGACCTTAAGGGAGAGCCCGCGCTGACGGTCGACTCTTGAGAGTCGTCGTTGCCCTTCAATGGCCGCCTGCGCAGCCGTTCGCACGTTAGGAAAGACCGTGTAAAAGGCGTCCCCTACGGTCTTAAACACGGTCCCGCCGTGCTTGGCAATAATGCGTCGAGCCCGACGATCATGCCGCTCCAGCGCCGACTCCATGGCGTCCGGCTGCTCTTCCCAAAGACGAGTGCTGCCTTCGATATCTGAAAATAGGAAAGTAACTGGGTTTGGCATCGCCGACAGCTTCTATTAAGTTTATCCTTTATATCGTCTCCGTCAGCGAATTTCTAACTTCGACTTGCAACTAAGGACGGAAAAAGCCGCCTTTGAGAGTTTGGAAAGCGACTGCAGAGCACGCGGCTTGATCGAGGTCGAGTACGCGTTTCAACCCTGCCGCATCCTTTGAATCGATGAACTTCAGGGCTAACGCAGCGCCGGCGAAGTCTCGCGGTACACCCGGCTTCATGCGGCGAAGCCTCTTTTCTGCAGCTGGTACATCATAAAATATTTCGCCACAAAGAAGCGTCCAGTCCACGTACGGTGCGCTCGCCGATTGCTCCAGGCTGTTCACCTCGGCGCGTATCGCCCACTTCTTAGCCTCCTCAGAGTTTCCTGAGCGGGCATGAGCAAGCGCAACCCACGCCTGACCTCGAGGTTGCCGCTCCTTCGGGAGTTCCGTGAACAATTTGACAGCGATGTCCGCATATCCGCCTTTCGCAGCGCCCTCTAGCAAGTACTCCGCAGCGGCTTGCCGATCTGCTCCGGTCAGCTTCTCCAGAACTTGCGTGTGAACCTCCTTGACGCCTCCTTCCAAAAGCAAAGCTCGAACGCTCCAATTTTCGAACTTGGATAGAGATCCCTTCTCGACAAGGCCAAGAACCTTGCCAAAGCCATCCGCATCACGTTTGCTCATCAAGTTGGAAAGCACAATGACCAGGGCAGAAGCGCCGTGAGTGAGACGATCTTGCTGGATCGCGTCCGCCATTTGCTTCAAGTCCAACCGATCTCCGGCAACCTGAATCCGAGCGTAGGAAAGCGTTTGAGCTTGGATCGCCGCGTTTTCTCCCGCCAAAATGAATGACTGTTGGTGCTCTTTCCAATCAGGCATGGCGAGAGCTTCCTCGAGCGCAAGGCATTCGGCCTCGGCTGACTTTTTCGAGAAGGTGTCGCCCTTGCTCCGCAGCTCCTCCGACTTTTTCATGAACGATTGAGCCGCTGGCTTGAAGCCGTATGCTGCAGCCATGCGGGCAAGATCGGCGCTCACGAGAGTCGCCTTCGAAGATTCGGCCTTGCCAAGGTTCTGAGCCGCGTAGGTCATCAAGCTCTGCGCGATGGGCGTGGGCAAAGGTCCAGCCACAGCAAGAGACACAAAGGTTAAAAGGCAACTGACAGATAAGAGTCTAAAACGCATCAGAAAAGTATGACGGGCAACTCCGGAAAAGATCACTGCAATCCATCTAGTTTTCTTCAATGCGCGAGATAAACCTACAGCATTGAATTAATGCGTTGCCCTTTAGCACTCTGGCAGGTACACTGCTAATTCAAGCCGCCCTGCGATCTAGTGCGTCGACAGGAGCGGACAAAGAACAATACGGAAACTCAAAATGGCAATTCAACCCCTTCAAGACAGACTCGTCATCGAAGCTGCGGCCAAGGAGCAGACCACTGCCGGTGGAATCATCCTTCCCGACGCAGCTCAGGAAAAGCCCCAGCGCGGCACCGTCATCGCCGTCGGCCCAGGTAAGCGACTCGACTCCGGCCAACTCGCTCCGATCGACATAAACGTAGGCGACACAGTGCTCTACGGCAAGTACGCCGGCACCGAGGTCAACGTCGACGGCAAAGACTACATCATCATCCGAGCCGAGGAAATCCTCGCCGTAGTTGAGGATGCGAAAGTCGCAGTAGGAGTGTAGATCCGTTCGGCTGGTTCGGCTAGTTCGGTTTGTTCGGAGATGGACAAGAAGGGATTCAAGAACTTAGATGTCTGGGAAAACTCGATGGAGTTGGCCAAGCAGGCTTACCTAATTGCAAAATCCCTCCCAAGCAACGAACAATTTGCTTTGGCAGGACAGATTCGCAGGTCCGCTGTTTCGATTCCATCGAATATTGCCGAAGGCTACGGACGCAACGCACAGAAGCCGTACATCCAGTTTCTCAGGATCGCGAAAGGCTCGCTGAACGAATTGGAGACACAACTTCTTCTGGCAGACGGTTTGGACTTAGCGAAGCTCGACTCGGGAACCCAAGCCTTGATCAACAAGGTCGGGACTCAGCTTTCCAATCTGATAAAGAAGATTGAGGCCACCGTGGTAAGAGAAGAAACAACAGAATACGATCCAGCCTAGCCGCACCCCCGAACAACCCGCACCGCCGAACAACCCGAACCCCCGAACAACCCCAAAAAGGAAGAAAAATGGCAGCAAAAGATATCAAATACACAGACGACGCGCGCAAACTTCTAGAAGTCGGCGTCGATAAACTCGCTAACGCGGTCAAAGTGACCCTCGGCCCACGCGGACGAAACGTTGTCCTCGAGAAGAAGTTCGGCAGCCCCACCGTCATCAACGACGGCGTGACCATCGCCAAGGAAATCGAGGTCGAGAACCGATTCGAGAATATGGGCGCGCAGCTCATTCGAGAAGTCAGCAGCAAGACCAACGACACCGCCGGAGACGGAACCACCAGCAGCGTCGTCCTCGCCCAAGCGATCTTCAAGGAAGGCATTCGCAACGTCGCCGCCGGCTCGAACGCAACCCAAATCAAGACCGGCATCGAGAAGGCAGTCAACGCCCTCGTCGAAGAGCTCGAGAAGATGAGCACGCCGGTCAATGGCGTCGAGGACGCCGTTCGCGTCGCCACCATCTCCGCGAACGATCCCGAACTAGGCAAGCTCGTCGGCGAACTGATCAACAAGGTCGGCAAGGACGGCGTCGTCACTGTCGAAGAATCGAAGTCGACCGAAACTGTCACCGAGACCGTCGAAGGACTCCAGTTCGACAAAGGCTTCATGAGCCCCTACTTCGTCACCGACCCCACTCGCATGGAAGCCGTCTACGAAGAGCCGATGATCCTTTTCTATGAGAAGAAGATCAGCCAGGTGCAGGATCTCATCCCCATGCTCGAAAAGGTGCTCAAGCTCGGCCGGCCGTTCGTGATCGTCGCAGAGGATATCGAGAACGAGTGTCTCGCCACCCTCGTGCTGAACCGACTCCGCGCCAACCTGCCCATCGCCGCCGTCAAAGCTCCCGGCTTCGGCGACCGACGCAAGGCGATGCTCGAAGATATGGCCATCCTCACCGGCGGCCAGTTCATCAGCGAGGATCTCGGCCTCAAGCTCGAGAACGTCACCCCCGACATGCTCGGCTCGTGCGATCGCATCGTCATCACCAAGGACAACACCACCATCGTCGGCGGTAAAGGCGAGAGCGACAAGATCAAGGGCCGCTTGAATCAGATCAAGAACCAGATCGACAATACCGACAGCTCCTACGATAAGGAGAAGCTGCAGGAGCGACAAGCCAAGCTCAGCGGCGGAGTCGCCGTCGTCAAGGTCGGCGCTGCCACCGAGACCGCGCTCAAGGAGAAGAAGGCTCGAATCGAAGACGCCCTCGCCTCCACCCGAGCCGCGCTCGAGGAAGGCATCGTCCCCGGCGGCGGAACCGCCCTGCTCAAGGCTGCTAAAGCTCTTGACAACCTCTCCCCGAACAACCCAAACAACCCGAACCAACCGAACGATGAATCCATCGGCATCAACATCATCCGCAAAGCCATCGAGGCTCCTCTGCGAACCATCGCCGAGAACGCGGGCGCCGAAGGCTCCGTCGTCGTGGATCAGGTGAAGCGAGAGGGCAAGGGCTTTAACGCTGCGACTCTGCAGTTCGAGGATCTGATGGCCGCCGGCGTCGTCGACCCCACCAAGGTCGTCCGCCAGTGCATCCAAAACGCCGCCTCCATCGCCGGTCTACTGCTGACCACCGAGGCGATCGTCGCGGAAATTCCTAAGGAAGAAGACGAGGGCCACAGCCACTAACCAGTAGCACCGGTTTTCAACCGGTGCGTATCAGGGGGTTTTCAACCCCTGTACAGCCTCGGCACGCAAGTGTCGAGGCTCTCTTATATCGAAATCGCTACAATGTTGTATGAGTCTACAACCGCTCCAGGAAGAACGCGCCGCGCACGACAAGCCTCAGAGCCTCTACCGCTTCGGCCGCGCCAGTAATGGGTCTCCCTCAGCGGAGGCACCGGTCGCACTTTTCTGGGTCACACTCTAATAGGTGGAGGCATCAAGAAGATTCGAGAGCGCTCTGACTCTAGCAAACTCCTTCATGCCCTTAGCTCCGCTGGGGAGGATTTAACTCGCTCATTCATTGCGTTATCTCGGGCAACTCGGGTTGCCCGAGGATATTAGCTCCAACAGCGAGGCCCTTGGAGGCATCCAAAGTCGATAAATCTCCGATCGCTCGGGCTGGTCTGCCCCCCAAATTTGAAGACGGCGTAAGATGAGTTTTCCTCGACCGCAAGGCAAGGAGATTCATGAAGAAATCAAAGTTTACGGACGAGCAGATCGTTCGGATTTTGCAGGAGGCCGCAAG
>JAEVZK010000070.1 GCA_023392285.1 Armatimonadota bacterium | reverse complement strand
GCCATGACGACTATTCAGCAGCCTCACGAAACTCAGTTGTCACAGGTGCTCTTTCACGCACAGGCCCAAAAGTTTTCCACCCTCAGCATTCTGCCCTCCAACGTCTCGGCCATGGACGCAGCGCTTGAGTTCGTTCGCGGATATTCCCCGTTCACGGTCTTGATTGGACCGAGCGGCTGGGGCAAGACCCACATGCTCCAGAGTGTCGCGGAACGGTTGACGACCAAGTCTTCACGTGTCACCGCGCTAAGTGCCATCGAGTGGCTGTCTACCGGAGTCACGTCTGACGCGGCGGGCCCTCTGCTTCTGGATGATGTACTCGACATCTCCATCCGCCCCCGGCTTCGTGTCCAACTGAGGTTCGCCTTGGAGAGACGCCTAAAGAGTGGACGGCGAACCATGCTCTGCCTTACCGCCTCAAAGCGAACTCGCCAAATCAATCAAACCCTGCCTTCGGCACAGTGCTGGAATTTCGGCTGCATCACGGTTCCGCAGCCTCAGGAAAGGAAGCTGTTCGTCGACCAAGCTGCCGCTCGCGAAGGTTTAAGCCTATCTAGCGCGCTTGTCCACGTTCTGGCAAGCCAAACGAAATGGACGGGAGCCACGGTGGTCGGCGCGCTCAACCGGTTGCGACTGATGGGCTCGATGTGGAACGATGTGAGCGGCACCCTCAAAGCTTGCGCGATCATGGAGCCCTTCTTCGCGGACAGCGGCAGTTGGGACTTCCCCCGCCATATTGTCCAGACTGCGCGCATGTTTCCCTCGGAGAAATATTCGGTTAAGAAGGATGATCTTCTTGCGTTTACCATGCTGAAGGAGGCGGGCTTGAGCGAGGAACTTACGGCGCGGACGCTCAAGGTCGGTCCAGGCGAGGCTTATCGTCGTGCTCAGGCATTCGAAAAGGCCTATCGAAATGATGATTCCGCGGCACTTGCGGTGCGCCAATTTGTTGAAACGATCATCAGCGGCCTCGTAAAAGATTGAAAACAGGCATTTGTGTCGTGTGACTTCGGCACAAACGTTGATTACCCTCCATAGTGGGATCTTTTGGACAACTTCCAAAAGTTATTAAACGATGCAATCTTTAGACGCACTGAACCTTCTGCCTGTCTGGGTCAATCCTGATCATCTGGCTTCGAGCGCAAAAATCCTTTTAGCGGGACATAAGCTCAAAGTTCTTGGTGTCGTCGACGGCGCTGAATTGGTGGGCATTATTACGTCTGCTCGTGCAAATACTGAGCCAGACCGCGCTCACGTGCGGGATTTTATGGAGTCGGCGGGGCGGGTCGTCGATGCCAGCACGCCTTTGCGAGACGTAGCCGAGCGCTTCTATGATGAAGACCTGGATTTCATCCCAGTTGTGGATGGCGACCGTTTCCGCGGCGTCGTTACGCCGAACATGCTTCTAAAGGAGCTTGCACGATCTTGGGATCCGCTAACCAATCTGTCTTGGAGCGACACGCTCCGAGAATGGGGCGTCGAGCAGCTTAAAGAGGGTCACGAAATCACTCTCTTGTTCATCGACTTGAACGATTTTGGTGCCTATAACAAGCGGTACGGCCACATCGTCGGGGATCGCGTCTTGCAGGAAGTCGTCAAAATGCTGAAGGTCAATCTCGATCCGGAGCGCGACCTCCTGGTTCGATACGGCGGAGACGAGTTTGCCATCGGCAGCCAGCGTGACCAAGCAGACTCGCTTATGCTTGCCGAGCGCTTGCGCCGACAGGCCAGAGATCTTCGAGTGGAAGGCAGCACAGAGCCGGTCACTCTGAGCATTGGCGTGCAGGGCGGCAAGCGCAGCAAGGAGCGCGAGAATGTCCACTACGCGGCGACTCTGGACAACCTGATCAACTTGGCGAGCCGGAGTGCGCAGGCTCAGAAGGAAAGCCGAGCGGCGAGCGCGGCCAGCGCCCCGATCGAGTCCGCCCCAGTCGCGACCCCTCCCACGCAAGTCGAGAAGCCCGTTCCTGAGGAGGTTCGAGAGCCCGAGGCGATTCAGACTGAGTCTGAGGTCACAATTGAAACCCAAGCTGATCTTGCCGAGGCCAGCGACATTTCGGCACCGGTCGAGGCGTCAGCGCCGGAGCAGGCGGTAGTGGCGGTCGAGCCGGAGCCTGAGCGACCGGAGATCGACGGTCCTCTGGAGATTTCCGAAGTTTCCGCAGACCCGGTGGAAGCCAACAGCGTCACGCAGGTGACCATCAAAGGCGGGTCGGCCACATTCTTAGGCATTTGCCCGCGCAAGGGTGGCAGCGTCATTCTTTCGGTTGCACTCGCCACGGCGAATGCGATCGCTCAGATGCGCCCCGATGTGAATCTAGATGTGCGAGAAGTGAACCTGACGGAGAGCGAGACTGGCGTCCGATTCATCAGCGTCATTGGAGTGAGCATCATCAACGGCGAGGAGCACCCGATTGGGGGCATTAGCACCGTAGGGCGCAGCCTCTATATCACGGTGGCCGAAGCTACGCTGCAGGCATTCACGAACTTGGAGACAATCCAAGAAAATCTTCAGTCGTAAGCCGGCGAGCTAAGTCCCAGGCTTTCGCATCATGCGCCTGCGGGAGTCGTACTAGTAAGTATGCCTCCTGCCCAAGGCTCAGCCTCGCTCGAACTTCTTGAAAAAGTCCTTGAAATTGCTCCTGCCGACAATCCGCGCCTCCAGAATTATTTAGCAGCCCTTCGGGACGCTCTTCAAGGTGAATCGAAGGAGCGCGAGGAGGCGGAAAAGCTCATGGCGGAGTACGAGGAGGCTTATACGAAGCTGACTCAGCCAGCCAACCGGCTTGGCGTTTTCCTTGATTGGATCCAAGAGGAAAGCGATAAATATGCATTGATCGCGTTGGGTGATCAGGAGTACGTCTCCGTCATCGATCCAAAGACTGACCAAGATCAGATGGAGTCAGGTGTTCGAGTGAAGGTTAACGATGCATTCGCCATCGTTGGGACGATGCCTCCGGCAACGAGCGGTGGCATCATCAAAGTAGGCCTTGTACTTGAAGACGGCCGCCTGCGAATCGGGTCGGATACACCTGGGAGCGACGGACGATTAGTAGCACGTGCTGCTACTCTGCGGGACGTTCACATCGAAGTTGGCGATGAGGTGCGGCTCGATCCTTCGGGAAGGGTCGCGCTTGAACACTTCCCTCGGCAAGAGAGCCGCGATTATTTTCTCGAACAGGTGCCGGACATCCCATGGGAAAAGGTGGGAGGGCAAGAGGACGCTATCAAACTCATTCGGGAAACGATCGAGCAACCGTTGCTGTACCCGGAACTGTTCGATAAGTTCGATATGAAGCCGATCAAGGGAATTCTTCTCTACGGCCCTCCCGGATGCGGAAAAACGCTGATCGGAAAGGCGACGGCTCACAATCTTACCAAGGAGTACAGCAAGAGAACCGGCAAAGAGGTCAAGGAATATTTCATGGCCATCTCCGGACCGAAGATCCTGAATATGTGGTTGGGCGAAACCGAGCGCATGGTCAGAGAAATTTTCAAGACGGCCCGAGACAAAGCGAAGGAGGGGCGGCTGGTATTCATCTTCATGGATGAGGCTGAATCAGTGCTTCGGACCCGATCAAGCGGGCGGTACCTGAACATCAGCAATACAGTTGTGCCGCAGTTCTGCGCGGAGTTGGACGGTTTGCAGTCTCTTGACAATGTCGTCCTGATGTTGACGAGCAACCGACCCGATTACATTGACCCGGCGGTCCTCCGGCCTGAACGTATCGATCGAAAGGTTAAGGTGAACAGGCCGGATCGCATGGCAACGATGCAAATCTTAGGCATTTACCTTCATGAAGGCATTCCGATTGATCCGGAGCTCCTGAGTAAATATCAAGGGGAGGCCGATTGTGCCCGGGCCGAGTTGATCGAGACGACCACCGAACACCTTTGGGCGAAGCGAAGCGGCAATGAATTTCTCAAAGTGTTTTTCCGCAATGGCTCCACGGAAACCCTTTACCACCGCGACCTGGTGAGCGGCGCCCTGCTGAAATCCATTGTCGACCGGGCGAAGAGCTACGCGCTTAAACGAGCCATCGAGGCGACAGGGAAGAAGCAGATTGTGGACGCGGGCGTGCGCGTTGACGACATGATTCTGGCGGCCGACACCGAATACAAGGAGAACGAGATCTTCCCCAAGGGTGACACCATCGAGGATTGGCTTCAACTGCTCGATTATCCACCAGAGAATGTCGCCTCGATCAAGCCAATCGGCCGACATAAGGGAGAAGAGATCGCCCGGAAGACGGTCATCTAGGTTAGGATGACCGGGAGGATGCGGCCATCACGGTCAAATTCCAGCCGATCGAGACAGACGACCCGGTGATCTCGAGCCGTCTCGGTCGGTGGTCTCCGGTGATAGCAGATCAAGTACTCCTCTGAGTTTGCTAGGTGAATCACCGAATGATGACCGGCGCTGCTTCCGACGGCGGGATTGCCGGAGAGGACAACACCTTCGCGCTCGAAGGGGCCAAGAGGGCTGTCCGACCGTCCGTAAGCCACGGAATAGCTCGCATCGCCCCAACTTCCTTCAGACCACATGAAGTAGTAGATCCCGTCCCGCTTGAGCATGAAAGGACCCTCGACGTAATTTGCGGGGGTGATCTCCAGAAATTCGCCCACTGTGGAGATGAGATCGTCGCCGAGTTGCACAACCACTGCGTGTTTCCATCCGCCGTAATACAAGAAGGCGCTGCCGTCGTCGTCGACGAATGCATGTGCGTCGATGGGTTGGGCACCATGGTGATACTCGCTTATGAGTGGCCTGCCAAGAGCGTCTACGAACGGGCCAGCCGGGCTTAACGCCTTTGCCACTCCGATCCCGGCACCGTCTCCGGCGGAAAAGTACATGAAATATTCGCCTTGCCGCTCGGCGACCGAGGGCGCCCAAGCGGCTCGGTTCGTACTCCAAGGAACCTCGGAAAAGTCGAGCACAACTCCTTCCCTTCGCCACTCGGAAAGATTTTGAGAGGAGAAGGCTTCGAAAAAAGTTTGCTCCTCATAGCGGGCAGAGAAGGTCGGGTAGATGTAGTAGCGACCTTCGAAAAAATGAATTTCTGGGTCGGCATACCATCCTTCAAGGATCGGGTTTTTGAAGTTCAAGTCCACTCCCATTTTGCCTCGGATGTACGCATTTGATCCAGTGGAACCGCCTAACCGCTGCATTGTCCAATCATTTGATGAATGAGGGAATTCCCAACGAAGGGCCGCTATCGGAGGTGATCCGTCGCAATATCGATCGGCTTGGCCAAGTGAGAGCCGAGCGCGAGAGAACGGAAGGCATCCAAGTCCTTCTAGCGGGTCAGATCAGCCGCTTCGCCGGAAGCATGGCCTGCGTGTATGTTCACGTGATTATCGTGTCGCTATGGCTTCTGATCAACACGGGAATCTTGCCGATCGTGAAGCCGTGGGACCCTTATCCTTTTGTGATGCTCGCGATGGCTGCTTCAGTTGAAGCGATTTTCCTGTCCACATTCGTGCTCATAAGTCAGAACAGAATGCAGACCATTGCCGACCGAAGAGCAGACCTCGACCTGCAGATTAACCTCCTTGCCGAACACGAGATCACGCGCTTGATCGAGATGGTTGAAGCAATTTCCACCAAACTCGGCGTCTCAGCTACGGTCAACGATCTCGATGACATCAAACAAGATGTGTCTCCAGAACTTGTCGTGGCTGAACTGGAGCGGCAGGAGGAGCTACAGCAGGAAAATGGGTGAGTCGCCGCAAAGCGTGACCCTCTTCAAGCCACTCTCTAGCAGCTTCTCTGCATCCAAGAAGTTTCGGCCATCCAAGAGCAACGGGTTTCTCATCTTCGATGCTATGGATGTCCAGTCGAGGTCCTTGTACAGGTCCCAATCGGTCACCAGCACGAGGGCGTCGGCATCTTCTGCGGCTGCGGATGGCGTCGAGCAAAAACGAATGCCGGCTGAACCATGCTGTGAAGCAGCGCGATCTAGGGCGATGGGATCGTGCGCTTGAACGGTGGCACCGCGTGCGATCAGCTTCAGCGCGATATCGATCCCGGGAGCATCACGAAGATCGTCGGTGTTTGGCTTAAAAGCGAGTCCCAGCAGGCCGATCCGGCGTCCCTTGAGGATCTTCAACTCTTCCAACAAGCGCCATACGGCTTGCTCTCGAATCTGATAGTTCACTTTTCGGGCCGCCTGAACGATGCTCATCTCCAAGCCGTAATCGTGCGCAGTCGCGACGAGCGCGGCACTATCTTTGCCAAAGCAGGAGCCGCCCCATCCAAGGCCCGGGCTGAGGAATTGAGTTCCAATTCGAGAGTCTAAGCCCATGCCTTTGGAGATGGCGAGCACGTCGGCACCCACCTTTTCTGCGAGCCTCCCGATCTCATTGATAAAGGAAATCTTCGTACAGAGAAATGCGTTCGAGGCGTACTTGATGAGCTCCGCAGACGTGCGGTCGGTCGCGATGAGGGGCACGGCGTTCAGTCCTGCGGGTCGCGGCAAGAAATCGGGAGCTTCGAAGCTTTGTTTAAGTATGGGCGCGTATAGCACCTCCAAGGTTGTTCGGGCCCTCGCGTCTTCGGTTCCAATTACGACTCGATCTGGGTAGAGAATGTCTCCAATGGCCGAGCCTTCACGCAAGAACTCCGGATTTGAAGCGACGGAGAAATTCGCCTCACCCTTACTCTGCAAGCCTTCCGCAACGAGTGAATGGACCCAGTGTCCGCTGCCGATCGGAACCGTCGATTTGTTGACAATGACTTTGAACTTGTCTTGGGTGCATTGGCCGATGCTGCGAGCAGCCTCTTTCAGAAAGGCAAGGTTTGGCTCGCCGTTCTCTTGAGGCGGCGTTCCAACCGCGATAAAGATGACGTCAGCCTCGGCAAGGGCCTGTTCTGGCTTGCTTGTGAAGTCGAGATTCTCTCGAGACAGGGCGATCAATTCCTCGAGGCCAGGTTCATAAATCGGCGTTTTGCCACCGAGGAGACAGGCGATTTTGACCTGATCGACGTCGATGCATGTGACCTTGTGGCCGAGGAATGCAAAGGCAGTCCCGGTTGTAAGCCCCACGTACCCAGCTCCATAAATGACTATGTTCAACTCTAAATCCTGAACCGTTAGATGGCCAACGGATGGAAGAATTCGATATCGAGCTTCTTCATCTTGTTCCCGCCCTCGCTTCCGCTCCAGCTTCTTCTTCTTGAACCATTTTTGATCGTTGTATGTCCAAGTCTTTCACGGTTTCAAGGCACCTAAAACTAGGTTTTTGAACCCGAAATCTTTGAGCAGTGAGGTATGTCAAACGGCTTTGCGGCCTTCGCGGTACCTTCTCCAGCTTTTCGAACGGAGAAATCCTGTGGTGATAAAAGACGACAAAGACGAAGTTGAAAATCGACGATGAGCAAACAGATTCTAATCACCGGCGGTGCCGGTTTTATCGGATCCCATTTGGCGGACGAGCTGCTGAAAAGCGGCTATCGTGTGCGGGCGCTTGACAATTTGAGCCCTCAGGTTCACGGGGCCGGAGGTCAACGCCCAGAGTATCTCGACCCGGAAGTGGAATTGCAGGTTGGCGACGTTCGCAATCCAGAAGCCGTGAAGCGGGCTCTTGAAGGTGTTGACGCCGTGTACCACTACGCGGCCATGGTGGGCGTGGGTCAAAGCATGTTCGAGGTGGCCGAATATGTTGAAGTGAATAACCTCGGAACCGCAGTTCTATTGGAAGCACTGATTTCGAAGCCTGTTGAGAGACTCGTGATTGCTTCGAGCATGAGCATCTATGGGGAGGGGCTCTATCGACGGGAAGATGGAACGATCGCTCCTGCGAAGGAACGGTCCTTGGATCAACTCCGGTCGGGAGACTGGCAGGTGCGGGACAACGAAGGCAATCCGCTCGCTCCGGTTCCGACTCCCGATTGGAAAGAGCCGACCAACCCTTCGATCTACGCCTTGACCAAGTACGATCAAGAGCGGATGTGCCTCATGCTGGGCAAGGCCTACAACATCCCCACCGTCGCGCTTCGAATCTTTAATGCCTTTTGAAAGCGGCAAGCGCTTTCAAATCCGTATACAGGAGTCCAGGCG
>JAEVZK010000153.1 GCA_023392285.1 Armatimonadota bacterium | reverse complement strand
GGGTGGGATGACTCCTACGGAGATCCGCTCCTCACTTGCTTTGCAAGTTCAGCGTATACGAACCTACTGTTCGAATCCGCCACTCTCCTGCTGCTTCGCAGTGGCGGAGAGGGTGGGATTCGAACCCACGGTGAGTTGCCCCACACCGCATTTCGAGTGCGGCGCACTAGACCACTATGCGACCTCTCCGAGAGGAGATTATGATGCAGGAACCCATCCTTCGGCAACCCCACCCCTTAGAATGGCGGCAACTTTAGCTGTCGAGCCGCCTGTTCAACCGAATAAGGGCCCGAGGAACTGGTCTCCGAAATGAGATAAACCCCCGGCCGCCCGCCTGGAGCCTTCACCGGTCCCGAAACCGGAGAAATGATGTGTCCCGGAGCCAACGTCGCGAGCCGCAACGAATCCTGAAACGAGGTGGGCCCCACCACAATCGCATACTGTAGAGAGGCAAATTCGCGAAACGCGCAGTAAAAGCTCGCTGCATAAGGCCCTAGCCCGGCAACGAACGGAGAAAATCGAGCAATGGAATCACCCGAGACTTTAACTAAGTCCGTCCCATTCTTTCCAAGCAGTCGTCCATACGAATTCGTCAAGCGAATCACCTGGGACGTCGCCGACTCGCGAAGGCCATCGCAGATTTCCGGGGCATCGATATCTTGCAAGCCGACCGCGTCATCATTGCGTTGCACCAGATCATATTCCCCACTTACCTGACCCTTGAAGAGAAAGAGGCCGCGTCGCAGAACGCGCAATCCGTGTTCAAAAGCTTCGGCATTGCCGGTGCTCAGGAAGTACTGCAGCGCCGCGTCGGCATACGCTAAATAGTCTCCCAGATAAGCGTAAGAAGAATTCCCGCCACCTATGCTGTGAACCACCACATCCCCAGTGCGAAATGCATCTAGATTAAGAAAGAATTCCCGACTCCGGTCGAGCCTTTCTCGATCGCCCAACATCCGCGCAGATTCGATCAGCCGCGCCACACAAAATCCCGCAACGTCAAGTTCGGAGAGCCCGGTAAATTTGGGTTCTGGGCGATTCCTTCGAAGCGGATTCAGCAGCTTTTCAAACTCAGATGCCCGCGAAATCGGCATTTGCTCGTCGATTAACCGGGGCGTCATCTGAGGATTGTCTTCCACTCGCAGATCGAATGCGTTGCGAATGGCTTCCCTTGTGTCACTGTCTTCCACCCGCTCGCGAAGCTCCTTGGGCGAGAAGCTCGAGCGAAGGCTCCGCCCATATAGGCTTTCATCACCAATCCGACCTCCCGCGACCGTACCGTTCTGGTACATCTCGTCAGCAAGGAAATCAAAGGTCCGTTCCGCAAACCAGCGATGGGAAGGATTTTTACTAAGCGCCGTACTCAGTGCCAGCGTCTGCAGCATTCCTGCATTCTCGAGTGCAAATTTATCGTAATCTACTGACAACCAGTCGAGGGAGAGCGAACAGGTGAAGAACCCTCCGTCCAACACGTCGTACGTTGGAGAATGCAGCAAAGGCTCGATGGACTGAGAGAATTCTTCGCTTCGGCCTCCCAGTAATTGAAGCCGCCACAGGTTCGGCCAAAGTCGTTGGTAACCATTGACTGGAAAACCTCCGAATTGGTCGTCCGAAAGGCCGGACATCTTGGAGACGTAAGCGCCAACCTGAACAGGCGCGGGCGGATTGTCCCTCCTAATCAGATCGAGATCAGCTTTCTGCGCCTGCCCCGGACGCATTCTCCTCCGCGAACCGGAAACGGTATCCACTGCGAAATTGAGCTGTCGCAAAAAAGTCGGAATGTCCACTGCCTGATTGGCCTGGACCTGTGCCGAGAAAGTGATCAGCCGTCCTCGCGGATCGCAGATCCAAACCTGAAAATCGGCAGGAATTCCCAATCGAGCGCCATCCGATTCATAAGCTCGGGCAATCGGCAGATAAACACTTGCAAGCGGGGGGTTCTCCATCGAGTCCACTCGAATCGGAAGATAATTGGTGGCGATTGCACTCCGAATTTCTGGAGCGGTAAATAGATTCGCATCGAAATACCGGCCCGTCTGGCTGCACGCCGACCCAACGACCAGCAAGATAAGTCGATCCTCTCTTCTTGCTTCCCTAAATGCGCTCTCGCTGGGCAGTTGCCAATCAATCGGCTGATGCCCAGCCTGGACGAGAAACGGTGATCGCTCGAAAGCCAGACGATTTTCCGCTTCGACAGGAATGAAGCCACTAAAAAATCGCGAAACGAAGGCAACGATAGCGAGAATGATCACGACCGTCGTGACAACCCCGAATCCTGGCTTTCGCATGGACCTATTTTACGTCTCCGATCATCGAGTTTGGATTGAGTCACCGGATACTAACCCTTTAGGGTGCAAAGACATCCCACGGGGTTAACAGTCCTCCTCATCATCCGATTCACTTTCCCAATAAGCACTCATATCGGTGGCAACTTGTCACAAAAACTACTTCCACAAAGCGACATTTGCTTGTATAGTGGAAGTGCTGTCCAAAAAGGCAGCAAGGAGTACTATGATGAAGAAAAGAATTCATCTTTTTTCAGGGCTCGCAGTGGGAATAATGTTTGTGACCTGCTTCACAACAGCGTTGGCTCGAGGTACGGGCCCGATTTGTGCACCCGATGATACGATGCCAGGTTGTATCTGCTCAGGGAATCCATATGAACCCGAGTTGCTAAACCCCACATCGACCGGTCCAATGCCGGGAACCGTGGATCAAGGCGACTACATTGTCTCGGCCACAGACCTAACTGAATACGGAGACCGGTAATAAAGAAGTTAGCTGTCGTCGAAGCCGCATTCATGATGGTTGCGGCGGGCTCCAGTGTCGCGCTTGCCCAGACTACCCAAACCACTCACTATTGCACACATTGCGTGATGGGATGCAATAACGGCCCATCCCCTGGGGGGGGGTACTTGGCACCGAGTCGATTCCTACTTTACTGGTCTTGAAGTAGAGTGGTGGCGCACTTGGTATCCGCATAAGGAGTGTCGGGCAATCGGAACCGGCTGCACCGATCACGGAGAGGATGTTTGTTACGTCTATCAACACGCTTGCGACGAGTTGGCGGAGACTGGGGCAACATAACCACTGATACGGAGTACACGAATGTCTGCTAGGAGGAGCAAGGCTCCGCCCGAGCGGAGCCTCTTACGTCATGTTCAAAGAAAAACTTTTGGCTATCGGTGTGCTTCCCATTCTCGCGATCGGAACCCCTTTAATAGCTTCAGCCTCGCCAGCTGATCTACAACCTCAACTCGACAAAATCACCTCGACGATGCGCGACCGGGAGCTAGCCCTAAAGCGCTTTACCTGCCTTGTAAAGGAAAAGTCATTTGTCTTGATGCCGCAGCCAAGAGATGACATGGGCGCTGCCCCAAAGGGCCTGCACCTCTACGTTAAACATCATGATTGGAACTATCGATTTACCTTTGTGGGCAATCAGTTTAGAAAAGAGGACACGGTTCCGTCGCCGAAGGACGGCCACCGTGGCGTGGAGGTTTACGATGGACAGTATCTGCTCAAATTCCAGATAAAAAGAAATGCGAATGAGCAGCGTTACCAGGTAGGACGAGGCGAGGCCTTTAACGCTGAGAACTACTCGCCCCTGATGTTTGGCTATTGGACCGCTTCTGCCAGCCCGCCCGTCGATAAGAAATTCGGAAAATGGTCAGAGTTTTTGGAAACGTCGCAGGTTTCCAAGATCGATCACGGCCGTGATCCAAAGTGGGGCCCGATCACGACCGTTGAGTTCTCAACCCATGGGAAGTATCGCGGCACCATGGAGCTTGCCGACGAACTACAGTATTTTCCTGTGAAGATCGAGCTTTCCAACGAACGCCCTGGAAGCAAGCTGAAATTCCTGTGTTCGACGGAACGAACAGCACGTGTAAACGGGCTGCCAATGGCGGTAGAAGGAATCTACGATGCTTCTGTGATTATGGACGGGGAGACGATCCAGCGCGAGCAAGCGCACCTTGTGCTCACGGACATGAAAGTCAACGAACCTGGAATCAAGGTTGACTTTAGCATTCCAGACGGCACTCCATTTGACACCTCATTGGATGGTAAATCTGGAAGCTATGTTTCGAAAAACAATAAGCTGGTGCCAGCTCCACCTGAAGAAGATTATTCCGTTGTCATCCTAGTTGGCGCTATCGCAAGCATAGTCGTCGTCGGATCTGCTTATCTCCTTGCCCGCAGGGCTCGCCGCAATCGTGCCAGCGATGAAAAATAAATTCTCGAAGATTTCGAGGGTAATGATCGCGGGGCGAACGATTTTAACTCCTGTTGGGTTATTCATTGCTGCCTGTACGGCGATGGCTTCTTCGCAGTACCTTGAATTACCCTGCGGAGCCGCAAACAGCTGTGCCTCGGTATTCGCCAGCCGATTCGGATCATTTCTCGGGGTGCCCGTAGGTATTTGGGGAGCCATTGCCTACCTAATGATTGGGATTTGTCATTCGATGGCAATTTTGGCTTCTTCGGTTTCAGTACGCCGATTTGGCTTTAACGGCGGCTATGTATTGTCTGCCTGCGGTGCTATCGCTAGCTTAACGCTAATATCCATATCCACATTCGTGTTAAGACTAACCTGTTACTGGTGCTTAGGATCAGCCACCGTAATGGTGTTGCTTTTTATCAGTTACTGTGTATCTGCGTCGCTGGACAGCGACAGCGATGTTCATTCGAAAAAATCGAACCTTGCCGTTACACTAGCCGCGTATATTCTCGCCATCGGTTCACTGGTGTGGATCACCCCCCATATGCTTCATAAAAGGTCAGTGCAATCCATTAATTTGGAGATCCTCTCAACATTGGATCCGGCAATCCTTGTCCCACAAGGGTGCCACCGATTTGGAGCCGAGTCTCCTTACCAAGTAGTATTTTTCGGAGATCTGGAGTGTCCAACTTGCCACCTGACGTTTCCGCGAGTCAAAACACTCGCCGACAAAGGAAAATTCGAGCTGATATTCAGACACTGCCCCTTGCGGATACACCCACTTGCGAACTCAGCGGCGATCGCCGCAGAGGAAGCGGGCTTGGGTGGACACTTCTGGGACTTCTTGAACGATGCTTGCCGGGACGATCTCACTGCGGATCGACTCGACATGATAAGACAAAGGTGGTGTCCCGCGAAATTAGACAGCGCCCAAATCAGCCAAGTCGAGAGTCGACTGGTTTCAGATCAGCGCGCAGGTTTAAAGCTCGAAATCACCACCGTGCCCACAATCCTGCTCATCGATCGAAACAAAACCGTCCAAGTTTCTTCAGCGTCTCAACTTGAACAGAAATTTGGATAATTCTGCGGCAGGACCCGTCGGAGTCTCGGTGTAAACTGACTTCTATGTCCATCTCGCTCGATGAGGTTCGCCATGTGGCGAAGCTGGCAAGGCTCGATTTAAGTGAAAGCGAGATGCTGTCGCTGCAGGGCGAGCTGAATTCCCTTCTCGGCCATTTTAGCGACATTCAATCGGTGGACACCAGCGGCATGCCTGCCAAATCACACGCGGTGGCGCTGCACAACGTCTGGTCGGATGATTTGCCTGGGCCAACTCTACCGAGAGAAAGAGCCTTGGTCAACGCCGCCGCTTCTAAAGCTGGACTCTTCATCGTCCCGTCGATCATCGAGGAATAAGGCGAATTGATCACCAATTTAACGGCGGCGCAACTGTCGCGACAACTGCGCGAACGCCAAATCTCCGCTCAAGAGGTGGCGGATGCATTTCTTGACCGCATCGAACAGATCGATGGCGAGTACCGGGCGTTCCTGAAGGTCGATGCTGAAGGAGCCCGCCGAGACGCCGAACTGGCCCAAATAAAGTTGGATGACGGCTCCGCAGGTCCCCTCACCGGAATTCCGATCGCTCTCAAGGACAACCTTTCGACCAACGGAATCGAAACCACTTGTGCAAGCAAGATGCTGCAAGGTTATGTTCCGCCATTCGATGCGACAGTCGTCGATCGTTGCCGGACAGCGGGCATGATTGTCCTCGGCAAGACGAACTTGGATGAGTTCGCAATGGGCACATCCACTGAGAATTCCGCGTTTCAGAAGACTCTGAATCCGTGGGACAAGGAGCGCTCTCCCGGGGGAAGCTCCGGCGGATCAGCTGTCGCCGTGGCCGCTGAAATGGCTCCTCTTAGCCTTGGATCCGATACGGGCGGCTCAATCCGCCAACCCGCCGCTCTGTGCGGAATTGTTGGCTTCAAGCCCACCTATGGACGCGTTTCGCGATATGGACTCGTTGCATTCGCGTCCAGCTTGGATCAAATCGGCCCCTTCGCCCGAAACGTCGAAGACGCTGCCCTGCTGCTCGAGCTCATCAGCGGCCACGACTCCATGGATTCGACGTCCCTACCCGAGCCACCGATCAAAGTTGACTTCAGCCAATCTTCCGGCTTGCGAGGCAAGAAAATCGCACTGCCGAAGCAACTGTTCGGCAATGCGGCATCTCCAGAAGTGCTTCGGGTTGTGGATGCTGCGATCGACGAGCTTACGCGGCTGGGCGTCCAACTTGAGGAGATTGATCTACCGAGCGTGGTCTTTGGCGTCACCACCTACTACATCATCGCGCCCGCAGAGGCCAGCAGCAATCTCGCACGCTTCGATGGCATCCGCTACGGCCCTAGAGCCGAGGGTGCGACCCATATTGAAATGGTCGAGAAGTCCCGCGCAAACGGGTTCGGTCACGAAGTTAAGACCCGCATCATGATCGGGACGTACGCCTTGTCGGCTGGCTATTACGACGCCTACTACCTGAAGGCTGGCCAAGTACGTGCCCTGATGACCCAGGAGTTCGATCAAGCCTTTGAGAAATACGACGCAATTCTGTCGCCTTCTTCCCCGATGACCGCCTTTAAGCTCGGTGAGCTGAGCAAAGATCCTATGGCGCTCAAGCTACTCGACTACTGCACGATTCCGGCAAACATGGGCGGCTTCCCTGGAATTTCCCTGAATTGCGGCTACGATGACGGCGGTCTTCCCGTTGGTTTGCAGCTGATGGGTCCGCGCATGGGGGACGAAAGCCTCCTTGATCTGGCCTGGTGTGTTGAACAATCATTACCAGAGGCTCGCCAGCGCCCACCAATCCCATAGGAAACTTCAAGCACGATGGAAGATATCAAACGCCAAGACCGAAAGCTATTTATCCGCGAACTGGCGTCCCCCTTCCGAATCTTTCTTGTCCTGCTTACCGGGATGTTTGCCCTTCTGTTCTCGAAGGTCCAAGCCATGTCCTTCAGCAGCTTTCCCGCCCAAGTCCTGCTTTATTGGATGTTCATCCTTGCCGTTTACGCGGGCAGCTCCTACAACGCGAGCATCAAAAAGCGCTTCCACAACAAGCGATTTCAAAGTCTGTGGACGGGCTGCGAAGATCGCCTCATCCGCTTCAGGGAAGTCCTGAGACGACTCTCGACCGACCAGATTGCCCACCTCAGCGAAATGCCAAAAACGATCGATCGCGTCGGAGATTCCCTCTACTGTGCGTTGAGGCGCGCCGACTTGATCTCCCACGAAGTGAGCACCACCGAAGCCGAGATATACGGCGGCCCGCCCGTCTGGCAAAACAACTCCCGAGACCCCCAATCCAAAGAGCTTTACCAGATTGCCGACAAGAACATTGCCGAATACCGTCAGGGTCTGCAAGGCGTCATGGCGGGGGTACAGAGAACCGAAGCACAATCGGCGGTTTACATGACCACGCTCGACACGCTGAGGATGAAAATGCTCGGTTACCGTCTGGTTGGCAAGTCGCCGGAAGTGTCCAGCCAAGACTTTCTGGAAGCGCTGAATGAAGCCAAGCTTCAGCTGCAAGCCATTGATACCGCCCTCGAAGAACTTGACTTGAGCGCCTACCCGCAGATGATTGCTGCGGATCGGCCGCCCATCCAACCTCCAGCCGTCAATCCAGCCCGCGTCTCGCCGCCACCCATTCCGGAAGAGCTGCGGCACCGCCTCAACCGAGATTAGTCTTTCTGGACGTTTAGCCTAGAGTATCGGCTTTCCCCGTTCCGACAATTCCAGTAATGGTACGGGCAAAACGATTTTGGCGCCTAGGCGGTGCACAGATAACATTCCTCGCCGCGCTGATTGCGATCGGATGCGGAGGAGGCGGCGGCAGCACAGGAGTCACTGGCGGAGCCACCGGCGTGACCGGAGGCGCAACCGGAATTACCGGTTCAACCGCTGGAAGCACTTCCAGCACTGCTGGCACAACGAGCACAACCGCAGGTACGGACGGTTCGACTGACGGATCCACGTCGGGCAGCAACGGTGGCACGACTTCAGGAAATAGCGCCACCAACACCACCACTGTTCTCTACATCTCCGATCAAGAAGGATATCCGCGCCTTTACACGATGCCTCTGACCGGGGGAACGGGCACGGAAATCGACACGGGCTTCACGGACCCGGACTCGGCGGCCCTCTCACCCGATGGAGCCACTGCGGTGTACTCGGCTTGGGGCTTTGCTGCGCAGCTTTATCTCATTCCTTCCGGAGGAGGCTCCGTCACCGAGCTAACCGATTCGTCGAGCAACGCCGTCGATCCCAGCTTCGCGCCAGATGGCAACTCAGTCCTGTTCACCAGCGACGCCACGGGGGTTCCCCAGCTTTACACCATTCCGGTCGCTGGAGGGGTGCCAACCCAGCTGACTAACCTCTCAAACGGCGCTGTCAGCGGCAAGTTCAGCCCCGATGGAACGAAAATCGTTTTCGTCTCCGGCTCCACGAGCAATGACGTTTACATCATGAACGCCAACGGAACCGGTATCCAAGCCCTGGCAAACACGTCCGCCGACGAGAGTCAGCCATGCTTCTCCTCAGACGGTGGGAAAATTATCTACTCGAAAGACGCTGGCGGCTCAGGAGGTCCAAATGGACAGTTGTGGATCATGAATCTGAATGGATCAGGTGCTACCCAGCTCACCAACAGCGTCCTCGACGATCAGCATCCCGCGCCCGCCGCAGATGGAACCATTCTGTTCGTTCGAGGCTTGTTTGGAAGCCGAGACATCTTCTCCGTTCCGGTCACCGGCGGAAGCGTCAGCCAGCTCACCGTCGCCGGAGCGAATCTGAATTACCCTTCGATGGGTTGGTAATTCGGTAGGGGGAGGCGGTGCCCGGCACCTCCTCCTCTCGGCATCTCAAGCTACAATAAGGAATGCCGATTGGCAAGTTCCTGCTGTGCCTGCACTCGCACATGCCTTATGTGCTAAGCCACGGCAAATCGCCTCACGGAACGGACTGGCTGCACGAGTCAGCCGCCGAATGCTACTTGCCCATCCTCGATGCCCTCGCTCGCCTCGAAAGTGAGGGAATCCGGCCGCGCTGGACGAT
Organism: Armatimonadota bacterium; assembly: GCA_023392285.1. Taxonomy (GTDB): domain Bacteria; phylum Armatimonadota; class Fimbriimonadia; order Fimbriimonadales; family Fimbriimonadaceae; genus JAEVZK01. The sequence continues at coordinate 3,667 of JAEVZK010000153.1, read as the reverse complement.
CAATATGACGCCCATCTTGGCGGAGCAGCTGATCGATCCCAGCTTCGCAGACGGTTTCGAAGACTACTGCCAGTCCAAAATCGATGCCGCGATCGAGGATCAGAAGAGGTTCGCGGACCAAGGGCCGCTTTGGATGGAAGGGCTTGCCGCGATGTGGCAGCGCTGGTACACCCGAGCGCTCGTCCAATTCAAGGAACGATGGAATCGCGACTTGATCGCTGGCTTCCGTCATTTTCAGGATGCCGGGCTGATCGAGCTCATCACCTGCGGCGCAACACACGGATACCTGCCCCTTCTCGGCACCGATGAAAGCGTGGAAGCGCAGGTCGCCCTCGGCGTAGCTGCTTACAAGAAGTATTTCGGTCGCCAGCCTCGCGGGATCTGGCTCCCTGAATGCGCGTATCGACCTCGTTACAACTGGAAGGCGCCCGTCGGCCAGGCAGAGATTCCTTGGGCGAGGCAAGGTGTCGAGGAGATACTGAAGGACCACGGCATCGAATACTTCTTCGTCGATTCCCACATGATCCGGGGCGGACAGCCTTTGGGAACTTACGCGCAGAAATTCCCGCAGCTTGCCGAGATGTTCGCGCGAAGCAGCAAATTCTTTACTCCCCCGGAAGAAATGCGATCCGAGTACGAGCACTACATGCTGCCGAACGGAACCACGGTATTCGCACGAGACCCTGAAACGACCGTGAAAGTCTGGTCCGGAGACGCGGGATATCCCGGAGACGAGTACTACCTCGAATTTCACAAGCAGCTCTATCCTGGGCGATTGCGCTACTGGAGAATCAGCCAAAACAAGGCCGATTTGGGTCAGAAACAGCCATACGATCCTTACCAGGCGTTCGAGCGGATCGGTCAGCACGCCCAAGACCTCGTTGACACCCTGAAGGGCACCCTGGCTCACTATCGAGGGCTCTCAGATCGCGAGGGCACTCTTGTGGCGATGTACGACACCGAACTGTTCGGCCACTGGTGGTGGGAAGGCCCGGAATTCCTGTACCAGTTTGCGAAAGCGCTCCATGAGGATGGGCAGATCATTCCCGTATCGGGTGGAGATTCCATCGACGAAGACCCGGCTCAACATTTGATCACCCTGCCCGAAGGCTCGTGGGGAGAGGGTGGTTACCATTACGTCTGGATCAATGATGACAACATCTGGACCTGGGAAAAGCTCTACCCATGTGAACGCAAGCTGCGACAGATGGCTAGAGACTACGACGGCGGACCGGCCTCTGAAATCGCATTGCAAGCGGCGCGCGAACTTCTCCTCGCGGAAGCATCGGACTGGCAGTTCCTGATCTCAACTTTTTCTGCCCGAGACTACGCAGAGATTCGATTTCAAGATCACGTCGATCGCTTCAATCGCTTGGCCTCCATGGCCGATCGAGTCCATTCCGGGGGCAGCCTGAACGAAGAAGAAAAGGAGTTCCTCCGAGACAGTGAGCAGAAGGATGCGCCGTTTCCGGAGCTCGATCTCAGCTATTGGAAACAGGTCCAAAAACCTGCCCAGTCCCCCCTGCCCTCCTGACGGCGTATAACAACTTGAACCCCATGCAGATGAAACGGACCAAACTTGTCTTTCCGCTCCTCGTTGCTTCCACGATGAGCTTTGCCCAAGCGAACTCAAGCGACTGGAAAACTGCGAACGTCGATCCGATTGCCATTGCCCAAAAAGCTGACGCCACGATCGGCAAGTTAAAAGGCGTGGACGGTGCCGTGTCGATGCGAGTCCAGCTTGGAGGTCTTGGGCGTGGAGTTGGCTACTTTGTCGCCGCGATCGCATCTCCAAAGATGTATCGGGTGGAATATCCTCGCTACGTTTCCACCGGGTTCATCAATGAGGTTCTCGTGCGGAATGGTGATAAGTTCTTGCGGTTTGGACGGGACGTGCCTTCCCCCACCGTGAAGAAGAACGACTCCGAATTCTGGATCTCCGCAGATGCATCATTCGTCGAGATGTTTCCAAAGAGTTTCTCACGTCAGATCTTCACGCCCCTCGTGGGTGGAAACGCGACCCTCACCCGCTTTATCAAGTTAGCGAAAAAGGGGACGGCGGGTTATCGCACGAAGGTCGAAACCAGGACCATGACGGTGCCCGGCTCGAATCGAAAGTTGCGCAACTACCGCATCCTGGTCGATCGCCCAGCGAAGGGCAAGCTTCCAAAATCCCACATGGAGTTGATTTTCGATGCCGACATCGGACTACCCGTGAATATTCAGTCGCAGTACGGAACCTTCTCTGCGGGCTGGCTGGTGCGGTGGCGAAACAATCAGAAGTTCGACCCCAAACTGTTCAAGGTGAAGTCTTAAGCTCCTTGGCTGCTTCCAGACAGACCTGATAAGCCAATCGGGCGGTATCGATAAGGCCTTGCCGCGAGATGCATTCCTCGTGAGTGTGAATCTTCTCCATGGCCGTCGCCATCACGATGCTCGGTATTCCCATCGCGTTGAAGATATTCGCGTCGGACCCTCCGAGTGTAGTTCGCAGCACCGGGTCCATGCCCAAGGCTCGCGCCGCCCGCTGACCGACCTCAACCACCTTCGCATCTGCTGGAACCGTGTACGAGAAGTAGTGTCGATCATGTACGACGAACACCTCGGCGCCAAATTCTCGCGCAGCCTCTTCAAAGCGCTTCACCATGTGCTCCACTTGGGCGTCGAGTTCGCTGATGGAAGTAGACCGAGCTTCGGCCTTGATCAGCACTTCAGCGCACACCACGTTGGTGCCAGTGCCGCCTTGGACGATGCCTATATTCGCCGTCGTTTCTTCGGCGATTCGCCCGAGTTTCATACCGTCGACCGCCCGCGCAAGCACTTGCACCGCATTGATTCCCTTCTCAGGATCTTTGCCGGCGTGAGCCGGTTTACCAACGATTCGGATATCGATTTTATCGTGAGTAGCCGTCCGATTGACGTAGGAGCCCACCGGAGGACCTGTATCTAAAACGTAGCCAAAGTCGAGATTTAGGTCACCCAAATCCATTGCCGCAGCGCCCCGTAAGCCGATCTCTTCGGCGCAGCTAAGGAGCAGGTAAACGTCTCCGTGAGGCTCACCGGTTTCACTCAGTGCATGGACTGCCTCGATCGCCGGAGCCATCCCACCCTTGTCATCCGCACCTAAGATCGTGTCAGAAGTCGAATAGAAGGTCCCATCGCGTTCCTCGATCTGCAAACCTGCGGTCGGCTCGACCGTGTCAAAGTGAGCGGAAAGAAAGATCCGAGGAGCGCCGGGAGCATTGCCCGGCAATCGTGCGAAAACATTGTTGGCATTGCCCCCAATCTTTTCACCCGCCTGATCTTCCCAAATTTCCAAACCCTTGATCTGGTACAGATACTTCTTGGTCCATTCGACCGAGTCGCGCTCCTGCAAAGCAGGAGCATCGATCAGGCAGAGTTCTTTGAACAGGCTAACCAGCCGTTCCTCATTGATCATAGGAGCAGTGTACTGCCGAGCTCGATGCGTTCGCTAATGCAGGAAGTCAGCCGGTAAGGCTTCCCGCAAAGGTTGGCCCACGTTGCCACTTGGATACTCGATTCCGAGGAGCGTGGACAACGTGCTCGCAATGTCGTGGGTGTAAACCCGCCGCGCCACTTTGCCCGCCTTCTGACCGCCCCAGTGGGTCATGATCGGCACGTGCGTGTCGTAAGCCCATGCCGAACC
>JAEVZK010000137.1 GCA_023392285.1 Armatimonadota bacterium | reverse complement strand
CAGAATACGATTATATTGCGAATGCCCACACGCTGAACTGTGATGCGACTGTTATCCCGCAATCACTGTATCAGCGCATCAGCCATGCGGAGCGGGATTTCTTGACAAGCTTCATTTGGTACGATGGACTTGGGCTCGCCAGCCCAGGTTCTCAGTGGGGCATGCCAAACACCGTGGAAGCTTTCGAAGTGTATCTTACGAGGATGTTCTCTAGAATAAGGTCCTGGCAAGATGAAGGCAAGTTTCAGAGGATGGCCATAAGTCTAAACTATATGAGGCAACTTTCGCCGGACTACGCTTTTGTGGCCTTAAAGACGTTGTTCAATGCGAGCACCGAAGAACTTTAAACTGACCTGCCGCGGCGCTCATGACCCGCGGCCGACCCGTATGGCGGGAGTACGACCATGCCAGCCGATACCGGGATACAGATTGATCGGGCCTGTTCCTGATACGCCAACGCGCGGCACGATGCTTGTGATGGTTGTATTATCTTGCCAAGACCTTTCGGTGCATTTATATGGAAATCTGGCGATTACGCGATTATGGTGGCGCCGTGAAATCAATGATCGCGGCATTTGTTTTGTTCCTCGTCCTCGCATTTGCGAGTGCCGGACCCAATTCGCAAGCGCAAAGCAAGGCGTTCAACATCCGTGGCGGAGGCTACGAGCTTAAACTAAGGTTAAGCGCGTCGAAATTGTCACCCGCGTTGCTTTCCGGTTGCTGGGGAGATCCAGGAAAGCCAGCGCAAATCAACGCATTTAAGCTAAGCCTTAAAGGGGAGGAGATTTACATCCCGTGCACTGCTTATATTGACTTGCTTTCAATCGATCGGGCCTGGATAGCGGATGCGCGTGAAGGCTGCGTCATACACTTACAGGGCGGGGAGGCATCCACTGGCTATCGCGCAGAACTCCACATCACGCGCCGCACACTCAAGTACAGGATTGTGAGACAAGCCGAGTTTCCTGACAAATCTTATGAGAAGACGGAGTATCACTTCCCAATCACCAACTAAGCTGTCGGAACCTAGCCAAAACGACTTAGGCTCTCCCGCACATCCTTGAATTCAGCAGAGGCTCCTATCCTCTCATAAGCTGCGCCGGGGACGAGGCCGTCGGCCCCTTCACCCAGGAAATATTGGTTAGCGTCAGCACCATTTTCTTGTCCTTCGCGTTCGGCTGCTTCGAGCCGTAACGCTCGTCCATCGGGAAGTAGGCGGCAAGCAGGGAGTTTCTTCGATTCGGATGCCGGAATCGCGTGCGACGAATATTTCCTCCAGATCGCGCGACCGACCATATCTGCACCTCATCGATCGCTCCGATCAGCGACACTGGCTTTCCTTCTTGATCAAGATACTGGCTGCTGCCGATAAACAAATCAGACGGCGCCAGGGGAAGCGGGGCATGCACGTCGCGTTCAATGGCCAGCTTTCCATCGAGGTAGAGACATGCGCGCTCGAGGGAACGGGAATACGCGACATGGACCCATCGGTCAACCGGAATGACGGGCTTCTCCGCATGGGAAATCTGGGCGAGGTCAGGAGTCATTAGCCGATGGTTCGGGCGGTCGACCACCGTGAGTTCGAAGCCCCGATTGTCTTCATGCTGATAGAAGATCGGCTGGAAGGTGCGACCCACTCCTGCAGAATCAAGCTTGACCCACGCTTCGACGGTGAAGTTCGCGTCAAGGTGAATGATACCGGCGGCACCTGAAATTCGTCCGCTCGAAGAACCATTGAAGTATGCGGCAGAGCCGGAAAGAAGGGATGCGGCAAGAAGGGCGATCATCAGCTGAGCGTTCCAGTCTTATCTGACGTCCACACTTGTCCTTCGTTTCTCAGTTTTCTGCCAGCGTCTTCGCCCTGCGCCGGGATTTCTTCTCCGTCAGCGGGCGGAGAACTGATGTCGCTTAACCCTCCCGCTAAGGGGGTGAATTCATTAGCAGTTCTTTTGACTTAACTTATTTAGTGGCCCGTTGTCGGGTGATTGTCAACGTACAATTGATGATTTCGTTGTCCAGCTTTGATGCCACGCTGCGTCACGTGGCGCGAGCTGGCACCGCCTTTCGTCGGCGGACCCGTTTGGACACTAAATCCGTCTAGCTATCGGTTGCTTATCGCTCGATCGACCGAAAGGCGTCGGAGCGTCTGCTCGTTGGGCACCAGGCACTGCATGCGCTTTCGCCTAGCGTTGCCTTCCGTGACCTTGCGCTTGTCGTCTGCTCCTGGCGTGTTCTCGGCGATCATATTGGCTCGGTGCTCCGCGAGTTGCACGCGATAAGCGGCGATCAAATCTTTCTCGACCCCCGGTCGCGCCAGGCTCTCTGCCTGATTCAGCAATTGCTCGCCTCGCTCCGAGGACCAATTGCCCGCTGCCGCGTACATCACCGGATAGAACCAATCCGGAGCAAGGATCTTGACGCGGTCGATCAGATCGTCAGGGTCTATCCTTGTTTGCGAGACTACGTCATAGTAGCCGCCTTCTATCGCTTCGATCATCAGAGCCGCCGCCTGCAAACGCTCGAGGCTGTACGGCCAAGAAGTGCCTTCCGGCTCTGGGTCGAACACCGTGAGAAACGGCACCGGTTCTCTATCGCGCTCAGAGGTGTTAAAGTTCCGAAGTCCGTAATAGTAGATCGCCTTGGCATCTTCCGCCCGACCCTGCTTGGCAAGAAGAATCGCGTACTCCATGATAGGAAAGATCCCATGCCCGCCACTGCCATCCAGGTCTCCTCTACGAGCGTCCCAACTGAAGACGTGGCGATACGCTTCCAGCGCTTCGTTCTGACGGCCCAAGCCCATGAGCGTTCTCGCCAGTTCAAAGCTAGCTCGACCATCAACTCCTGCCATTTGTGCTTCGATGGCGGCCGCTTGCTGATAAATAGGGATCGCCGATTCAGGCGAACCGGACCTCCTCAGCTCCATCGCTTGGTTTAGAAGGTTGTTGACTTGAATATGTCGCGCTGTTTCGGCAGGATCGTCAGGTCGGCCTTCCCGGCCCTGCGAGAAAGCGATGCAAACTAGCAACGCCAAAAGAGCGACGGAAAAGAGATGTTTCAATAGATTCATTAGGGTACTCCCCATAAGTTAAACGGACTGGGTGAGAAGGTGTTCCATTCGGGATGATCCTTTACTTCCGACGGTTTATTAGCCTCAAGCCTGTGACGTGAGACAGTTGGGATGCCACTACGTGCGACGCTTGAGGCATTCAAACTCGGGAGGCGAGGTAGTCGGTATCTCGATATAATTTCGAACATGGAAGAGTCTGATTCTGGCGCTCGGCCGTTCATCAGAATGTTTGGGGGGCTTACCCTTGAATATGCGGGTCGAGTTCGGAATTTTAGCGCCGGCCCAACCGCAGTGTTGCTGGCGAGGCTGGCATGCGCCGCAGGCACCGAGGTGCCGAGAGATAGCCTGGCTGTTTTCTTATGGCCAGATGACGAAGTAGAAGAAGGCCGGGCCAAGCTTAGGCAGCGACTGTTTGCTCTCAACAAAGAGGTCGAGAAATTCTTGCAATTTCCGCTTGCGGCTACCCGGTCAGACAGAGACTCGATCTCGCTCGATAGGTCGTTCTTTCAGACCGATGTCGGTCTATTCCGACAGTTCACTTCCCCTAGAACTTCGGACAAAGCAGCAGCGGAACACATTGAGATATTGCAGGAGGCGGTGTTGCTGTACCGCGGCCCCTTTCTTCCGAATTTTTATCAAGATTTCTTCTTGGATTACCAGCAGCGGCTGGCGGACGAGTTTTGGAACGTTCTGTCGGAGTTGGTTTCGCTGCTCATCCGGTCGGGCCGATCCAATGAAGCAGTTGGTCATGCAAGGCGGATGTCTCAAATCGACCCATACTCTGAGGAGGCCGCTCAACTTCTCATTAGCGCTCTCTCAAATTGCGGAAGGCTAGGCGAGGCGATTGAACACTTTAACGTTTTTCGTAAGCTTATCCATGTCGAACTTGGGACGGACATTTCGCTTGAAGCCCCACGCCCAGTGTCCCGTGGCACAGCGCTACCGATGGGTGCGACCGTGGCACAACCTTGCCCTTCCCATTTCGAAGCTGACCCACAGCTGGAACTTCCAACGAACACAGAGGACAAGGATCAGAAAACCTCTTTGGACAGATCATCTTCGGGCCGGAGACGCATGCCGTGGTTCGCGGTTGCTGCAGCCGTAGCTTTGGTAGGATCATTGGTCGCGTTTATCGCCTTCCTGAGTACACCTGGTCTCACCGAGCCTCTGCCTATCCGTAGTTTTCATACCGATTTCAGCAACCTCAGCGATTTCGTAGTTCAATATGATCAGGCCGTCGGCTCTGGATTTAAAGGTCCGCACATCGAAAATCACGAGCTTGTGATCATCGACGATCACTTGGGTGAAGCCGCAGCTGTTTGGCTCAAGAAGCCGGTTCTGCTCGAAAATTCCGTAGTGAATTTCCGATTTCGAATCGAAAACCCACCCGATAACCCGGGTGACCTCGCCGACGGATTCACCTTGTGTTTTCAGTCCCTCGGTACAAGAGCGATTGGCGGACATGGCGGTAGCTTAGGTTATGCGGGGCTTCCGAAGAGCTGCTGCTTGGCTATTCGACTTTTCAATCAGCACAGTAAAGGGAGAATATTTTGGGGCTTCGATGCAGGAGGGAATGGGCCTGAAACCAACACACCCATCGACGCACTACGGCTTGGCCACGAGTATGCAATCGAGCTCCGTCTCAATGGCAAGGACTTAGCGGCAAAAATGTTTGACGGCAATCGCCTTGTCAGCAGCGTGGCGGCATCTCGGAATTTCGGGAGCCGTTTCAATGTGCGTAATCGCCCAGTGTGGATTGGTTTTACTGGCGGAACCGGTATGGGCTTTGCCCGGGTGCAAGTTACCAGATTTGATATTCTTCAACAAATCTAAGGACGTAACGCCCGAATAACGGCCATATAACGATTCGACTTCAAAATTTGCTCAAGCGCTTCCGAAGCGCGGGAGTTCAAATGAATTTTTCGAAATGTAAGACTCTATTGTTTATCGTATTTCCACTCGTCGCGACTTGCAAATCAAGCGCACAGTTCATAGCAGGGCCCACCCTTTATCAATTTTTTACCGATGCTAGCGCCGGGCCAGGCGTAGAGGTTGTGTCCGACAACAACGTAGGGCAGTGGTTTTCGAACCCTTTTTCTGGCGATTTATCTCACTCTCACGCACAAAACGGCGTGCTTTTTGGGGACTCGACCGCAGACGGTACAGGCGTCTTTTCGGAACAGAACGGCACTTTTACGCTTACAGGTTCGACCTTGGCTACACGGGATGCACAAAATAGCACAGCGGGAGCGTTAGCCGACTCTATAGTTCAATTCACGTTTACGGTAGCTTTATCTGGAACCCTCTTTATCACAAGTACGCCTAATGGACCTGCATCGGTCCCCTATGGTACTTCCGCAGGAAATTTTAATTGGATAAAAGAGAGTGGTGGCGGCCCCTACCTCTACTATGCCACGAGTTCAGATCCTACTGCGGCGTCACTTTCCTTGTTAGCCAATCATAGCTACACCGCTCGCCTAACCGCAGGCTCGGGCGGAGGCGGAGTGTTGCCAGACTCGGGACCAGGAACGAATACCTTTTCAGGCTCGTTTGTGCCGGTCCCAGAACCTATCACCATTTTAGCGATGACTCCTTTTGTGCTGTTTCTCCGCAAAAGGAGGGCGAATATTTAAGTCCCTTTGGTTGTTTGATGTCTAGCAGGATCGGCTTGGGCATTCAGGGCTGCTCTTGCCCCGTCTCTCCAGGCTCTCTCGGAACGGCTCGACTGCTCGCGGTAGGCCGCCTGCCACGCCTGATCCTGTGCTGGGCTGCGAAAGAGGCGATAGCCATCGTCCTTCTTTTCCCAGCTCAGATTGAAGTGCTGAGCGATCATCGACAAGCCTTCACGAGCCGGGCGATCGTCCATCTCCATCGCGAAAGCTTGATCGGCGATGCCGGGCGCCGCGTACAGGTGCACATGAAGTTTCTCGCCTGCGCGGTTCAAGACGGCCGAGAACGACTCCGCCTCAGACTGCATTGTAATGGGCTGGCTGAATACGGGATCACTCAGCGGGTCAGTCTGGCGAAAGGCAAAGACAAGTGCGAGGCTCGCAAGCATAGCCACATTTTAAAGGATGTTGCAACTCTCTCTTATTGTTTTGGCTGAGGCTTGTTACGAAATCGCAGGAGTTTGGGTGGGAGAAGAAAAAGCCGCTTCGCGTAGGCGAAGCGGCTTTAAGAATTATTAAGTAAGGCTTACTTGATTTCGACCTTACCGCCGGCCTCTTCGACCTGCGCCTTGATCTTGTCAGCTTCGTCCTTACCGACGGCCTGCTTGATCGGCTTCGGAGCGCCATCGACGAGGTCTTTGGCTTCCTTGAGGCCGAGGCCGGTGATTTCTCGGACGACCTTAATGACCTGCAGCTTGGCATCGCCGGCTGCGGAGAGGATGACATCGAATTCTGTCTTCTCCTCAGCCTCAGGAGCTGCTGCTGCGCCGCCACCCATGCCGGCGAACATTGCCGGATTGAAGCCGCCCATGGGGGCTGCTGCGGTAACGCCGAACTTATCTTCGAGGGCCTTCTTGAGCTCGCTGAGCTCAAGGGCTGTCATGCCGCTGATCTGTTCGACCAGGCTATCAATTGCTACTGCCATTTCTCTTTTTCTCCGTTAGCTCGAAGCCTCTTCAGATGCTTCGGTTGAATTCGTATCTGCCGATGTCTCTACCGGCTGGTCGGCGGGGATGTCGGCTGCAGGAGCCGCTTCCTCGGCTGGTTTTTCTTCGGTCGTGGATTCTCCGCCGGGATTCTCATCAGCCGATTTCTCGGGCAAAGGAGAACCTTCCGCGACCTTGTCTGCCACCGCACCGATCACTCGGATGGGATCTGCGTATAGCGCCTCGACGACGCCGACAAGACCGGAAAGAGGTGCCGCGATCGCACCGATCACCTGAGAGATCAGCACATCGCGCGGAGGCAGCTCAGAGAGCGCCTGCACATCTTTGGCGGTGAAAGCCTTGCCACCGAAGAAACCACCTTTCACGATGAGTTTCTTATTCGTTTTCGCATAATCGAGCAAGGACTTGGCCACCTCGCCCTCGTTCTCAAAAACGAATGCCACTGCGGTGGTTCCGTTATGAAAATCGTGAGGCAGGTTGCTTGCGTCATCACCCGCGGCAATTCGGAACAGAGTATTTTTCAGAACATGCACTTCACCGCCCTTCGCGCGGAGGGTTCGGCGCAGATCCTGCATTTCTTTGTTCTTCAGGCCGCGATAGTCGGTAAAGACTACGCCGAGCGATTTGGAATACCACTCTTTTGCCTGCTCGATTGTGCGTGCTTTTGCTGCTGTTGGCATAGGATGCACCTTCCCTGGAGACTTTTTGGACTGCGGTGACTTGTCACCGCTTTCGCTTCGGCCAAAGCCCACGCTCTTCTTAGCGCGCGAAAGCGGTAATGAATTACCGCACTCCAAAACAAAAACGACCTCGCCGGATCAGCCGCGCGAAGTCGATAGGTGCGGACGGAGTCCGCTAAACCATATTCCCTTCCCCTCGGCTGGCGTCCAATTGCTGGACATTACGGCATTGCCACCTGCTGTCTTCAGAGTTGTGCGGAGATTGTACCCACGAAGTGGCAGTTCTTGCAAGCGCCTGAACTGGTACACTGCTCTACATGCCGATCCTTCCGGTTCTCCTGCTTGCGGCGGCTCAGGCCAGAGTTCAGATCAGCGTTGTCGTGCGATCGGCCAACTCTGAACAGGAAGCCGTCTTGTCGAAGTATGGTCGGAAAGCACAAGCGACGGCCGAAGCGGCTTATCCGAAGATTCTTAAGCTTCTCGACACAACGGGGAGAGGGACCACCATCATCCAAATTATTGTTGCAAACGATCTCCAGCCGCACGACGGCAAGATCGCGTGGACGAACACGAGCTGGGATCCGAATACCGTCAGAGGTGACATCTGCATTCCTGCCCAATCCGCGAATCCGGATGACCTCGGTATGGTCGTGCACGAACTGATGCATGTTGTTCAAGTCGGCTATCGCGACTGCCCAAATTGGCTGGTGGAAGGCATCGCGGACTACGTGCGTTACTACTGGTTCGACCCAATTTCAAGAAGGCCTCGCCCCGGAGCCGGCTCCAACTGCACCGATGGATATGGAACCACAGCGGCTTTCCTCGATTGGACCGCGCACCGCTACGCACCCAATTTACTGAGAAATCTGGACCAGGGCTTCCGATCGGGCGTCAGTGCCGAGGCGATTTTCCGAAGCGCAACGCGAAAGACCATAGATCAGCTCAATACGGAGTGGAAGCGCACCCTACGTTAAATCCTCCACCCTTTCCCTGGGGTTTGCCCAATCGCTTACTTTGAACCAAGTGGGCTTCGAGGACTGCTAGTGCTGAATAAGGTTCATCTTGTCAGGTGAATCGCTCATCGCGATCGCGAGGAGTCGCTGAAGTTCAGCCTGATGCTCCCTCACGAAATCTTCGTAACCTTCAAAGCGTCTCTGGTAGCGCTCCTTGGTGACTAGTAGACGGTTTGCGTCAGATTCCGACTTCGCCGCATTCAGGTTACGCAATGACTCTTCTGCCATTTCAACAACAGGTCGCCACACGATATGTCCGTCTGGATGCTTCCATGTGCCTTCGACGCTGTTATATTCAAGCACGAAGGGATCTTTTGTTGCGGCTTCTAGTGCCGGTAAGACAACCGGGTCGTCCCAAAGGTCAAGCCATCTTGCCGCATAGGCACGGATGTAAGGATTCGGATCGGATTTGAGCGTCCAAATCAGAGCGTCTAAAGTCCGCGCATTGTCAAGATCATCGACCTGAATGAGCATGAGTCGGCGGACCTCTGGAGATGTGGACGGTTGTCGTCCAAGCCAGCGGATGGCTCTCGGCTCACCCTTGTCACCCATACATTCGAGGATCTGCCGCTGAATATAAAATGAACCTACGGGCCCCCCTGTGATGCCCGGCTCGACGGGTGTTGGATGCCTCCGCTCCTCGATCAGCCATCGAAGCAAAACCTCAGTCTTTTCCAACTTGGACAGTGATTGAGCTTCCTCTACAAGTGCTAAGTCTTGGAGCGTTCGTAACTTGTTTGGAAGTTCGACCGGTTCTTGCTGCCTTTGAGATGGAACCTGACGCTCCGCTTGATGAAGGCCAACTGCGGCTACGACGCCAATGGCGAGAGCGAATGCTACGCATAGAGCCCAAATATTTCGAATGTTACTCATTGC
>JAEVZK010000133.1 GCA_023392285.1 Armatimonadota bacterium | reverse complement strand
TTAGGCGTTGACCTGAATCATTTCGTAGGCTTCGATCATGTCGCCTTCCTTGAAAGCTTCCCAATTCTCGAAGGTGACGCCGCATTCCATACCGAGAGTTACCTCACGGACGTCGTCCTTGAGGTGTTTGAGCGTGTTAACTTCGCCTTCATAGACGATGTCCTTGCCTCGACGCACTCGGCACTTGGCATTGCGCGTAATCTTGCCATCCGTCACGTAGCATCCAGCAATGACGCCTTTGCGCCCGAACTGGAAGCGAACTCGAATTTCGACCGTCCCGAGGTAGCTTTCCTCGAATTTCGGCTCGAGCATGCCCTTGACAGCCGCTTCGATGTCCTCGATCAATTCATAGATGATCGTGTACGTGCGAATCTCAACCTTTCGCTTTTCGGCTTCCGCCTTCGCCTTTCCTTCAGGCTTGACATTGAAGCCCACCACGATGGCATTGGCAGCACTTGCGAGGAGAATGTCAGATTCGGTGATCGAACCGACGCCGCTAAGGATGATCTTGGTTTCGACCTCTTCATTCTTAACCTTCTCCAGCATCCCGCGAACGGCCTCAACCGAACCCTGCACGTCGGCTTTGATCACGAGGTTCAGCTCGCGAAGCTCTTCCGTCTCAAGCTTCTTGCGCAACTCGCTCAGGGTCATGCCTCGACTCGGCGCTTCAAGCGACTTCGCATGAGCCTTCTGAGCGCGCTCTTCCGCCACGTTCCTAGCAGTCCGTTCATCTTCCGCGAATTGAACATGATCTCCAGCCGCCGGAACGTCGCTAAGTCCGAGTATTTCAACCGGGGTGGATGGACCAGCCTCGTCGACTTTAGCTCCGGTGTAATCCGTCATCGCCTTGATGCGGCCGGCGGTCAAGCCAACGATCACGGAGTCGCCGATTTTCAGAGTCCCTTCCTGAACCAGAATGGTAGCCACAGGACCTCGTCCCTTCTCAAGCTTGGCCTCAACGACGACTCCCTGCAACTCTGCCTTCGGATCCGCTTTCAGCTCCATCACTTCGGCAGTGAGGAGGATTCCCTCAAGAAGATCCGGTACTCCTTGCCCCGTGAGTGCTGAGACGTTGACGGTCATGGTTTGACCACCGTAGGCTTCGGGAACCACGTTGAATTCGGTCAGTTGTTGCAGAACTCGATCGGGATTCGCGTCAGGCTTATCGATCTTGTTTACCGCGACGATCATAGGCACGTCAGCGTTCTGAATGTGCTGAATCGCCTCGCGGGTCTGCGGCATGATGCCATCATCGGCAGCGACGACAAGAATGGCGATGTCCGTCACCTGGGCACCACGAGCTCGCATTGCAGTGAAAGCCGCGTGACCTGGAGTGTCGAGGAAGGTGATCTTTCCTTCAGGAAGTTCGACCTGATAGGCGCCGATGTGCTGAGTAATGCCGCCGTGCTCCTTCGAAGCGACGTTGGCCTTGCGGATATGGTCGAGCAGCGAGGTCTTTCCGTGATCGACGTGGCCCATGATTGTAACAACTGGGGGACGCGGCTGAGCTCCCACCTGCTTTTTAGGCTTAATGGCTGGCCTTGGCTTCGGGGCCTCTGCCTCGTGGTATTCGTACCCATAGCTCTCGACCAGCTTCTTCGCGACGTCATCTTTGAGCGAGGTGGTCAGAGTTGCCATCACCCGGAATTTCGTGACGAGCGCCTTCTGAATTTCGTTTTGAGCGACACCCAACGCTGCGGCAACATCGCGCGGGGTGCTGCCCGGCTTCAGGAAAATCTGTTTGGACCCCTTTTTCTCGCTCAGGGCATCTTTAACGAGTTCGAGTGTATCATCGTCGGCCTCGAATGCGTTGCCATCGTGTTCGATGCCAAGTTCGCCAAGGACGCCATAGATGGTGCCCGGCGCGAGATCATACTCGGTGGCGAGATCCGCGATGGAAAACGTCATATTTGTTTTCTTTACCTCAGTTTGCATTCTAATTCTTCTTTAAGTTGTGCTTTCTCGTTTGGGTCGATCCTCTCCTTTAGCGCGCGTGATAATCGGTCGTTTTTGAGCGCGGCAGCGAGGCAAGGAGTTTCGGGGCAGATATAAGCACCACGTCCGGTGCGAGACGTCGGTGGAGATGGTCGAAGAACGCCATTTGCGTCTCGACTCACCCGTAAAAGAGACGACTGCTCTCTTCTACGTCGGCACCCAATGCAGGTTCGCATCGGCACCCGACTTTCCATCCTTGGGCCTAGAATACCCGGCTTGGAAAGAAGTCCAAATAGAAAGGGCACCGGCAAGAGCCGGTGCCGCATTTTGCAAGGAAGGGATTTTAATCGATTCGCTTGCCAGTCTTGTCGTCGTACTTGTCTCCCGTAACGGTGTCGGCGATTTTCTCGCTAATCCCACGAGTGTCTGGTGAACCATCAGCTGCATGACCTCCGGTTTGGATGCCCGGCTGATCGGCGTAAGCGTATCGGTTGGGATTGTTGCCGGTTGGGTCGAGATTTCCTCCATCGACTCGCTTACCTGTTTTATCATCGATGTTGTCGCCGGTCAATGTGTCAGCCGTCTTCTCCATGATGCCGCGCGTGTCGGGAGACCCATCATTTGCATGGCCACCGGTTTGAACTCCGGGAACGCCATTACCTATTCCAGTGGAGCGCTCCCAGCTTGACCGGATTGGCTGCTTATAGTTATCCCAAGTGCCGGGATTGCTTCTCTCCCAATCGGATCGGGCGGTGTCCTCGACATCGTTCCACTGCTTGTCCCGGTAGCTCTCGTGCGTCGCCAGATCGTGGCCGTAGCGGTAGGCATGCTGATAATCATTATCGTATGGTCGACCTGTTGAAGCATAGTTCTGGTCGTAGTCTGATCTCCAGTCACTCTCGTATTCGCTGTAATCTCGATCATCCTTATCGCGGTAGGTCACCTTATCGCCAATTCCGGTGACGTTGTTATCGTTGTCCATCCGATCGACGGCGGCAACGGCGGCACCGCTTCCCGCTGCGCCCACTACGCCACCCACGATTGCGCCTATAATCGCACCCGCCGGTCCTGCACCTGCCCCAGCAACCGCACCCGTCACCAGTCCACCGATCCCTCCGAGGGCTGCGCCCTTCTCCGCATCATTGCGGGGATTGTCGTCGATGCCATGTTGAATGTTGTCATTCTCTGCCATTTAAGTTGCTCTCCTTTCTCCCTCCATTGGGAGTTCTTGTTTTGACAGAGACATCTTGGAGCTTGTTCGGGTCAGTTGTTCGCGAAGTTCCCGGACGCCTTAAATTGCCAATATATCGCTTGGAGGTTGAAATTTTGTTGCCATGACGCTACGCTCCAAGCATGCCGCTCATTGCTGCGATTTTCGCGTTATCAACGTTACAGAACAACCCCTTCGACCCAGGCAAAGCGCCTCTCCTGATGCGGCATCCAACCATGAATGCAGACAGCATCGTTTTCCAATTTGCGGACGACCTCTGGTCGGTTGCCAGGGAGGGTGGCGATGCTCACCGTCTGACGAGTGCGGTGGGTACCGAAAGCAATCCCTTCTTTTCTCCTGACGGCACGATGGTGGCATTCTCCGGGCAATACGACGGGAACACCGATGTCTTTATTGTTCCTGCAAAGGGTGGCGTGCCGAAGCGTCTCACTTATCACCCATCGGGAGATATTTGTGAAGGATGGACGCCCGATGGAAAGTCGGTGCTGTTCTCGTCCGCCATGTTGTCGGCAACCGACGGTCCTCGATTGTTTACCGTAGGCGTAGGCGGAGGCGTGCCTAAACCGTTGCCGTTTCCAATGGCAAGCACCGGCAGCTTTTCTCCGGATGGAAGCAAGATTGCTTACGGCCCTGGCTGGAAGTGGGAGGAAGCTTGGAAGCGGTACCGAGGCGGACAAACTTCTCCGATTTGGATTGGCCAGATGTCCGATTCGAAGGTGCGGGAGATTCCCCGGAAAAACTCCAACGACGAGAACCCTATGTGGATCGGCGGCAAAATCTACTACACGTCCGACAAGCGAGGACCGGTGGGGCTTTATAGTTTCGATCCCGTGAAAAACGTGGTGACTGAAGAAGTCAAAGGCGAAGGTTTCGACATCAAATCCGCCACCGCGGGCCCGGGAGGCATCGTTTATGAGCGCCTGGGCTCCATCAACATCTTCGATCCAGCAACCAAAACGAACAAGCGGATCCCAATCGACATCAACGGAGATTTCCCCGAAGTTCGGACTCAGTTCAAAGATCTGCAGCCGTATGTCCAAGGCGGGAGCATTTCGCCATCCGCCCAAAGAGTGGCAATCGAGGCGCGCGGTTATATCTTAACCGCACCAGCGCAGAAGGGAGATGTTCGCAACCTGAGCGATGTACAAGGCGTCGCTCGACATGATCCCGCGTGGTCGTCCGACGGAAAGACCGTTGCTTATCTTAGCGACGAGGGTGGTGAAGGCTATCATCTGGTGCTCCAAAATGCGGAGACGAATGCGATCGAAAGCTACGCCTTGGGGGAGGCACCCGCTTTCTACTCCAACCCCGTGTGGTCACCGGACTCTCAGAAAATCGCCTATACCGACAACCGACATCAGATCTGGATATTCGACGTCAAGTCGCACACGAACCAAAAGGTCGATGCAGGGCTCTATGAGGATCCTCGAACCAACATTCGCCCGCGCTGGTCGCCCGACAGCAAATGGCTGACCTATTCTCGTGACCTGGACAATCACCTGAACGCGGTATTTCTCTACAGCCTCGAATCTGGGAAGAGCACCCAAATCACTGACGGTCTGAGCAACGCACAGTTGCCGGTGTTTGATCGCGACGGGAAGTATCTCTACTTTGGGGCGAGCACCAACACGGGTTGGTCGGCAAGCTACTTGGACATGTCCAGCCTGAGCAACATCAATGTGGTGAGCAGCATCTACGCGGTCGTTCTGAGTAAAGAAACTCCTAATCCGCTGCAACCCGAAAGTGACGAAGAGACGGGTGTCGCGAAGACTCCCGCAGGCCCCCGGCCGGGGGCAGGAGGCGCCCCTCCAAGCGGCCAGAAGGAAATCGTCACCAAGATCGACTTAGACGGGATCGATCAGCGGATCATTTGGCTTCCGATTCCGACCAAAGAATATGTCGCGATCGAGCCGGGAACCGCGAGCGTCTTCTTCCTGCAGGAAAGCCCGGCCAAGGCGACCCTTACCTCACCTGCTATTCCGACAATCACGAAATTTAGTTTCTCAGATAGAAAGGTCTCTCCCTTCATGCCCGGCGCAGCTATTCTCGGCTCTACTCCTGACGGCACAAAACTGCTCCTGAGCGCTCGCGGAACGCTGACCATTGCTTCCACGATGATGCCGCCTCAGCCGGGCCAAGGCGCGGTAAATCTGGATGATTTGAAGGTCAAGATCAATCCGCGTGCGGAATGGAACCAGATGTACCACGAGGTCTGGAGAAACGAAGGCCTATTCTTCTACGCGCCCAACATGCACGGAAACGATCTAAGCGTGTTAGCAAAGCGGTACGAGCCCTTCTTGGCGAACATCTGCTCGCGGGACGATCTCAACTACTTGTTTACCGACATGATGGGTGAGATGACGATTGGCCACATGTGGTGCCAGGGGGGCGATATTCCTGGAGCAGCGGGAGTTCCCGGCGGACTGCTCGGTGCAGATTATGCGTTTGAGAACGGTCGATATCGGCTTACCCGCGTTTACAACGGCGAAAGTTGGAATCCCGGCCTCTATGCTCCACTCACTCAACCAGGAGTTAACGCGAAAGAAGGTGAATATCTCCTCGCCATCGATGGGGCCGACCTGAAGGACTCAAACGATATCTACGAAAAGTTGGAGGGCAAGGCCGGGAAGCAGGTGAAGCTGAAGATTGGGCCCAATGCCGATGGCTCGGGTTCGCGCGAAGTCACTGTAGTTCCCGTTCCGAGCGAGACAGCCTTGCGCAATCGAGCTTGGGTGGAAGACAATCGACGCTATGTCACCAAGATGACCAACGGTAGAGCAGGCTACGTTCATGTTCCCGACACTGGAGTGGGCGGATGGACCTCGTTCCAGCGCTACTACTACGCTCAAGCCGGGCGTGACGGCATGATCATCGACGAGCGGTTCAATCATGGCGGATTGATCAACGACTATATGATCAATGAAATGAAGCGCACCCTCAATGCGGTGTTTACACCTCGAAACGGAAAGGATTGGCCCACGCCAGGGCTTGCGATCTTCGGACCGAAGGTCATGCTGACGAACCAATATGCGGGTTCCGGTGGGGACATGTTCCCGTGGCTCTTCCGCGCAAACAAGGTTGGCACGCTGGTAGGAAAGCGGACTTGGGGCGGACTCGTTCGAGCCTTCTCGTTCTCTCTTGTCGATGGCGGGGCCGTCAATGCTCCTGACGTTGCGATGTTCAATCCGAACGGAACGTGGGACGTTGAGAACTGGGGCGTGCAGCCAGACATCGAGGTGGAGCTTGATCCCTATCTGTGGCGGCAAGGCCGCGACGCCCAACTCGATCGAGCGATCGCCGAGATCAACAAGCAATTGGCGACGTACACGCCACCTGCCATTAAGAAGCCGGCTTATCCAGACCGGACGAAGGTCGACATCCATCCTTAGGAGCGCTGGCACCGGACATCTGCGATTTCCGGTGCCAGAGAACGCCTCCGCACAGTATGAGAAACACGATCATCCTCGCCAGTGACTTTCGACTGTTGGCCGAGCTCTGCAAATCCTCAGTCAATTGGGCAGTTGCGGGCGAATCCCGATCGTAGCTGGCTTCAATGAGCGTTCCAGTAGGGTGATCTCGAACCATTTCCCAAGGCACTTCGAAGGTCTTGTAAAAAAGATGGTCTTGGACGGGATAGCTCACCCGGAGATAGAAGTACGTGGCGGGAATGTTGTCGGAGTGATACGACTTTTGCTCGTACGCTCGCTCGACTCTCCCCTGAACGACCACACCCTGGCTGGCAAGGCGAGCCTCCTCGCGAATGTCGAGAAGAAACCAAACCAGATTGACCGCCGCTCCCAAGAAGAGGAAGATTGCGATTTTCTTAAGTCCACGAATGTAGCGCGTATCGATAATCTATTTTAGAAAGCTCGAATGATAACCGCTAGGAAACCCACTCGCCCGCTCGCATGATCGGGATGCTCCGACCATCGTCCGTGACTCCGTCCACATTCATCTCGCCCGAGCCGATCATCCAGTCAACATGGATGAGACTATCGTTAGCTCCAGCCTTAAGACGCTCTTCCGCGCCCATTTCGTTATAGCCCTCCAAGTTCTCTCCATAACATCCTCCCAGAGCGATGTGGCTCGCCGCATTTTCGTCGTATAGCGTGTTATAGAACAGGATTCCCACCTTCGCGGTGATGGCGCTATTCGGCACCAAGGCCACCTCTCCCAACCGTTTCGAGCCATCATCGGTCGCTAACAGTTGAAGTAGGCTCTCCTCGCCCGAGCGAGCCCTCGCATGAATGGCTTCCCCGTTTGAGAACGTTACTTCTATTCCATCGATGATCTGGCCACGCAAGCTCAATGGCTTACTGCTCGTCACGCGTCCATCCACTCTCGTTCGATCAGGCATAGTAAAGATCTCTTCGGTTGGGATATTCGGAGAGCAAGTCACTCCATTCTTCATCGTGGACTCGACTCCGATCCAGATGTGATTCTTCACAAGACCAACCGTGAGATCAGTTCCCGGGCCTTGGAATCGAAGGTGATCTAAGCGCAGAGAGTTCAGCCAATCTTTACGCTTCCTTACCGTGTCCCGATGAAGATGCCATGCCGCGAGAGGGTCCTCCTCCAAAACACGTGAAGTCGCAAAGATAGCCTGCCACAAACGTGAGACAGCCTCTTCTTGCGGCAGATCAGGGAAGACGCGTTGCGCCCATTCTGGCGAAGCCGCTCCCACAAGGCACCAATTTACGTGGTTCGTCGCGATGAGATTGCTGATTTCCTTTCTAGCTAAACTCTGCGCGCGGCTGCTTATGGCCACCTTCTGCGGTTCTATGGGCGCGAGCAGGTTGGGATCATTGCTCAAGATCCCTAGTCGAGCGGCATTGTTGCGATGTCCTTCGACGATGCCATCGATTAGCCAAGCTGGTGCATATCGCAGCGCTTCCTCGCTCCCTTCCTCGAAGCGGATCAGCGTAGTTTGCGAGTCCTGCCAAAGCACTTCTACATTCTTTGAGCCCATTCGGTAGGCCTCGCGCGCAATAAGTCGGACGAAAGGAGCCTGATCGATTTCCGCGACCACAATGAGTTCCTGTCCCTGCGCTAAACCAAGGCCCTCGCGCAGAATGAGCTCTGCATACAGTTGCAAATTTTCGTCAAAGGTCCGATTCACCGCGCTATTGTATCAGCGGCGGACAAGTAATAGAGCCGGTACAGGTCTTGCTTCCCAAATTTGACCTCGCGAATTGTCCGTCCACGGGAATCAAGTGTCTCGATGTCCCCCGAAGAGAGCCGATTCCAGCGAGTAATGATCCACTGGGCGGAAGGATCGGCCAAGAGCTGCTCGATTGTTTCTGGTTCGCGGATCGGCTGGTCCAAGTACATCGCAAGCGAGGGATGAGACGTCTCTTGGATCTTCATCTTGCCGGTCCCCATGCTCTTCTCGCGCCGGCCCATTTGATAGGAATCCACATCTTCGCCAGCCTTTTGGTGAGTCGCCACATAAGCCGCTAGCTGATGGACCTCCCGGTGAAACAAGTTGTAATAGTAGATGAATGCAAAGTTAGCAAGAAGACAGACCATGACACTGGCCAGGAAAGCGCCTCGATAAGGGCGCAGAGATGAGCGGGAGTTCTCCGCATCCGTGGCATACTTCGCCAGCTTCGCTCCAATTAAGATCGCGAGCGGGACACAGCACGGAAGAATATAGTGGGGCAGCTTGGCTTTGCTGATCGAAAAGAACAGAAAAGGTATCGCCGCCCAGATGATCAGGTACTGCCCGAGCGGCTGCTTCCAAGCCAGCTTGACCGAACTGCGCAGGAAGAAGATCCAAGGCATCATTCCAAGCAGCAACACTCCAAAGTAGATCAGATAACCCGCAACGCCGGGGAGGGTATGTGCCTGATCGCCGCCGGTGAATCGATTCAAATTCTGCTCGATAAGAAATTTCTGAACGAACTCTTGGCCGTTTGCCAGATAAGCGGGCATATACCAGCTCGAAACCGTCAGCGCGAAGATGAGAGTGCCAAGGAGCCAGCCTCCTTTGAACTTCTGGCGGAACTCTCTTTCACGAAAGAAGAAGACGATGGCAATTGGCGCGAACAACAAGAGGGCGACCGGCCCCTTTGCGAGCACCCCGAGCCCAAGAAAGAAAGCGGCAAGCCATCTCCAGCGCACACTCCCGACCAAAGATTCCCAAAAGGTGAGCAAAGCTCCCGCCATGCAGAAAGAGAGTAGCGCGTCGGTCATCATCATGCGCCCAACTCCGACAACTAAGAGACTGGTCGAGAGAATTAGGACACACCAGCGCGCCGTATGGTCATCAAATCGTCGTCTTGTGAACCAAGCAACCAGTCCATAGGTGGCAATCGTCGCCAAGATGCTCGGCAGCCGCGAGCCTACGGCAACTCCGAACAGCGAGACGAGCGGCTTGCCCAGCCAATAGAGCAGGATCGGCTTTTCAAACCAAGGGTGGCCGTTGTAAAAGGGCGTGATCCACTCGCCCCGTCGATTCATTTCCACGACTACGGCACCGTAGAACCCCTCATCGAGATCAAATAAGCCGTAAAGCCACCATCCAAGCAAAGGCAGGATGGCAAAGAACCAAACAATGAGCCAAGCCCGGCGATTTTGGCTCAGGCGCGCATCTCCTTCTCCACCTGTTCGATGATCATGTGGAGCGCCATCATGTGAAGCTCCTGAATCCGGTCCGAAGTTTCGCCAGGAGCGTGCAAAACAATGTGGCATAGCCCGCTAACCGCGCCCCCGCCCTTGCCAAGACAGCCGAAAACCAGAGCCTTTCGCCTGCGCGCGGCTTCAGCAGCGAGAATGATGTTGGGAGAATTGCCGCTTGTGCTGAGAATGACGAGGACATCGCCCTCATGGGCGAGGGCATCGACTTGTCGCGAGAACACATGATCGTAACCATAGTCGTTCGCGACGCAACTCATGTGCGCGGGATCGCTCAGCGCGAGCGCAGGATAAGGCTCACGGTCTTCCTTGAACCGGCCAGAGAATTCCTCGGCAAAATGCATCGCATCGCACATGCTTCCTCCGTTCCCGCAGGCGAAAACTCGACCCCTGCGTTTGAATGCATCGGCGATGGCTCGGGCAGCTTCCTCCATCGCGTCGAGAGTCGCGGGATCGCTGGCGAACACGTCGAGCACTTCCTTCGCGCCCTCGAACGCCGCCTGAAATTCTGCCCGCATAGTCCCGAGTTTAGCGGAATCCGGCCTCACTTGCGCCAGAATTCTCCGGCGCATTCCGTGTAGAATAGAACTTCACGAGCGGGTGTAGCTTAGTGGTAAAGCTCCAGCCTTCCAAGCTGGCTATGCGGGTTCGATTCCCGCCACCCGCTCCAGAAAGATAGCGCCGTGCGGGTGTAACTCAGTGGTAGAGTGCGACCTTCCCAAGGTTGAAGTCGCGAGTTCGAATCTCGTCGCCCGCTCCAGTCCTCACTCCTTGCGAATGGATGTCGCCCCACCCTCCGGCCTAGTGCTTCTTTTCATGAACAGTTCTCAACTCGCCTCAAGCCGCGAGCGAAATTTGCCCGGAGGACCACAGCGAAACCGGCAAAGAATAGGCGCTCGACTGGTTTGCGCGCTGAGCGCGGATGCGAAAGGCCACATATCGCCCGGGTTCGAAATGGGCGCGGTAACTTGAGCGCGTGACGCTCGCAAGCATGGACCAAGATGCGTCGGGACTGTAACGCACCTCGATGATGAATTGAGTTCCCTGCCGGTTTCCTCCCCGATTCCATCGCAAGAGCACGTCCCCGCTTTCATTTGAGGACAGAATTACGTCGGAAGGTGCTTTAGGCGCGGTGCGCGTGCCAGGAACGACGTGAGGGGCGAGCTTCATCTCGGTTAACAAGGAGTCGGAGATGTCGGTGCTTGCCCGAAAAGTCTTCGACCAGGCAGAAGCCAACTCTCTTGCCCGCTCCCGGCTCTTGTTCTTTTCAATCACCGCCGAGTGAGCGGCCGCTTTTGCATCAAAAGCGTCTTGCAAATCATCGGAAAAGGTCGAGGTGACGATATTGATTTCCGCCATGTCGTCATCGCTCAGACCGAGTTCAGCCTGATGTTCAGCGCAGACTCGGGCCAAGTTACGCAAGGCCGCGGAAAGATCGACATCAGAGAGAATTTCGCTTAGGTATGCCATGGTTTCACTCTAATCCTCGGTTCCTTTCCGCCTTTTCCTCAGGTTTCGGCGCCGAAATTCGCCGGACGGGCGCGATTTTCTCATCAGTTGGCACCCATCGCGCCAGTCTCGGCGTCGTTTTCCACCTGCTTCGCGCCATTGCGCGGCTAAAACGCGCCAATTAGCGAATGATTGGCGCGTCGGAGCAAGCTCCGATGAGGGAAAAGCGGTGACAAGTCACCGCAGTCCAAAGGGGCTAGGACTTTCCAGCGGCGTAGAGCCTCTTGATCGCGGCTTCGGGCAAGTCTTGATCCCAGATCGTGAAGTCTCTGATCTCGCCCTCAAACTTTCGTTTGCGATCCCACGCATCCAGTGGGAAGGCCTGCGCAACCGGCTGGTCATCGTTCAACCTCACCTCTTGCTCGCCCACCTTTTCCCCATTTTTGTAGACAGTTAAGGTTCTCCCATCGTAAGTGGCGGTCAGCATCTGCCACTTTCCAAGGTCCAGCTGCGCTTTTGTGAAGGTATCGGCATTAGCTGCCCAGAAAGTGATGCCATTGGCCATCTTTGTGAAGTATCTTCCGGTTCCGGTGCGCCCATCTGTGCCTCGGCCAAAGCCACCAATGATCGTGAGATTCTCTGGCATCTTCTCTGGCTTGACGAACATATTCACGGTGAAGTGAGCCTCCGCCTTGACCGGCAGTTCAGCCACTTGAAATCGCTTGGAAACTCCCGGCGCGAGCTCTGGTGCGGTGAAAACGGCCGAAGCCTCCGCGACGGTCATCGTCTGATCGGTCAGAACGTTCGCGTTCTTAGCCAAATCCTTGATGCCTTTGATCGTCACGCTCTCGGTTGTGCCGATACGAAGCGGATCGGACAGGGCAAGCTCGACAGTTCGCCGATCCGGCATCAATTGTGCCGAAACCACCTTCACTCCCGAGGCAAATTGATAGTTCTCTGGCGACTGTGCGGACGCGATATTCACCTGCTCGTTGAAGACTACGCGGGCAAGGCCGAGTGCTTTTGGCGAGCTGACCGAGACAACTTTCGGAGCGGTCGTATCTCTCACGTCGATCGTCGCGGTTACGACGCTTCCCATCTCTCCGGTGCTGCTGATCTCCGCGGCTTTAACGGTGGTCGGGTCAGCTATCGTGATCGGCCCCGAGTAAACCGGCGAGGAGGCCGTGGGATCGGTGCCGTCCAGCGTGTAATGCAGTCCTCCCGGCGTGTGATACAGCGGGGGATTGATAGTGATCTGGGTGGCATCCGAGAATTGCCCGGAGGCGGGCGAGATTGACGGCATCGTGGCCCCATCTCGATCGTCTAGCTGATCGTAGAGCGGCACCGAGGGCGCGACTTCGTCATCGGTGTTCTTAGCTACCGACACGGCGAAGACATGAATCTTCGAATCATTCGGAAGCGTGATCGAGGTTGCTCCAGCCGGAACATCGAAGCCGTACTTGTAGAGATAACTTCGCTTATAAAATGTGTTTCCACTCGGAAGATGGGTGTGGGAACCGAACCAAGCCACTTCACTCTTCTTAACGAAACCGGGGACGAGGCCAATCATTTCGCCGTAATTCGTGAAATTCGGCCCTGGATCTCCTGCCCAGAGGCGATTATCCCATTGCCCCACGTATCCTGTCCAATCTTGGAACGTCACTTCGTGACGATCGGCCCCGATGCGGCAATCTCCTCGGGTGTCACCCTCGGCTGAGGCGAGGAGATACACACGATTGAATCCGGCGGGGATAGAAATGGATTGACCGCGCGCTGTTACCGCGTTTTTAGCGCCATCTTTTGTGGGACCTAGCTTAAAGTCGATCCCATCGATGTTCAGTTTGGCCGGGAACAGCTCGGCTGCGATCGCTTCGCCCGTTGATCCGAACTGGCCGTCGTCTCGTTTCTTGTCGGTGGAGACAACATCTGCGTCGAACGTGAGATTTACCGGCTTGCTGCTTGCGGGTGCCGTCTTTGCGTTCGCGGGTGCCAGTTTCAAGGCGAAGGTTTTGAG
Source organism: Armatimonadota bacterium (assembly GCA_023392285.1). Lineage (GTDB taxonomy): Bacteria > Armatimonadota > Fimbriimonadia > Fimbriimonadales > Fimbriimonadaceae > JAEVZK01. Next base: position 3,775 of record JAEVZK010000133.1, on the reverse strand, counting down.
TCCAAAGCCCGTTATGTCCGTCATGAGCTTTCCATCGTGGACGGTTGCGGTTCCAATTGGCATCTCTTGGCCGTTGAGTTCTCGCGCGGAATTAATGGGAACCGCGGATTTGATGTGAACCATCTTGGCGGGACTTCCTGAGTGCTCTCTCAAGCGCACAATGATCTCGTCTCCGTCCTCAGCTTTCTTGATGGACTGGATAGAAACTTGGGGGGAGTCCACGGAGAAGAGGGAGAAACTCTTGCCCAGCTTGCCGGGATGCGCGGTTGCCGTGAATGCACGCAGAGGTTGATTCAGCCGCTCCGCAGCGGCTGGGATATTTGCCGCTCGCCAATCGCCTTCGTGAGGACGAATGGCGAGGAGAATCTCATGGCGTCCAAAATCTTGCGTGGCCTGATCGGCATAGCCCCCTTGAACGCCTGGGGTGTAGATGAGAGTCATGCGGACGGTGTCATCTGACGGCTTGTCCGATCCAAATTTGCAGTCATTCAGGACACCGACTCCAAAGGTTCCCGCTGGATTCGTCATGTCGAGCCACTGGTGCTGCGGAACTTCGTACTTTGTTGGGTTATTGTTACCACGTGCGATCGCGCCGAGCTGTAAGTCGTAGGTGGCGTTCGGGTTCGCTGAGGTTAAGGGTATGGCAAATTTCAGTGCTGTCTCACGAGTTTGCCAATCGATCGTGTTTTTGACTTCGACTTCGCCCGAATCTTTGGCCAAGCGAATGGTTTGAGTGAATTTCGACCCATCCATCTCGCGAGTGACCTCGATTGCGACTCGGGCTGATCCATTTTCGACGACTTTGAACGTGGGTGTCGTGTTCAGCACCGCTCGGGGCGGCTTCTGCTGATCTTCCCAGTCCATATTCCACGCAGGAAATTGCTTAGGATTCTCGTATTGGAATTCAAGCCGCGTGGGCGAGGAGAGGGCCTCCTGTCCATTCGCCTTATCATAGATAGAAGCGATGTCTCCTGCGTCATTTAATGTGACGCGCAGCTTATCGTTTTCTAGGACTCGCTCGGAAACTTTGAGGGTCGACGCAGGTGCTTCTTCCGTCCTCGTGGCATGGTAGACCGCGAAGCCGACCGATGGAACGCTTGCTTGAAAAACGATGCGAGAATTCGAGCCATCTGAACCGATGATCTGCACGGCTGCGGGTTTGCCGTCTGGTCCTACGATTTGCACGCCCTTCCAAGATGCGGGGATAGTAGCTTCCACCAGATCACTTCGATCTTGCGATAAGGGGTTATAGACGACGATCGGGGTGCCCGCTCCACTGGTGTCTAATGCGGAGCTTATGGAGCCGACGGCATCAGTTTCGACAGCGGCAAACTGATTTTGGGCCAGGAGCTCGTCGTTCCAGCAGAACTCATAGGCTTTTGGAATGGATGTTCCTGGAAGCATGTCGTGCATCTGCGATCCGAGCACGAGATCCCAAGCGTTATAAAGCCGCTGCGATGGATAACGGTAGCCACCCATCCACATGGCGGCGACGGAAGCGCGCTCCGCGCCATCTGCCAGCTGCTCGTTCTTTCGATTCCACCGCTTCATGTAAGGCTGTGAGGTCACCGATCCGGCGCTGTGCTCTACAAGCAGCAACTCTCCTTGGTAGGTGGGCAGCTTCGCGATCTGCTGAGGGGTGAGGTCGCGGAACATCTGGTCCGATCGGGACGAGATCACCTTGATGGGGCCAGTTCCGGCAATACTCTTCTCGACCCAGTCGACGGAACTTGCGCCAGGGGCGCCGCCAATATCGCCAGTGCCGTAATAGTGGTAATCGACGAACGCACCGGATATTTTGCCGGTGTTCTGAATGCGCGCCAGCCAGCTCGTGTTCTGGCTCAAATCTTCGGTGACCGCACCTCCGTAGGAGCCAGGGTCGAGCGCCGCCACAACGCTGTTGCCATCCGGCCCAATCCAGTTGCCGACCTTAAATGGAATACCTACAGCCGAGTGCCAGGTTAACTTTTGAGTTGAAAATCCTTGAACTCCGCAATGAGCGAGGATCGAAGGGAGTGCATAGGGAAACCCAAAGCAGTCGGGCAGCATGAACTCATGACTGGCCACGCCAAACTCGTGGCGGAAGAAGCGGTTGCCGTACAGCACGTGGCGGATGAGCGACTCGCCGCTGGGAACGTTGGCGTCGCCTTCATCGACGGAGGAGCCACAAGGAAACCAGCGCCCGGCAGCTACATACTTCTTCAGCTGCTCGTACATGTCGGGGTAGTACTCCTTCATCATCTCGTAACGGCGCGAGCCGCTGAAGTTAAAGATGTAGTGCGGGTACTTCTCGATGAGCGCGAAGTTGTCGTGAAGGGTGTTAAAGATGTATTCGCGGATGACCTGGGGATAGGCCCAGCGCCACTGAGTGTCCAGGTGCGCGTAGGGCACGACGAACATCGTGTTGCCTTTGCTCAGATCGGTTTTCTGCGGCTCTTTGGGTGGCGTAGGCTTGCTTTGGGCATACAAGGAGACTGCAAGCCCGGCCAAGACGGCTCCGGTTGAAATCGCTCTTAGCGAACTGCGAAGGAAACGGGGCGAAGTTTTCATAACAGAATAGGCGGACACGGCAGGTCGGTTTCCCTTCACCGTACCCAATCAGAAGGGGTTCATTGCCTCAGATACAGGATGGAATTGCGGATCCCGAAATCGCGCATGTATCCGATGTCGTCAAAGTCTCCCATCGGGGCGTTTTCCACTCCACTGCCATTGTAGGCAATGTGGAGAAGGTTGTCACGGTCGTTTTGAGAGCCGTCGATCCAGCGGTAGGCGTAAATAATGTCTCCGCCGAACCAGCAGGCGGAGGGGGCGGAGCGGCTTTGCGTCCATTCGTCGTAGTAGCGCTTCACCATCCAGCCGCCGCCGACAGTCTTATCGCCGACGGTTTCCGCAACGTACTCGCAAGCCCAGGGCGCGGCAGCACTGACCATGCCCTGTCCAAAATAGAGGATGCGGCCCTTCCAGCCGGTCAGGCCGTTCTCGTCGATCAAGACGGTGGGGCGACTTCTGCCTCTCGCCTGTCCCTTTTCTGCCTCGACCCATTCAGGGGCTGAAGCAGCGACAAAGCCATTCTTGACGAACTTATAGCGCCTGATTTGCCAACGACTCGGGCGCGCTTCGTCCTGATCTTGAGCAAGACCGATGATCACCCGTCGGGCTGCGTCGTCATATGCCATCGAAATAGGTACGGTCGATTTCACCGACTTGGGATAAGCGCCATCCGACAGCAGGAGAGAAGGTGCGCTGAACTGATGATTGCGGCCCAGCACCCGATAATGAACCCACCCGGTGGTGGGCGACCAGTCGAAAAGAATGAGCTTGCCATCGGCGATTCCCAAAGAGGGCAAGGCGTTCTCTGTCGAAACGACAGTTGTGCGTTCGCGCTCGATTGTTCCGCCTTTCATGCGAAGCCATCGGACCGTCAATCCATCTTTGCTCGGATAAGCCACAACTATTTCGCCCTTGTAGCTGATTGCAACCGGATCTCCGATTGCTCGTTTGTCGTCGAGTTTGATCGGCTTCTCCCACTGATAAGGCTTGATTAATCGGCGAAGCATCAGCCAGCCAGGCTTCTCCAGACTCACGCTGGGATCGGTGTTCTTATCTGGCTTTTGATCGTGCTGCGCGTACAACACGAACGCCGACTTTTGATGAGTGAACAGGTAGGGAGCCGACCATGTTCGGTCCACTTCGTCTCGACGTCCGGCGGTGGTGGAATAGGAATAGTTAACGTCGGCGCGAACGTGCTTCTCGCCAAAGACTCCGTTCCAGTTCC
>JAEVZK010000143.1 GCA_023392285.1 Armatimonadota bacterium | reverse complement strand
ACATCTCAGGGTTCGAGTCTGATGCCGATGAGCTTGTTCAAACCCGTATCCACCATGGCCGCGGCCAGCCTGTGAAGGTACTCACTCGACGTTACCGGCCTTCCGCACAGCCCATCGATAGATGCCTGCGTGCTCTTGATCAGGTTCTTCCCGACCTTGTATTGCAGGCCGAGCAGATTGAGCAGGTGCTGACGAGAACTCCTCTGGTCTTGGACAACCGCTTCCGAAGGCAGCTCCAGATGGAAAGGAGCCGCTCTTTCAAACAAGGTATCCGCGAGCTTGCTTCGTACGAAATTCCAGTCGGTGTTCTGGAACAGTTCGGTCCAGCTCGGGATTGGTCTTGCAGCATCTTCATGGATAGAGGCATCGAGTCTGTTCATCGCCTGTAGAAGGTTGAAGGCGTCAACGGGCTGCTCATCAAGACTTCGGAGAACCCCAGCGAAGCTTTCGGCCACAACGGGGAGGGCTCCATAGCAGCTCAGGATTTCGGAGCCTCCAGCGAACGCAGCCGGCATGCTCGAGCAAAGCTTGAGTACACGGTGGCCGTCAGCGTTATCAAGCGCGTCCAGGAGACAGGCAATTGCTCGGTCGGTCACGGAAGCAGCTTTTGAATTCCTGTTGAATTCAATGTAATCGCCGAGCAAAAGCCCCTTAACCATCGCCTCCGAACTGTCTTTGGCGAAAACATCAGCGGTGACTTCAGGTCCCTGAACCGTGGCGAGGAAGCGATCATCGTAGCGCTCGATCTTCAGGTTGTAGCCGCGGCGACGTCTTGCTTTAACCTCCCGTCGCCACTCCTTCCCGCTCATCAGGTTGCGCCAGCTGTGACCGGATTGGCGGGTACCCCGAGTCAGGCGTTGCGTCGGCTAGGAACGAAGGGCCACTCCCAGCACCCTGCACGAGAGAACAGTAAGAACCTTGACGAACATTGCCAATTGCCACTCCGAAAGCGTCTGTGGTTCGAGAATCGGGTCGCGATGGCCAAGAGTTTGGGCGGCGTCAGGAATACAGTTTTTGAAGTTTGATGTCTTCATGTTCAGCGGTAATGTCGCGCTGCATGAAAATCGGCAAGACTTTTTCTATAAAATTCCCCGCGAGGCTGCCTGCCTAACGCTACTCAGCCCAGCTAAGCAGATTTCGCTTGTGGGTTGAAGTAATCCAGACTTGGATTGAGGCTGCCCATCGGCGAATACCGTCTGGGGGCATCATCAGCCACGGCACCGGGTTGGCACGAATTTGAAAGGTTGCGCTCTCCCAAGCTTGTTAGAGTCCACATGTGCCCAAAACCACGACGGTATTCGATTATCTTCGGCTCGAGTTGCCAAAGCTCATAGCGTTAGTGCTTCTTCACGAAGCGCACCATCCCTCGTGCAAGCTGAGGAGACGCCCGGTATCCGTCGTGCTCCCAAACTGCGTGTGGGTGGCTCCCGACATGGGACCACCACGCATTGTGAGAGCGAGCTGAAGGGGGAAGATCGCCAACAATCGACTCGATCTCAGTGAGCGTGAAGGCCGAATCATGACCTCTGGCCATGATCGCCAGCCGTAGCAGCTCAAACCTGGTTTTTGTAGATCCACGGTCAGGAGTGGCTTGGTATTCCCCGACGTCTGAAGAAACGCCATCGGCTTGTCTCGTGGGCTCGATCTTGCTCCAACTGGTCACCTCCACGACAAGGACTCTGAACCTCCCATTCTTCACTGGCACCTCACTGTAGTCGCGCCACTCCAAGGCATACGAGCCGGCGAGGCAAATGGGGTTTTCACGGCCCTTGGCCGTCCCGCCCGCGCGATCGCTCCAACTGAGCGAGCCGGCGACGTGGCGACCATCATGGATCTTGAACTGCTGGTCAATCCCTTGAAAACCTGAATCGCTCCAGATTCCCCGGTCATTGGTCAAGACCACGCAAAATCCACGATCGGCTTGACCACTGCCGATCGCGTGCTCAAGTCGCCAGATGTCTTTGCAGACGTCGTGTCGAAACAGGTCGCGAGCAACGGTGCCGGGCAGTTCGAACTTCTCCCCCTCATGGTCTGCTGATAGACGTGCCTTGCAGTATTTGAGCTCGAGAGCCGTTGTTCCCCTGCCGTCTCTGATCGTAATGTCGAGGGCGCCACGTCCTTGAAGACCGTAGAGCGGAACCTCGAGCCGAATCCTCGCGTCTGGCTCCATCTCTTGAGCCACCCAGGCAAGGGCGTGCTGAAAATCTGCTTCCGAATGGAAGACTGGGCGCCTCCTTCCGAGCTCAGCTAAGAGAAGATGTAAGTTCACCTCGCTATAGATTATAAGTAGACGAGAATTCGATCGTGCGGCAGCTGAAACAAGCTTCATGCGGTCTCATCAGCCGTCCGGTACGAGGCGAGCTCTTACAGCTGGCTTCCTGATCTGCATTCGAAATCCCTCTGCTCACTTCATGATCACTTTTTCAAATCTTTTTCTCAAAAGACTTGACATGCCCAGAATGAGGTGTGGAATAATGTTTAGCTTTGCCAAAGGTGCTTGACCTTTCGAGGTCTTGAATCTGCAACCGACAGGGCCACCCGAAGCGAGCAGCGCATCGCGCTGTTTGTGAGTTCGAGATGGATACTGTCGTCATTCTGGTTGCACTGCTGGTAGGGATCGCTGCTATTGCGGCGTTCCTTGCGCTTGCTCTTCGCAGCCAAGTGGCACGAGATCGGAGCCGATCCGCAGAGCTAACCTCTGCCCAAAGCACCATTGCTCGCGTTCCCGTGCTGGAGCAGCAAGTGATCTCCCTGAAGGAGACCCTTGAAGGCTGCCGGGCAGAGAAGCTCGAGCAGGACTCGCAGCTTAACCGGGCGCGAGAAGATGTGCGCCGTCTTGATCGGGAACTCAGCGCCGCCAATGCCGAGCTGTTGCAGGTCAGAAAGTCCACGGCCGACCTGCTCGCCGAAAAGGATCGCCAGATCCAAAACCAGATCGAGCTGCTTGACGAGGTAAAGGTGCAGCTCAAGGAGAGCTTCGCGAGCTCTGCGTCTCAGAGTCTGAGGACGGCATGGGAGGATTTTCAGAGGCAGGCGAAGACCGACTACGCACTCAGAGAGCAGAAGCTCGAGGCACTCGTGAAACCGGTCGGCGACCAGCTGGCTGCACTTGACAAGCGGTGCCAGGACACTGACAAAACCCTTGAGGCGATCAAGGCTGGTTTCAGCGAGCAGGTCTTGCAGATGCTCCAGGCCAGTAGCACGCTCACGAATGCCCTCCGGCGCCCTCACCTTCGTGGTTCTTGGGGAGAGATGACGATGCAGAACGCATTGGAGGACGCCGGACTGAGAGAAGGTATCGACTACAGACTTCAGCACTCGCAGGCGACAGAGGACGGCCGCTCCCGAACAGACGCCGTCGTCGACCTCCCCAATGGCCAGCACCTGGTCATCGACTGCAAAGCGCCGTTCGAGGACTTCCTCGTTGCGTCAGGTGAATCCGATGCCGACGAGCAAGTCGCTGCGCTCAAGCGCCATGCTGCCGCTGTGCGGGGCCATGTGAAGGCTCTGTCTTCCAAAGAATATCAGGCGCAATACGCTGGCGTGGACTTCGTCGTGATGTATCTGCCGACCGAGGCGATGTACTATGCCGCGATCGAGCACGACCCTGGTCTCATGGCCTATGCACACGAGCGCAGAATCTATATCGCCAACCCGATGACGTTGCTTGCGGTGCTCAAGGCAACGGCGCATGTGATGAGCCTTGTACGGAGCAACGAAGAGGCTCATAATCTGAGGAAGCTCGGGGAAGAGCTGTACCGCTCCATCGGCAAGTTCGCCACTGCATACGCCAAGGTCGGCTGCAAGCTGGAAAGTGCTGTCAAGGAGTACAACGGCTCCATCGCTACCCTTGAGGGCAACTTGCTCACGAAAGCGAGGAAGTTCAAGGGGCTGGGGATTCCTGGATCTGAGCTTGACGAACTGGAGCCGATCGGCACCTCTGTTCGCCAAGCAGTGAAGCCCGAGCTCGCTACCGTTGCTCGTGCGGCCGTGGTTCTTGCCACACCTGCGGCAGACGGGGGTGAAAACTGATGCCGAGGAACGAACGAGAAACATGTCGCGAGCTGATTGAGCCCGCATTAAGCACCGCCGGATGGGAATTCGTGCGCCAGCTCCGCATTGGACCGGGACGCGTAAACCTGACCGGCGACAACATGTACGATCCGAGTCAGGCAATCATAGCCGACTACCTGCTCCGTTTCCGAGGGGTACCGCTCGCCATCTTGGAAGCGAAGTCCGAAGGAGAGGCCGCCGCGGATGGCATGCAGCAGGCGTCGCGATATGCTCAGCGACTGATCATCCGCCACTCGATCGCGAGCAATGGCCACGATTGGATCCTCACTGATAACGAGACCGGCGATTTCGAGCGCATCACCTCGGTTCCCACGCCAGAGCTCATCCTCGAACGATCAGGAGCTCAGATTGCTTGGGACCGATGGGAACCGGTGTTTGCCGCCGGCTACTACTACGATCAGATCGATCGCAAAGAAGTCCGCCCTTACCAGGAGATGGCGATCGCGAAGACGTTGTGGAACTTCGCCAGCGGCCGAGATCGCGTTCTCCTCTTAATGGCAACCGGCACCGGCAAGACCTTCACGATCTTCCAGTTGGTCTGGAAGATGCTGAATGGCGGTGCGCTGCGCCGCAACCACGTGTTGTTCTTAACGGACAGAAATAGCCTCAAGGATCAGGCATACCGGGCGTTTAGCGCCCTCTCAGCATCCGAGCGAGTGGTCATCGATAAGGAAGCCGTCGCTTCTGGACAGCACCAGGTTGGCAAGGTCTTCTTCGCGAACTATCAAAACCTCGATGAAGACTTGGACGGCAAGAAGGTCTACGAGCACTTCGACAGTGACTTCTTCGATCTGGTGATCGTTGACGAATGCCATCGCTCGGGGTTCGGAGATTGGTTCGGCGTTCTTGAACATTTCGGCAGTGCGCTGCAGCTCGGACTCACCGCGACTCCGCGTGAGCTAGAAGAAGGTGGAAGGCCGCTGACTGCAGAAGAAAAGCGCCGCGACACATACGAATACTTCGGCGAGCCAGCTTACGTGTACAGCCTGAAGCAGGCGATCGAAGACGGCTATCTGGTCCCGTATCTGCTTGAAGAGCGGATCACCAACTTGGATGAAGACGGCTTCACCGGCCCTGACGGTCGCCGCTATACAACCGCCAATTTCGAGCGCGACATCCGTTTGCCAGATCGCACACGGGTGATTGCTGAAGACCTATGGGAGACGCTCGGGCGTTACGGTCTTCGCGACGAGAAGTCGATCATCTTCTGCGTAGACGACACTCACGCGGCCTTTATGGCGCAGGAGCTTCGTCGTCTTGCCGGCGACAACGAATATGCGGCGAGGATCACCCGATCCGAGCGAAACAGCCATCAGCTCGAACGTAACTTCGCGGTGATCGGTCCCAGCACACCTCGTGTGGCGGTGACGGTTGATCTTCTTACGACTGGCTTCGATGCCCCGGACGTCAAGAACGTGGTCTTCGTGCGGCCGTTGAAGAGCTCGATCCTCTACAAGCAGATGAAGGGCAGGGGCACACGTCTCTGCACGGACATCGACAAGCGGTACTTCACCATATTCGACTACTCGGGCGCCAGCCAACTGGAAGATACCGAGTTCGACGGCCATCCTGCCAACAAGCAGAAGGGTACGCAGTCGAAGTCCAAGCCGAAGAAGACCGACGAAGACTCGCGGCCGAAGCCGATCGGCGAGGGAGTGTCGGTCGTGGTGTCGACGACGAACAGATACGTCTGCCTCGCCGACGGCAGCAAGATCCCGTTTGAGGAGTACACGGAGCAGTCGAAGGACTTCATTCGGAGCTCAATCACGGCCTCGCTGGATGAATTGCTCGCTCTGTGGGTCAACAAAGAGAGCCGACGCGAGCTTCGCGAAGAGCTCAGCGATCACGACATCTATTCTGCGGCTTTCCGGCACTACTTCGAACTGCCTGACGCGGATGAAGTGGACGTCCTGGCGAAAGTGGGGTTTGACCTGGCGATCGTGCCGACAAGACATGATCGCGTGGTGCGACTCTGGGAGGAAGACCTGGAGAAGCTTCGTGGCATCATCGGTCCAACCGCTGAGCTCCTCGTTCTGGAGCCGCGGGCAGACTACGGCGAGCTGAAGGTCGCCGAGGATCGAGCCGACTACGGCAACAATTTCAAGCATCGCTTCTGGCAGACCAGCCTCGACCATTACGCTCTGTACGGCATCGATGATCTCGAGCAGGCCCGCACGTACAGCGCTCCTCAATTTGTAGAGCAGTTCGGCAGCTTCCAGACGCTCACCCGAAACTACGGCGGCCCACAAGGTGCACAGAAGCTCAAAGCGGATCTCGAGCTCGTCAAGCAGCACCTTTATGTGCCGATGACACCTTGATTGGATTTAAAGGAATGACAGCAACCTCAGATCATCGTCGACAAGAAGTCCAGCAGATCGTCAAGAACGCCTGCGATCAGCTCAATCAGGAGGGCGTAGATGCACGCAACTATGTGGAGCAGCTCGCTTGGCTGTTCTTCCTCAAGGCATTCGACGAGACGGAGAACCGTCTCGAGCAAGAAGCCGAGTTCAACGACACCACATACGAGCGCCGGCTGAAGGGCAAGTTCGCGTGGTCATCTTGGGCCAAGAACACCGACCGTCCGGATGAGCTGCTCCGCTTCGTCGACCTCGAACTTTGGCCGAAGCTAACCAGCACGAACCCGGAGATCGGGCTTGGAGATGATGCACTCGCCCAGCGCTTCCAGCGCATCTTCCAGAACGTGCGGAACTACTGCAGGCGTGGCACCTCGTTTGCGCGCGTCGTGCAGCAGGTTGATCGGTTGCACTTCAGTAGTGAGACGGACGTCATCGTGCTGTCGGAGATCTACGAAGACCTGCTAAAGCGGGTAGCCGCAGACTCCGCTGGCTACGCCGGCGAATTCTATACGCAGCGTCATATCATCCGCGCCATGGTCGAGGTGGTGAAGCCAAAAGCTGGCGAGCGCATTTACGACCCATGCTTTGGCACGGCAGGCTTCCTTGGAGAGGCGGCGGATTACATTCGGCGTCACAGCAACCTGAGTTCTGAGCAGCTCCGCCAACTGCAGGATGAGAGCTTCTACGGCATCGAGCTGAAGCCCTTGACGTACCTGCTCGGCACGATGAACATGATCCTCCACGGCATCGAAGGCGCCAACCTTGAATTAGCGAACACGCTCGAGGTGCACACCACAAACGTAGGCGAGGATAGAAAGTACAACGTCATCCTCACCAATCCACCCTATGGCGGAAAGATGGCGTCCGAGCTCGAGACGAACTTCCAGGTTCGGAGCGCGGCCACGGAGTGTCTCTTCCTGCAGCACGTGATGGCGAATTTGGCCAAAGGTGGGCGTGCAGCGGTGGTCATTCCAGAAGGCGTCCTATTCCGAGGTGGTCCGGACCAGAAAGTGAGAAAGCTGCTGCTCGAGCACTTTGACGTGCACACAATTCTCTCACTGCCCGCGGGGTGTTTCCTCCCTTACACAGGTGTGAAGACGAACGTGATCTTCTTTGATCGCCGCGCGGATGGGACCGCGACAAAGTCGGTTTGGTTTTACGAGCTCACGAACGATGGCTATGAACTCAAGCAAACCCGGCGCCCAATCGAAGGAAGTCAGCTCCCCGATTTCATAGCCAAGCAATCTCTTCAAGAGGATAGCGATGTTTCTTGGTCGCTGACGGCGGACGAGATCGCTGAGCATGGTTACGATCTATCTGCGAAGAATCCATATCGAAGAGGGGGCGATGAACACCGATCCCCCCTGGACCTGATCGAATCGATCAAGACTAAGGAAGAACGTGTGCTGAATCTCCTTGACGAGTTGGAGGCTCTCCTGAAATGATCGGGTCACAACCAACATCAGCGTGTCCGGCACGTTGGCGATGTGAAGCGATTGGGAAAGTCGCGCCCGTAAAGCAAGCACGCTTTCCGGACGGCGAGGCTGTTGCATGGAATCTTTCACTCGAAGACATCGAGCCGCACACTGGTAGGGTTCTAAACCGACGTTTTTTCAAGGTTTCCGAGCTCGGGTCGTCGAAGTGTGCGTTTGACTGCAGCAACGTTCTCTATTCCAAGTTGCGCCCTTACTTAAACAAGGTTGTGGTGCCGGATTCCCCTGGCGTCGGCACAAGTGAGTTAATCCCTCTTCGGCCCGATCCAGAGAAGCTCGATCGAGTGTTTTTGGCCTTCTATTTGCGTTCACCGGCGTTTTTGGAGTTCGCCACCCAGCACATGCAGGGAGCCAATCTCCCGCGGGTGGCCATGGACGACTTTTGGAAGTGTCCTGTGCCGCTGCCTGCCCTCGCAGAGCAGCGTCGGATCGTAGCTCGTATTACCGAGTGCTTCGACCGTATCGATGAGATTGAGACGTTGAAGTCGGCTTCCACTAATGAGGCAGCCGCTACCCTACCTTCAGTCTTAGAGGCTTCTTTTGAAGAAATCGGCTTCAGCCATAGGGCCGTTTCAATAGGAGATATCGCGATCGATACGCGATACGGAACCTCAATTAAGTGTAGTCATGCTCCCGCGGGTGTCGCAGTGCTCCGAATTCCAAACGTAGCGAAGGGCTCAGTTGACCTCACCGACTTGAAGTTTTGCGATCTTGATTCATCAGCACTCCGTCGGTTATCGCTCAGCACTGGCGACATCTTGTTCGTGCGCACAAACGGCAGCCCCGACTTGGTCGGACGCAGTGCTGTTTTTGAATCGCCAGGAGATGGCCAAAGCTATTCTTTTGCCTCATATCTAATTCGTATCCGACTGGACCAGTCCCGAGTGCTACCGCAGTTCGCGGCTTACTTTCTCAACAGCTCGCGGGGGCGCGAAGAGATCCGGTCGCGGCGACGAACATCCGCTGGTCAGTTCAACATCAACTCCGAGAACTTGAAGACGATATCTTTTCCTCTCCCACCCATTAGCGAACAGCGGTCGTTGCTGGAAGTGTTCGAAAACGCGGAGAGGAGCACCAAGCAACTCGCCGACACACTTCGTTCAGCAGAAGGGGAGTTAAAATTGCTGCGCGCTTCAGTACTTCACCGCGCTTTCAAGGGGGAACTCTAACGAAGTGAACGGCGCAGTCGCAGCACCGCCTCCAATATGGACACTGCTGAATTCACTTCAGAATCTGGCGGTAATGCCGCACGACGCCGTCGAGTTGTTGGCGGCCCTCATCGTGCTCCGCTGCGTCGACTTCCAAGAGTGGGAAGAGATCACCATCGCAGACTTCGAAGGCACCGAGTACGACTCCCTGCTCCCGCACACGCTCTACTGGAGGGTGTGGTGCATGTTTCCTCCTGATGAAGTGGAGAACGTGCTCACGAAGTTCGTGCCGGCCGAGCTTAGACGCCTGAAGGGAAGCCCTCGCTCCGAAGCAGCGCGACTTGCCCCTCTCGCTGACGTCCTCCAGAGAGTACGGCCGAAGGAAGGAGCGGCGTCGCTGATGCTCACCTGGCTGCAGGCTCAGCCGTTCCGAAACAGCGAAGGATCGCCTCGCCGTTTGCGGGCAGCTCCGCGTGCTCTGGCCAATCTTGGTCCGCGGGCACCAACTTGTGTAGTTTCGTTGCGGGGGATCTTTAGTTAATGTCTACGCAGCCCCTTCCTGCAGTTGCAACTCTTCTGGACGCTCTAAGCCCGAGTGGGTTGCAGGCTGAGCGGATAGCGTATCTACTCTCCACGTTGATACTTCTGCGCTGGGCGGACTTTCGAGAGGCGGAAGACGAGGCGATCGCCGGATTTGAGGATAAGCCCTTCGCCCCGGTGCTTGACGCCTCATTTCACTGGAGAAGTTGGTCGCATTTGTCGGGCGAGGAACTGCGCCAACGACTCGACGACCTCAAGGCCGGCTTGGACCTGTCGCAGGCCAAGGTATCGAGCTCCCATGGTGCCCTTGCCTACGTGTGGGACGGTGTGCATGAGCTGACGGGGATCGATGAGTGGTCAAGGACAATATTGGTCAGGTGGTTAGCTGAACAGCCGTTCGAAACTCCTTCGGATCGCTTTGAGCTTCTTGACCAGCTTGACGTTCTGCTTGACACCTCGTCGAAGAACGCGATCGGTGAATTCCGGACGCCGAAGAGCATCTCGCAGCTTATGGTTGGACTTGTTGCCCCTGTCGCGGGTGAGAGCGTCTACGATCCTTGCTTTGGTTCCGCGGGCTTGCTAACTGCTGCCGCAGAATATGTGCGGGCAGCGCAGACGGAGATCGGTCGCTTGCGAGCAGACTCTCCACTCCGGATTTCAGGAATCGAGGCTAACCTGCGAATGCTTGTCATCGGCTTCGCTCGAGTGATCCTTTCCGGTGTTTCCGATCCTCAGTTGGCCCTGGGTAACAGTCTTGAGCGAGATCACAAGCTGGATCCCGTTCACGGCGGCTATGATGTCATTCTCGCGAATCCGCCGTTTGGTCGTCGAATAGAGCCTATCGGCCTCGGCCATTATCCAGTCCGTACTAACGATGTCACGGCCCTGTTCATCCAACACGCGCTGGGCCAGCTGAAGCCTGGCGGACGTGCTGCTATTGTTGTCCCGCAAGGGCTGTTGTTCAGGGGTGGGGCCGATCGAGAGTTCCGCCGATGGCTCATGCAGCACAACGGGCTCGAAGCAGTGATTTCCCTTGGAAGCGGAGCCTTTGAGCCGTACGCAGGGATTCAAACAAGCATTCTGTTGATCCGACGGGTTGATCATAGCCACTTGGTGCGATTCATAGACGGCGAGTCTCTCTTCGAACATTCGCGCCAGTCGAAGGGGAAGGTTCTTTCAGATGCTGGCATCTCGCAGATCGTCGAGGCGTTCCATTCCCGTGCACCTTCAGATATCGCATGGACAGTCTCTGACGAGGAAATCGCACGCTTAGAATGGGACCTTACCGTCAAGCGGAGAGGTCAGAGCGACTTCCATGAGGTCCTGCATCGTGTCGCAAAACAGCTTCCTGTCGTGCCCTTAGGTGAATTGGCAGTTATCCAAGGAGGAATCTCGGTCAAGTCACAAGACATGTCACCTCAACCTGATGAGGGCCTAATCCCGTTGCTGCGAACGAAGGACATTGACCGCGGAGTAGCGTCGAGGGCATCTGCGTGGATCCCTGGCAATCTGAAAGGAGTGTCTGCGAGCCAGAAACTTCAGGGCGGCGACATTCTTCTTTCCAAATCTGGCACCATCGGCAAGTCGGGCATTGTTCGCAATGGCGCAGTTGGAGCTCTCGCTTCATCGGGGCTCTACAGAATCCACGTAAAGTCGGAACAGATTGACCAGCACTATTTGCTGGCATTCTTAAATAGCCCGGAGTGTCGCACTTGGCTAAGTGACCAAGCCACCGGCTCAACGATCCAGCACCTGCCGATCAGGGTGCTACGTGAGCTCCCGGTGCCAACTCCACCGCTAAGGGTTCAGCGCAGCATAGCGGAGCAGTTTCGTGATCAAGAAACCGACGCACTTGGCTTCCTGGCGCTGCTTTCGGGAGCATCACAGCGTGACCCACTAAGTCAATGGATCGAGTCAACTCTACGCGCTATGCCGCCAGACGGCGGAGCCATAACGGAACCCCTCAATTTTCAGCCGTTTCAAAGGTGGCTTTCAGAGTTACGATCGCTTCGAAACCGCGCTGCCCATGCTCAAGAGGTCGAGGCGCTCGCACCCTGGTTACTCACAATTTACGAAGCCCTCAGCAGACTTCAAGGGATCGAGTTTGTGCCAAAAGGGGCGAGCATGCTTTCGATTTTCCAGGACGCGGCAGCTGGCTTGGCGAAGGCGGATCAGCTGGTAAGTGGCCGCGATGCCCAAGGTGCGCGGGCAAGAAACCTGACCCAATCCTTTCAACGGTATCTATCTGCGGCAATCGAGGCGCTTGCCTCGGACGTCGCGATTAGCTTCTCAACAGAGGATTCGGAGGTTATCTGGGCCGGCGATTACAACCTTGTCCACGTGAAAGTGACCAACGATGGCGCTCTACCTCTGCGCGGCCTTCAGTTTAGGAGCAACCCTGACTGGGGTGAAACTGCCATTCCCTTTTTAGCGGAAGGGCGGTCAACGGCTGTCCAGTTCGAAGGCCATGTCGCCGAGGAAAGCCGGAGTTTTCACCTTGAGATCAGTTGGATGGGTGAATCGCTTGACGGCCGGAAGGTCAAGGGCAAGCGTGAAGTCGCATTTGAGGTTCAAGCGAAGGAATCCCCGGTACTTACTTCGAGTGAGGACATAGGGGCAAGTCCGTATGTCTGTGGAGACCCGGTGCGCCCGGATCGGGCCGACGTCTTCTTTGGCCGCGAAGAACTGCTTGAGACGATTCGGCGCACCGTCTCTCGAAGCGGAAACGTGATTCTGCTGGAGGGTAACCGCAGGGCCGGCAAATCCTCAATACTTTGGCACTTAGCTGGCAGAGATGGCGTGCCCGGGTGGCTCGGTGTCTATTGCAGCCTCCAAGGAGCGGAGGGCAGCAGGGATGCAGCTGGGGTTCCCACGGCAGAAGTCTTCCGAGTAATCGCATCAAGCATCGCAAAGAGCGTTCAGCTGCTCGGGCTCGAAACCCCTTTGCCGAACGGCGCAATTCTGCCGCCGAAGGGGATCGGCATCGCACGAGCGTGCCGAGAAGGCATTTCTGAAGAAGCTCCTTTCTCCGACCTCAAAGAATATGTAGAACAAGTACTTGAGCTTCTTGAGAATCAGAGCCTGGGACTACTGTTGATGCTCGACGAGTTCGACAAGCTCCAAGAAGGCATTGAGAATGGGGTGACATCCCCCCAAGTGCCGGAAAACATCCGTTTTCTCGTGCAGAGCTACCCGCGTTTCTCGGCCATCCTAACAGGGTCGAGACGCATGAGGCGATTGCGCGACGAGTATTGGTCGGCTTTGTACGGATTAGGCACTCGCGAGGGAGTCACGGCACTCGATGAGGAAGCTGCGCGGCGTCTGATTGTCGATCCCGTTAAGGGGCGACTCACCTATGCTCGAGAGGCTGTAGATCATCTCATTAAGGTGTCTGCCTGTCAGCCATTCGTGCTGCAGTGCCTTTGCAACCGAGTGTTTGACATTGCCGCTGATCTAAAGGCCAGAACCGTCAGCCTGGAGCTTGTCAAGAGGGCTGGCCAGGACCTCATCCTTGGATGGGAGCACTTCTCAAGTCTCTGGGACTATGCAGGATCCGACCGAAGAAGATTCCTTCTTGCTCTGACCGGTGGCCTCTCGAAGGGCACTGATCCGGTAACTCTCGCGCTATTGCGTGAGCACTTGACTCAAGAGGGTATGGACGTCTCTGAAGCAGCTCTGATCGAAGATATAGATTTTCTACGGGAGCTTGAACTCATCGATTTCGACGGGCACCTTGACACCTACTCCTTGACAATCCCTCTAATGGGAGATTGGATCGAAGCGCAGCAAGACTATGATGGACTGCGAACAAAGGCGCGAGCTGAGAACATCGACGCGCCGGAAGAGTTTGTGTGGACTCACGAAGATGAGGTTGCGGCCCAGATGGGAATGTTTAATGTTGACTCCGAGGCTGAACTTGAGGAATTCCTTGACAGCTGGGGAGATTGAGATAGCTATGGCTTACCAACCATTTCAGATTTTAGGTGCAACTATTCCGCCGATGGTGGGGCGTAGTGGTCCGGTGCGACAACTTACCTCTGAGCTTGCGAAGCGCACTCCCAGCCACATAAGCTTAGTAGGTCCAAAGCACTGCGGCAAGTCGGTCCTCCTTCAGCACCTCGCCGGCTCCCTTACAGCCTCCGAGGAGCAGTTTTCATCCGTGATCGTTTGGGACCTGGCTCACCAGACACCCGGCTCTGATGAAGAGTTCATGGCGGGTTTTTGTAAGCAGTTGTCTGAGGCTCTGAAAGAAGTAAAGCCTGATTACGCCACTATGCTTGACGGTGCGGCGTACTCGGATGTCAAGGAGATTTTGGAAGCCCTGGCAGTGGAGAACTGCCGGATCTTGATGATCTGGGACGGCTTCGACAAGCCTCTTCGCAGCGGCCGTTTCTCGAGGAATCATTGGGATCAGCTTCGAGAACTGGCTTCACAACCGTCTCTTCGGCTGATCACCGCGACTCGCAGAGGTCTTCAAGAACTCATTCGAAGCGAGGAATCTGTCACCAGCGACTTTTGGAACATTTTCGGGGTTACGGTGAAGCTTGGTCCATTCGACGATCAAGATATTGACGACGCTCTGGCTTCGCGGGGATTCGAACTTGAGAAAGGAGCGCGAACGGAACTTGTGGCCGCCTCCGGCTGCGTACCAGTCCTGATCCTGTCACTGATGAATTCAATTGGGAGCAATTTTCCGCGTAGCCTGGTGACGCAGAAGGACATTGCCTCGGTTGTAGGCCAGACCGTCGCCGATCAATGGGGACTGCTTGCAAGCCTGTGGGACGACTGCGACCAACCCGCAAGAGAGCTCTTTTACGAGCTTCTGGATGGTGACATTGCAGTAAACGAGACATCGACGACTACCCGATTGCTATTGGTGGAGCGTGGCTTGGCTGCAACGGGGTCGTCGAGACTACGAAATAACTGCCGGATGATGGCGGAATACGTTGCATCACAGCAACCGGATCGCGGGACCCTGAGGCGGCAGTTTGGCAAACCCGAGGCATTTGCCGCCAACATGCACTCTGCCTTAGAGTTGCGTCTCGCTCAACTCGAAAGTGTTGATCCAAGATTAAAAAGGCTGATCCAACTTTGCTTTGAAGACCTTCCAGATGCACCCGATCTTTGCCTGACTCACGTTCGCGACGTAAGTGTCAGACTGGCAGACTTGATGCTGGCTGCTGAACTTGGGTCAGATTTGGCCATTCCAGATGAATGGATTTCCGTCTGGACCAGAGAGGAATATGTTGGCCGGAGCGGAGAGCCACTTCGTACTCCCGATTGGTTCAATAGCAATCGGTGCCCACGAGAGAACAGGGATAGGATCGAGCTGCTGCGGCTTATCATCAACCCAAGAAATGCTCAACCCAAGGCGGCAAAGTGCTCGCGGCTCGGGATCGAGCAAGTTCAGGTGCTAAAGAGACTTGGTGACTACGGAGAGCACAGCGATAAAGCGGAAGTGTCAGTTGAAGTCGCGTTATCAGCCCTTCATCTGTGCGTAGAGGCGGCAGCCACACTGTGTCGCGACCTGGTTCAGAATTCAGCTACGTAATCCTCATCATCGCAATCCAACGGGTCACCCTCTCTCAGAGCTGGCCGGCAGGTCCAAATCGCAACCACCAAAGAAGATGCGGACGTCCTGGAGCGAGTAGTCCAACTTGAACACAAGTTCAGAAGGATCTTTGATCCCATGCGCCGCAGCAAGATCATGGATGAGTCGCGGCCGCTCGGGTGCTGTTCGATCGTCTCCCGGCTCCTTCCTGAGCCATCCTTTACGACGCATTACTTCATATAAACTCCGGAATCTACCTTCATCCACGTAGCCGAGCCCCTTAGCCCTGAGTAGGATCGCCATCATCGACACACCCCAAGTCCCCTTGATCTCCGCGAGACGTTGCAAGTCGATGGGCGAAGAAAAGACGTCGTGCATCACTTCTTCTGGAAGCAGGAATTCGCTTGCAAAGGCATTTGCTTCTCCTTCCGTGTCGCGAGTCGGGCGACCGAACACCTGATGCCCCAAGATCAAGTGTCCAAGTTCATGCGCCAGCGTCCACCGAAGGCGGAATGCTGAGAGCCGGGACGATACGGCAATCATGGGCCGTCCGACCGGTTCACCTGCCCACGCGCTAAAGCCCAGAACCTCATCGTGAAGATCACTTAGGGCAAGCACAATTACGCCCGCACGTTCGAGCGCACGGGTCAAGTTGGGAATAGGAACGTCCGGAGCCAGCCGCAACATGGCGCGCGCAAGAGGTCCCACTTCCCCTGCCGTCGCATCCGCCAATGTCTCAATGCGACATTCTGGAAGCTTAACTCCCTCCGCTAAACGATAAACCGCTTCGACGCCAAACTCCGCCTTCCTGCGCGCACTATGGTAGTCAGGTGCATGAACTTTACTGGAAAGAGATCGGAACAGCCCCAATGATCCTTCGGGTAGGGAGATGGGTGTCTTAGTTAGGAACGCCGAAGGAACTCCCAAAGCGTCCGCAATTTTCCGGTGCATGGCTGGGTCAGCGAAACGGGCATCCGATTCAATCTGCGAAATGAATGGCTGAGGAATGCCAGCCAGCTCCGCCAAGCGCGTCTGCGATATGCCCCTCGCCTCTCGCACCTGTCTCAGCCGGGCGCCGCTGATCATTCACCCTCCTCTCTCCCTTCGGAGAAATCGAAGAGCGATTCTTCTGGACTTTCAAAGTCGGTATGTAGCGCTTCCTCGTCCTCGGCGTTTTCATCATCGAAGTTCCACTCGGCATCTGATGAAGGGACAAAAATCGGCATCCGCCCCCCGATTAAGCTTGTGTCCTCGGCAGAGTCGGCAAATGCCGCGAGGCCCTCAAGCACGTCTGGCAACACAATGTCTCGGCGCCCCAACTCGACCAAATTGGCAGCTTCGTCCCAGCCATTTGGAATGACGACAAATGCGCCCACCATCTCATAACCCTTGGCATGCCACATCAGGAGGGCGTCCAACACGGGCTCACCAGCATCGAGCAGTTGTGGTTGAAGAAGTAGGTTCTTGTAACGCTGCTGAGTGATCAGCCGCTCTTGGGGGAGGCCGGATGGCCGAATTGGGTATTTCTTGGGGGCCTTGTAGATCCGAGCCATCTGCTCGTTGCCCGCTATGCCCAGCCAAAGGCCATTATTTGGTGAACCTCGCCGCGCAAGGGGCGGGCGCATCTCGTCACGATTGTGCCCCTTAACCATCTTGATCATGTTTGTTCTGAACAAGGTCGGCAACCCCTGAAGATTCGCCTCGTGGTCCTGGGCACCGCCTGGCGGAACGGCCTGAATTTGAGTGGCAGAGAAGCGAAACGCTTCCTGCACCAGCGGAATGACTGCATCTGCAAAACGGGTCGCCGCGTCGAGAGACCTGGCGATCAGCTGAGGCGGGAAGTCTGGTTGCATTTTCACGATATTCTATATCGACGATTAGCAACCGCGCAAGTGATTCGTGGATTTTCTTTTCGAGCGCCTTCGATCTCCGCTAAGGATTCAGTTCCGGTTGTATCCGTGGTCACCTCGCGTGAGCAAAACCCGCTTCCAGTGCGATTCACGCTGGAGGACCAGCTCGTCCGGCCAACTCGGGAGCATGTGCTCGATAAGTGCGAAACGGAAGTGCTGGCGAGCATGATCAATCCCGTTGTTCGCGATGATCTTGCAGAGCTCGTCGTTGTGACCGTGGCCCGTGCCGATGTAGCACTCCCAGCGAGACCAAATGCCCGCACCACCATACGCAGAGCCGACGTAGCGTTTGCCGTTGCTTTCGTCCGTGATCAAGTAGATGCCCTTGGCATGCTGTAGGGCTGCCTTCCAGTCCGACCGCTGCATGCGAATGATGTTCTCCAGCTCCGGGAAGGAGAGATGCACGCGATCAAAGCCGCAGAAGGGCTCACCGGTGTATGGCTCCGGCAGGAGCTCATCGACTACAAGGCTGCCGTAGTGGTTTTCGAACTTGAAGGAGCGCGACCGGCCCGGGCTGCCCATTCTGAGTTTCAGTCTGCCGACGAACGGCACACTCTGCGGAAGGAGCTCGATGGTGTAGCTATGTGCCCGAGGCGTTGCTTCCCTCGCCAGGACCCTGTAAGCTCCCCCGAAAAGCCATCGATCCCGCTGAGGATAGAAGTCTATCAGGGAGAAGATGAAAGGGCGATTGAACTCATCTTTGTCACTGCGCCACGAGTTCCATCCGTTCCACTCCTCCCGATCGCGGACGAACACGTCCAGCGGCTGCGATCTTCCATTCCACCGCGCAACGTGCAGCTTGTAGGCAC
This sequence comes from Armatimonadota bacterium, assembly GCA_023392285.1. Taxonomy (GTDB): domain Bacteria; phylum Armatimonadota; class Fimbriimonadia; order Fimbriimonadales; family Fimbriimonadaceae; genus JAEVZK01. The sequence continues at coordinate 28,409 of JAEVZK010000143.1, read as the reverse complement.
GAGGGTCTTGCACCGGATAGATCTGATGCAGGAAGACGTCTGATGCAGAGGGCATGGCCTCATTGTAACGGGCTCTGGTCTAAGTGCGTTTCGAACTCATTCCGTGGTGTGGTTCGTGGTGTGGTCTAACCTGAGAATCTGTCCGGCAGTCGGTGCAAACGGCAGCGGCAGCGCTGGGCAGGCACAACAGCTGGGTCGATTTGTACAAGTTTTGGTGCTAAAACTTGGCGGCCCCGGAGGGACTCGAACCCCCGACGCCCTCCTTAGGACGGAGGCGCTCTATCCACTGAGCTACGAGGCCGTGCAGAGAGATTACCGCTTGAGTGAACTTCTGCGCGTCCAATCGGCTATTCGCGAGAAGTCAGCCATGGTGGCTAGTCGCGCGGCATGCCATGCAGTTCCTGCCAGCTCGGCGTTGTTCCGATTGGCATCAGGGGGGAGCCACATTTCAGGCACTTTGTGCTGCCCTTCAGGCAATCGTAGCAATATCGCGCCATCAGAGTTTTGCCGCTCTTATTGGTGAGCAGCGAGTTGTCGATCGGGCACTCCAGTCCCCAATTTCCGCCGTTTTCAAAGTTGCGATAACACTTCTCACAGCAGATCCCGGCATAGGCATCTTCCGGCGGTTCTTCTTCTTTCTTTCCAAACAATTTGCTCAAAAAACTCATACTGGTTCGACGGAAAAGATCATTAGAATGGCGCAGTAATCATTGTTTGTGAACTCAAAACCGACCGCTGGTTCGGGCAAAATCTGCGATATATGTTCGCCACGCTTGCCATTTTCGCCAGCCTTGCAGCTCCTCAACGACAAGTTCAACTGCCGGACACCCCCGGCGAAAAGCATCTGACGAAGGTGGAGCAGCTCACCTTTGGAGGCCAAAACGCGGAAGCTTATTGGGATGTTTCGGGTAAGAAACTGACCTATCAGGCGACCGTCCCGAACAGCGGTTATCCAGACGAGCAGATTTTCACTCTCTCGCCCAACGGCAGCGGACGTCCGCTCGTGAGCACTGGCCTTGGCCGATGCACGTGCAGCTATTACTCGCCAGACGGGAAATGGATCTATTTCTCCTCGACTCACGCGACTCAGCCTGGACCGCAGCCCCCAGTTGATATGAGCAAGGGCTACGTGTGGGCAATCAATCCAAATTACGCGCTATACCGTTTGCCTGTATCTGCTCTCGGTAAGAAGGATAAGAACAAGTTTCTACAGCCAGTGATTATCGATAAGGGTCACTATGTCGCGGAAACTACGATCGCGCCGAATGGCAAATACATGGTGTGGACGAGCGATCGATCCGGTGACCTCGAAATCTATCGCTCGGATCTAAACGGCAAGAACATCAAGAAGTTGACAGACGCGGTGGGATACGATGGAGGACCCTTTGTTTCTTGGGATTCGAAAAAGATTGTATATCGACGAGATTCATTCGACACACCTGAACAAATCGAGGACTACAAGGCGCTGCTGAAGCAGCACCTTATCCGGCCAACAAAGCTCGAAATTTGGGTCATGGATGCCGATGGAAGTAACAAGCGCCAGGTGACTCATCTCGGCTGCGCGTCCTTCGCCCCCTTTATGCATCCCGACGGGAAGCGCATTATTTTCAGCTCGAACTATGGAGATCCGAAGGGCCGTGAATTCGACATCTTCATGATCAATGTGGATGGCACCGGTCTCGAGCGAATCACACGAACGCCCGAGTTTGATGGTTTTCCCATGTTCACGAGGGATGGTAAGCGTCTAGTTTTCGCGTCGAATCGCAATGGAAAAGAGCCGCACGAGACGAACCTGTTCGTGGCAACTTGGAAGGACTGAGCACGGTCGGTCAGTCTAAGGTTGGTTTCGGCAGGCGTCCAATCCAGTTAGCTCCTTCGATAAGCTAGGCGAAATTCTGGCCTCGCCTGCCATTGGTATGCTTGCGCCATGAGCTGGTCGGGTAAGTGGATTGGCTACCGATACGATCCGAGGGAGGACCTTGGCTTCTTCGCTTTTCGCAATCTGCTAACCCTACAAGCCGTTCCGGAGTCGCTCACCGTGAGAGTGTCGGCAGACAATCGATACAAGCTCTTCGTTAATGGCGAGCTTGTCAGCTTTGGACCGCAACGGGGCGACGAAAAGCACTGGTTTTACGAGACTCTCGATCTCGCCCCTTTCCTGCAGCCTGGCGAGAACGAGATCGTCGCGCCGGTCTGGAACTTTGGCTTCCTCCGCCCGATGGCGCAGCATTCAGTTCGCACGGGGTTCCTCGTTGATTGCGATGAGGTCTCAAGCCTGTCCACGCCGGGCGATTGGCAGGTCAGAAGGGTTGCCGGCTGGGATTTCGAGATGATGCATTCCAGCCTGGGCGACTTTTATATCGACATCGGGCCGGGAGAAATAATCAAGGCACGCGGTGCTTCCTTTTTGACCGAAAGAGAAGGCTACAGCAAGCCGTACACCATCTATCACGCCGAAGAGCGAGGACAATCTACGGGGGGGACGCCTTGGATGCTCATTCCAAGGTCCATTCCCCCAATGCGTTACGAGGTGCGGACTACACCACCAATAGTTAGACCGGAGTTCGACGGCACCGCAAGGGTAGAAGGCGGGCCCCTGAAGCTACCGATTAAGCTCGCCTCAGGCGAAAAGCTGTTGCTCGATTACCAGGAGCTACTCTGCGCCTATCCCCGGTTGCGCCTCACCTCGACTCAAGGAGCAGAGCTACGCCTCACCTACGCGGAAGCACTTTGGAACCGCGAGGGAAGGAAGGGGAATCGCGATGTGGTGGGAGGGAAGACGTGCTCAGGTTACCAAGACCGGTTTGTACCCGACGAGCAGCTACGAATCTATGAACCCGCATGGTGGAGAACTTATCGCTATTTGCTCTTGGAAGCAACGGGAGATGGGGAAGTCCACATCGACGGGATAGATGCGGTAGAGACGGGTTACCCGCTTGCCGAGGAGTCGACTTTCACGGCTGATGATCCCTGGGTGGAGAAGATCTGGGATGTGAGCTTGCGAACGGCCCAGCGTTGTGCAGGTGAGACCTACTTCGATTGCCCCTATTACGAGCAGCTTCAGTATGTTGGCGACACCAGGATTCAGGCGCTCATTGGTTACTACTTGGGTCGTGACAGACTGCTGCAGCGCAATGCGGTGGAGACGCTAGGCTGGTCCCTGATGAGCGATGGCCTTACTCAATCGCGCTATCCAAGCCACCAGGCGCAGGTCATTCCGCCCTTCAGCCTCTGGTACGTGATGATGCTTTACGATCAGATGCTCTACGACGATGTTTGGCCAAACACCTCTGTGGCAGAGCAGATCATAAAATGTGACCACACCGAGTACTGGCAGTTCGCTGATTGGGTTCATCATTGGCCGGCGGGAGTTCCCCCGCGCGGCTCCAACGCGGAAGTTCATCGCCTTACCCGCGCGCTTGCGTATGCTTGCAGAGTGTGGCTTCAGGAATGCGCGAAGTTTTACGGAAACTGGCGCGACCTGTATGTAGGTCAGCCAATCCTATCAACTGAGTCTGAGTCGCAGCTGCGAGAGCGCAGAATGAGGTTCGACAAAGTTGAAGGTCTTGTGCACACTGTCGGAGACAGCGTTCAGCCAGGGAGTGAACATGCTGAGGCATTGTGGAGACTTCTTCAGATCGTCGCGGAGATTGAGCCGGATGAGTGGCCATCGTCCGACTTGCAATTATCTAACGCGGCAAAGTGTACGTACTACTTCGCTTACTACAAGCACCTGGCAATGTTCGGTCGTCAAGGCGTGCCATTCGACTATATGGAGGAGCTGCAACCTTGGAAGGAGCAGATCGAAGACGGTTTGACGACGTTTGCAGAAAATCCGGAGCCAACGCGATCAGATTGCCATGCCTGGAGTGCTCATCCGATTTTGGGCTTCTTTCAAATCGTGGCTGGGGTGACGAGCGTCGCGCCAGGTTGGCAGAAGGCTAAAATCATGCCGCATCCTGGGAACCTCACACGATTCGACGCTGGCATTGCTCATCCGCGCGGAGAACTTCGCGTGAGATTTGAGGAAAGTCGGCTTTCCATCGAGTCACCCATTCCTTTTCAGTTGCTGTGGAAGGGCAAGACTGCCGACTTTGAGAGCGGAAGCTATCGGCTTTAGCAGCGAATATCGATGCTCTGGCCCTTGCCTTCGGTCTCGCGCATGATCGAGGCGGCTTCCGCCTGCTGGGTCTCTACGCTCTTACGGAGGAGCATTGCCTGCAGTTGAGTGCGCTTGTCCACCGTCTGTGGGCCCTGAACGGTGGTCTGGCCGGAACTCGAAATATTCATTGCCAAGTTTGGTATCGGTCAATTTTCCCTAATCTTTACTGGGGGACTGCCGAACCGACCACTTTTCCGAACTGCGGATCAATCAATGAGAACTGCTGATCGTATTTCTTCAGCATATCGATGCTGCCGAGCAGAGACTTGGGGGGAATCTTCGCGAGCAGGGTCCAACCATCGGCAGAAACAGCTTCGAGGTTGCCAAAAGCGTCGCACTTGCCAGTCATCACGAGAGATTTCGAGCCAAGTTTGACCGTCCCGGTCAGTGCCCCATCGGTGGCTATGGTGAACTTGAGCTCGCCCGCCTGATTCCCCTTTTCACGTTGCGGATCCCAGATGTAGCTGTAGCTGTAGCTGTATTCTCCGACAAACGGTTCGAGGCTTGGATTCTTCGCGTAACTCGCTTCGCGAGTAAATTCGAGCCCCACGTACCCGGCTTGAAGCCAAACCCACCCCATACGGGTTTGGTCGTTTTCGTCCGCTTTTCCGAAGGTGGCGGTAAGCAGGGTCTTCTGCATTTGCTCAAGGCAGGCGGCGGAGAGGTACCAGAACTCGGCAAGGTAGTAATCGACCGCGACTGACATGGCATTGAAATGCTTAATGTCATGGAAGAACTTGCCACCAACGAAGGCTTTGATATCGATGCCAACAACATTTCCTGGATCCCAAGCCTCAAATTGCTTCACAAGCTCGTCGGTTTTTTTGTCGCTCAACTTGAAGAAGAAGCCGAGGCCGTCATAAAGTTCAAAGTAGCCGCGCGACCTGTCGTTGCGCTTCAACTTCTGATAAATGGCCCTTGCTTGGCTGACTTTCCCTCGCACGACCAAATAGGCCGCATATCGAAGGGGAACTTCCTCTTGAATGGCGGTCCACTTGTACGCTTTGAAGATCGCCTCAGCGTCGCCATCCTTTCCGGCGTTCATCGCCAATTTGAGAGCAGTCGAGGCTAGTTCTTCATCCGCTTTGCCCGCTAAGACTTTTGGATAAATGTATTTCTTAGCCATCATGTAGGTGGCATATTGCCGGTTCGAATAGACTCCCCACTCCACCATTTCGCGCCATACGTAAGGCTTTTCACCAAAACGATCTTGGAATGGAAGCAGGGAAGACATAAACTCGGTGGTGTAGGCGAGTTTATTGAGGAGGGGAAAGGATTCTTGCTCGTTCAGCGCGACCCAAAGGGTAAAAAAGGCGTCGTATCGAGCTTCCACAGGATCGTCAGCTACGCGCCACACTTCCTCTGGGATGTCAAAAAATTGATGGGGCTTCGCTAATAATTTTGAGATCCAACGGGCCGTCTGATATTCCGGCGAGTAGGGGTAGATCGTAGCAAACTTCTCGAGCGTTGGCTCGAGCTCGGAAGCGGACAGACCCGCTATCTTTACCGCCTCAAGAATGTCGGCAGGCTTTGGACTAAATTGCGGATCGATGTATTTCTGAAGCGCCTGAATTGTTCGTGTTCTATCCAGGTCCCGCATGAACTCGGCCATGTCCAATGCCCAATAGACTTGGCGGCCCTTGATCGACATGCCCAACGTCCACGCTGCAAGCTGACCTTCGACGTCGAAAGAGGCTTTCGCAATGGTGACGAGCTGAACGCAGGCGTAATGAGTTGCGTCGGGATCGCCTTGCATCGATGCGCTTTTAAGGAAAAGCTGCTTCGCAAGCTTGAGATCATTCTTCAATTGAGCTTGCCGGGCTCTCCAATACAGGCCCTCCTTCGATTCGTTCCCGCTCGCGCGAAGTTGTCTGGCGATGAGCGACTCCTTATCGGATGCAGTCGGGGCAAACACAAAGGCAGCCTCTGCATAGGTGAATTTGCGCTCGGCGTTATAAATTACTTCCGACGCTTCGCTTCGCTGCTTCGCCGAACTCGATTGGAGAGGGTCCAGGGCTACTGCAAGGGCGTGAAAATATGGCTCCTTGATCGCCAAGGCTCTTGCGAAGACCTTTTTGCTCTCACCCACATCCCCGGTTAGGTAGTTGAGGATGCCAAACACGAGCAGGTCACGGTTGGACAACCCGGAGGTCTGATCCACGATTCGGAGAAATTTCAGCGCCCATGACCATTGCCCTTCTTGGACGCATTGATAGGAAAAGGCGGTGAGTACCTCCTGAAATTGAGCCTTGGTTCCGCCCAGCTTTCGGAGTTCAGCCGAAACGTCCGCCGCTTTCTGAATTTTGGCAAGGAGTTCGGGCCTCGGTGTTTGGGCCAAGACGATGTCCTGGTTTTCGAAGCTCCAAGCGGCGGGCTGTTGGGCGTATTTGCCGTACGATGGCTCTGTCAACTGGAACGTTTGTTTAGAGGTTTCCCTTGCGAGGTTGGATGCCCAGACGACGCCGAGTACATCGGCGCTGGCGTTGTGGAGTCGGTCTATCAGCGCGTGGGTAAAGGCACCGCTCTCTGCCCCAGCTAGTTCATAGGAGCGCTTTCCTGGCGCGCAACTGAGGAAGACGGCAATGTTCGCCTTCTTGCCGAGCTGCTGCAGTTCCGCACCGAAAGGATTCTTCTCTCCTGCACGGCATGCGTCTGCAATAAAGAGCACGTTCTTCAGCCCCTTGGCGACAATACGGCTTACGATGGAAGCGACGGAAAGGCCCTGCTGAGAAATCTTCTCGTAGGATGCGTCAGTGGGTGCCAAGTAATCGCCGCCATTCAGTCCCACACCATGTCCTGAGAAATAGAAGACAAAGAGGTCGCCGCTATCAAGCGCCGGATCGGCGAGCAACTGGTCAAGCGCGCTGACAATATTTGCCGAGGTTGGTGCCTTTGTTTTCGCGTCTGCATCGCTGAGCAGCGTGATTTCGTTTTCTCCAAAACCGAGGTCTGTTCGGAGCGCATTGGCAAATGCGATCGCGTCCTTTCCAGCAAAGCGAAGCTTTCCAAGCGAGGTGTACTCTTGCGCCCCGATCACGAGTGCCCTCTTTTTCGGTGCCGTAAACCGGAGAGTTTCCTGAGGAAGATCTTGGGCTCTAGCAGCAACCGCGAGCGTTAGCAAGAGAATTGCAGTGAGGAGATGACGCATCAAGAGAGTTATACGTGTGAGCCTTGTCGAGGATACGACGCTACATGCGTTTCCAAGCAATTTGAAGCACAGCACCTCCGTCTTCCTGGCAATATTCCACACGAATTGTGTGAGGCCCCGCATCCAAGTTGACGGGTGCATTGTCAGTTGTCGGGCCATGGTGGTTCCAGCGGTTGACGACGATGCGGCCATCTACGTAGACGCGCACGCCATCGTCGGAGGTGACGGTGAACAAGTATCGGCCCGGTGGAACCGTAACAGTCGTTGAGGCGAGCAGAGCAAAGTGGTCGGATGGAACACCTTGGGCAGGCGACTTGTTAGACCAGTCGCCATCGATGGACCGCACTTGATCTGCATTCAGAGGCTGGCTCACCCACAAGCGGTCCCATCCAGCTTGATCTTCATAGCTTAAGCCAGCCCACGAGAACCACTTCACGTACCAATTTGTTGATCTCAGGGTGCCGGTCACCTTCTGTTTCTGACTTCCATCTTTACTGACTAGATTAAGCGTGATCTCGCGCTCGACGCCTGCGCTGCCGGCTGCTTTGGGTACAACCCGAACATAACGTGGATCGTCCGGAGTATCTTCGAAGTCAACGGCATCGTTTCCGGTGATCCGTATTCCCTCCTTGATAAGATATAGCTCGATCATTCCTGGGTCCACCTGCCGCACCGCGGCAAGTTCGCCTCGAAAGTCGTCTGGCCCGTATTCGGCCGGTATGAGCCACTCCTGCCCTTTCGGCATTTGTTGCTCGGAGTAGAACTTGAAATCTGAAGGACGAAGAGCAGCAATTTCCCGCAGTCTCTTCTCGTCTTCAGCGGTGAGCTGAGGCGAAGACTTAGGATCGCGGGTAGCGAAAGCGAAATTGTTCGAAGTCGTGTTGGTCAAGCGGTTGCCCTTCTCAGCCACGTCTGTAGAACCTTCCAATGAAAACGCTCGACCGCCTGCAATTGAGTTTCCAACCAGGTCAATTTCTTGCGAAGGGAAGGGACTTCTCTCTTTTGCACCGGTCGACCACAGGTGAATCGCCGTTCCGCCATTATTCTCGAATCGATTGTCCACAATGCGCGTGCCTCGGCCCTGCTCAATCGCCACGCCATCGACTGAATTCCCCGTGATGCGATTGCCCTTGATCAAGGAATTGGATGAGAAGCCGAGCCAAAATCCGTAGCGGCTCTGATTCGCTTGGTTGTTCAGGTAGAAATTTGAATCGGAAAAGGTGCCTTCGAAGGCGTTTGCCGACGACCAACTGCCGTCATTGTATTCGACAATATTGCGGTTCGATCCGCCCTGCGGATCGTAAACGCCTTGGGCATTGAGAGGGCCAATATCGTTGCGATTGGAAAGGAAAAAGCCGTCGCCGCTGTGAGTCATTGAATTTCCAACGAAGAAGTTATGATCACTGCCATCGGCAACAGCAATGGCCGCTGAATCACCGCCCCAACCTCCGGCCCAGGACCGGTTAAGAAAATCCATGTGATTCCAAGCGATGATGTTGTCATCCGAATTTGAAAGGGCGACTCCCCAACCCCCGCCGAACGAGAAGTCGCAGTTGTAGATCGTCGTTCCGGTGGTGTTTAGGAGTGCAGCGCCAATCGTGCCGCCGGTACCGTACACGCGTTCTACTCGGCAATTTTTGCAGTTTTCGAGCCAAACTTCGGCCCCGTAGCTGGACCAGACGCGGCTGTCTCTCAGGTTGAGGAACGTATCTTTGATCGCTCCGTTTTCCATCATGCGAATCGAGCGGCTAAAGCTAACGTCGCAATTCTCGATCTTCACGTTTTCGGAGTTCAAGACTTTGATGTTGAAGGCGAACCCTTGCACGTTCAGATTTCTCACTGTAACGTTCTTGCATCCGTCGATGAGGATGCCGGTGCCATTAAAATGCTCTCGGTTATGCCACACATCCTTTTGGGCGCGTACATACGCTTGATTGAAGTCAACCACGATGTCATCGCCCCGGATTGTAATGCAATTCACCGCCGGTCCAGGGCCAACGATCAGCTTGGCCCCTTTCTTCACAGTGGCCGACTTGGAAATGACCATTCCGGTTGAAAGATTGACAGTTTCCTGGGAGGCGGCAATGCTCGACACGAGAGCGAGCAAAGGCCAGAGTCGTCTCAGGCTCATGAGGACAAGTTACCTCTTCGTGGCGTGAGAGTCAGAAGAGAAGCGCCTTTTCCCGCCGACGCAGATTCAGCGCGAGGGCTACGCAAGCCATGCACAGCCATAGGGAAGACCCTCCAGCGCTCATGAACGGCAACCACAGGCCGATGACTGGAAAGAGTCCTATAACCATCCCGATATTGATCATGGTATGAATGGCGAGCAGAGATAGGATGCCCGCGATCACCGCTCGCCCAAAGAGATCTTTCGTGCGCACGAACGCGAGCCACAATCGATAAAAGAAGAAACCAAAGGCAGTTAAAATCAGTGTGCAGCCGGCAAGTCCCAATTCCTCACCCAACACCGTAAAGATGAAATCGTTCTGCTGCTCAGGAAGGTGCTGAGTTCCCTTGCCAAGGCCGGTGCCAAAAATTCCTCCGGCTGCAAGTGCCACCTGGGCTCGGTCTTGCTGCCAACTTGCGCCGGATTTGTCTGGCCTCGCCATCGCCTTTAAACGTTTAAGGTGATAACCATGAAAGGCACCCGGCACCTTGACCGCAAGCACAGCAGCGAACCCCAGCAAGATGACCGCACAAGCGATAAAGCGAAACGGCACGCCTGCGGCAAGCGAAATGCCAAGCCATATCACAACCAGAACGAGTGCTCCCCCGTAGTGGGGCTGCAGGGCAATCAGCACGGCGGGAACGCCCACGTGCAAGAAAGAGAGCAGAAACGTGCTCGGTTTCTTTATCTGATCCGCACGAGCGACGAGAAACGATGAAAGCGTGAGCACCACGAGCAGCTTCGCCAACTCGCTAGGCTGAAACTGCATGAACTTTAGGTCGATCCAGCGTTGAGCGCCGTTCGCACTGGAACCGACCTTGAGAACGGCGGCCAGCATGATCACGTTCAGCCCGTACAGCACGGAGGCGAAGCGACGCCAAAGATCGGCGGGCGCGAAGAAGAATAACGCGAACGGGACGAGGCCGATCACCGCCATTGCGACCTGCTTCTTCAGATAGGGCTCGCCATCACGATGGCCAATGCTAAAGAGAGATACCAGCCCAATGAAGAGTAGGAGCGCGGCGCTGCCGAGTAGCGTCCAATCCAAATTTCTGATTGCGGAGCGTTGATCGACTTGGATAGGTCTGCTGAAGGTAGCCATCAATCCTCCGCCGGTTCTCTTATGAGAGCGGCCCCGAATGCGCGTTTGACGATTCCCTTATCTTTTACGAACCAGAATTGCATCTTGCGAAGGGCGGGTTGATCTGTGCCTGAATCCAGCTGCAACGTGACCTCGACCTTTACCACATCGTGCATCAAGGCGTTGTTGAGCCATAGGTCGTCGGCTGCGCTGCTAATCGTCGCTTTTGCTGGTTGGGATTTGCCTTCGACAATCGAAGTGCTGCCTTTCCAAGTCCAAGTGTCGCCCACATGCATTCCGTACTTGATAAGAGGAATCGGTGGTTCAAACACCTCTCCCGTTGCCCCAAGAATATCGAAGCTCCGGTCTCCGTTCTGGTAGATTTCGCGCTCCATGCGAGTGCCATCCACGAACGAGTCGATGAAGTATCGCTGCCCATCTGAACTCGTGGTGAGTGTTGAATCGATACTGGTGCCGCCGGCGGTCAGCTTCGCACGCTTTAATTGTAGGGCCGTTGGATGCAAGTCTTCCGGAGAAGAGATCAAAGGTCCCTGCCCAGGGGTCCCGGCTTTATTGCAGCCGCAAAGCAAAAGAGCGACTAAGAAGATGACAAGGCCGATGGTCGAAGGAGTTCGCACTTACTTTGCAGGATCGAAGCTAACGAGTTTAAGATAGCGTTTGGATTGAGATCCGCTCGACTTAGATGTCTCCTTCATTTCCACCAAGCCAATTCCTCGCGCGTAAATGGCTTCTTGTCGAATGTGGGTCGCGGACTTGCCTCCGCCGACGTCTGACGTGATGACCGCTTTAACCGTGTCTACTTCGTTCCCAAGCACGGTCGTCTTGGGTCCCTTGCGCAATTGGCCCTTCACGTAGAAGGCCACCGGGCCAAGCGCACTTGGCAGTTGCCCTTGAAATGCCCAATCGCTGTTGAGATCGTCTTCGATTTTTACGATCGGCTGGGGTTCAGGGAGAAGGTCGATTTCGGTTTTGCCGGGAGCCTGAAAAGCAACGAGATGGATGGTGTCGGCACTGGCCTTGTAGAACATCTTGCCCGCATCCTTTCCGCCGATGATCGAAGTGATCGGAATTGCCGAAAACCCCTTCTTTATTTCGACCGGCTTTCCGGCAGTCTCTTCGATGGTTACGCTGTTCTCCTTATCCTCGTACACCCAATGCGAACCCGGACTCGTGGGATAGAAATCATCTACCGAGTTGAGAAAGAGGGCGGCGGCCGCGATAAGAATCATTTTGCTGGGGTCTCTTCAACCGTGATCGTTTGGCTCTGACCTTTGGCTTTGAGAACACTGATCGACTTCACAAGACCATGATCTCGCACATACCAATATTGCGACTGGGCCGCGTAGGTCGTCCCGTTAAAGGTTTGCTCACCCGTTGATACGATCTTTAACGCGTCGTGAGTTCCGGTTGGCGTCTTCACCGACTCCGGCCCAACGATCTTGAAATGTTGCTTGTTCTTTAACGTCTGGTTGCCTTGCATCTTCAATTCAACGTTGACGTCCCAGGTCTGGCCAGCCTTCACCTCTGCCGGAAGTTCTTTGGAATGGATCGAGTTAGTAAACGCAGTAGAACCGAGCGTGTAGACGGCGTCCTTGGCGAGTTCGATCGTCTCGTCGCCGAGAGCTTGTTCCAGCCCCTCCGTTCGATCGAGGGTGAAGAGGGCTTTCCCATCCTTCATCTCCTTAAAGGAACAGGTCTGATCTCCTTCATAGGTCACTCCCTTCGGGAGGGTTGCACGGTAGTGGATTGGCTTGGTGTTGTTCAAGCCATACCAATGATAAGCCGGAGTTTGGAGCTCATCAGGAATCTTTGCTTCGCCCTCCATTTCCTCCGTTTTCGTGCCGGCTGGAGCGCTGCCGCTCGTGGTGCCCTCCGGCTTTTGGTCCGAAGAAGCGTCGCTCGAGGTGGACGCCTGTTGGCAACCCGCGGCAAAGCCGACGGCGAGGAGAAGGAGGAGGAAGATACGTTTCATTTAGTGTTTCAAGGAATAGCTTTTTAACCTAAGTTGCTCAACTCGGGCCGTCGTTGTCTTTCCATCGGCTGATTTGCCGGTAGCTGACTGCTGATAGCGCACAAGACCCACATTGGGCACAAACCAAACGTCGGAAACGGTCTTCGCCTGGACCTTGTTCGTCTTTATGGTACCGGTTGAACTCACGTCGATGCCGTTGAAGGTGCTCCCTGCCGCATCGACCGGTTGCTCGCCCGTCATCGTGGACTTCACGGACAACTGTCCGACGGTGCCATTTCCCGCTGTTCCCGTCCCATTCCACGAGAAGGTGGCTCCTTCTTTGATCGGAAATTTCACGATCGGCTGCGGTGATGAGAACTTCACCAAATTTTTGCCCATGGCGACCTGATAGATGCCGGTATTGTCCACGTGCCACACCTGCCGATCAGAGAGTTTGTCTTCGGTGTAGATTTCAAGGACCGCGAATTTGCCCTTTGGCTCCTTGGTTACCTTGGTGATTTTATAAGTCACCTCAATTGGGTTCCCGGTCATGACGCGATTGCCCTGCTGAACCTTCGACTCGTATGTGTAGGTCCACTGATTCCCAACGTTCAGTGGGAAATAAGCCGCTTCTTCGCCAGGTGCGAGAATGCCAGAAGCTAACGGAGCCTTTTTCTTGGGCACGTAGTTGTCCCCGCTTCCTTGCGTCTTGCACCCGGCCAACAGGGCAGCGATGGGAAGTAAAACCAGAACTGTTCTTATCATCATGAATTTATTTTTTCGTTTTTATTTCGTGCAGAGCCTCGATCGAGTCCTGTACGAGCGATTCGTCCTCTAAATTGTTGATTTGTACGTTTGCAGAATTGATGCCATGATCGATCCTTGGGGCGGAAATCGCGACCCCATCCACCACCACCAACAACTGTGAACCCTCTCGGTCCCGCGTGTAGTGCCAGATTCGCTTAACGCCCTCATCGGTCAAATTGAAGGTTAGCGTATAGAGCTGGCCCTTCTGGCCTTGATTTACGGTTTCAGTGGCGTCGTTGATCTGGTTCTCATTGATCACGGGAACAATGCTGTTGATGATTCGTTCTGGTGTCTCGGCAAGCATGGATACAGCAGAAGGCGAATACATACTTTGAATCGACTTTACAATGTTTTCCTTGGTAATCTCGCCCGACTTGAGCCTTTCGGCTTCAAGGGCATACTGGTTGGCGACATCCTGTAGCGTGTAGTACTTGTGCGTTTTCGTCATGTTCACGTCTGTGATCGTGACGATGAGGTTGGGCCGATACCATCGTTGAACTCGCGCGACTCGTTGCTTCGGACCCTGATCGCTCTGGACCTTCATGGTCACCGGGAAATCGACGATGATGCCGCTGTAGATTGAGTTCTTGTTGACGTGATCGAGCACGCTGCCGTCCAGGTGCATATTCAGATCGGATTCGAGTTTCCCTTTAAGGGCTTTATCGCCCCCGAACGCTTTCTCAAGATCCTCCGATTTCCAAATCTTCGCGGTCGATGCCCAATCATCGGTCTTGATCTCGTTGATCTTCATGATGAAGGTGCCCAGGGCTTTGTCGTCACCAGCTAACGCAAAGAGCATCTCCTTTATTGGAATATATCGTCGGTTGGGTCCATCTTCTTCCGCCGCTTCTTCCGACATATCGCCGGCGCGAAACGCCTCGACCCCACCCTGGACCATTTTTGCAAGCTGATTCTGAACGATGATGCGATAACCCTTTGAGGTGTCGACGCCGATGATGTTCACACGACCTGGCTTGATGGGGGGAAGGTTTTCGCCTCCAATCACAAGATTATTGGCGAACTTGTACCCATAGGTGGCGAGGAGCGCTAAGATGACGAACCCTGCTGCCAGCTTGTAAGAAGCAGTAAATCGTTTTTTCAAGAATGCACCTTAACAAGACCCAACAGAATCGGGGCGAGAAGAGTTCTCGCTCCGCCATTGTCCTGCAAGAAGTGTACCGTTCGACTACTCGGATGGATTGAAGGACGCATACAGCCCTCCGCACGCCAGCATAATCAGTATAGATGCGCCCAAGTTGACGATTGCGCCCACGATGGCACCGACTACTAACATCTTGAGGAGAGCAGCAATCGCGAAAAAGAGCAGGGCTCCTGGAGCAACGGCCAGCGCGATCGCCAAGATGGACATTAGCCCCCTAAAGCCTCTTTGAGCTACATCATCGAGATCAGGAAAGATCAATATAAGGCAGCAGTTTGCGGCACAGATCAGGATGCCGACGCTTGGGAAGAAAGCAATCGAAGCGAGCGAAAACGGCCACGCCTGTGGGGATAGGACGAGAGAGACAAGGGAAATGAGAACTGGAATCGCGATGCTCGGCACTGCCTTCGCCAACGTCTCGCTAGCAGTAATCGTGAAGGAGGAGAAGGGAAGCGGCTTGAGAAGGTCGCCCCGCTTAAGCAATTCGGCAAAACCGAATTGGGCTAGCATGTTCGCAATCATGAACGTTCCGAGTCCACTCCCAGCAAGCACCGTATAACCTTCGACTCGGCCGCCTTTGGAGGCGAACAGCGGAACAACCGACATCATCAACCCCAAGGCAAGGAAGACGAAGACCATGGATTTGGTGCTGCGCCATTGAATGAGAATGTCTTTCCAGATAATCGCCACGCCACCCGACAAATTCAGTCTCTGGAACCAGCCCCACCTCTTCCTGCGCGGTTTGCCAGACTTCGCCGCAGCCACCGCAACCGCACCGATCAAGTCACCGCGACGCTGCATTTGACGAAGGTTTTCGCTGCCGAACCCACGCACCGCGGATTGGTCGTACATCCATTCGGCTTGACGGAGGGTGAGCCAGATGCAAACAGCTGCGATGGCAAGTAAAGTGCCGCCACCGATAAGCGATTCGGACAAGTTCCCATCCAGGGGACCCATGACAATCTTGGAAGCGAACGTGGCGGGAAAGAAGAAGACTCGCAGTGCCCCTTGCTGCATCACGATCACGAAGTCAGCAAATTTGTGAAAGCTTTGGGCGGCGTAGACAATGTATCCGATCACCGCGAAATGGGCAGCCCCAATTCCGATCGCAATGAGTTTTTTGCGGCGATCGCTGCTTCGATCATTCCGATTGACATACATGCTGATGGCGTATCCGATCGTCACCCAAGTTAACGTCATAAGAACAAACGCAAGGCTCAGCGCTCGCAGGGCATACCCCAACGTCTGCGGGTTCGGAACATTACGGAAGAGAAAGCCGATGCTCGGGGCTGCAGATCTCCACGTCATCAGAATAAAAATGAGCGGTACGAGCAACGTGGCGAGATAGTCCCGCAACATCCGAAAGCCCAGCACCGCCTTTGGATTGACGGGGGTGGGAAATAGGACGTCCACGTCCGCCGGCTTGAAGGATGCGCGGTAGCTAAATAAGCTGAGCGCCATGAACAAGCTCAGCAACGCGAACCCAGCGAACAGCAATGCATCGAGCGTCGGAAGCGGTGGAAAGTCGAAGTGAGGGATATTTCCGGAAGGCTTCATTAATGACGCTCTTCGTCCGGAGCTGCCCATCGTGGCCATCGGCCGAAGCACGAACAGCCAGAGATAATAGGCGATAAGGATAATCGTCGTGATGAGCCGCTTGGGCGAGGTTAGCCCTCGCTTGATCCCGTTAAACAAAGACTTAGTGGTGAGGAACAGCAGGGGCTTCATGTTGCTCCTCCGTGAGCTTGAGGAATACGTCTTCGAGGCTGTGGCCTTCAAGGCTGCTTTGAGCTTGGAGTTCTGCCATAGTGCCCTCGGTGATCTTCTTGCCTCGGGCGACGATCACCACCCGGTCGCACAATCGTTCGGCGGAATCCAGCAGATGAGTCGAGATGAGAATAGCGGCCCCATTCTGCTTCTGCTTCAGCAATTCGAGTTTAAACTCGTGAGCACCTGCCGGATCGACACCGATGAGCGGTTCATCGAACAGCATGACATTCGCGTCGTGAACCAAGGCGCAGGCTACCGACAGCTTCTGGCGCATACCCTTGCTTAGGGTGGCAACGAGTTCGTTTCTCTTCTCCGCAAGGTTATATTTTTCTAGCAATTCGTTGCGGAGCATCTCGAAAAGGTCGAGCCGACCATAACACATTGCGACGAACTTGAGGTGCTCCTCAACGGTGAGCAGTTCGTATAGACTCGGCACTTCTGGAACAAAGGAAAGTCTGGCTTTGGCAGCTGACTGATCCTGCACGATATCGTGGCCATTAATGACCACGTTGCCTCCGGTTGGCCTAAGAATCCCGCAAATGCACCGAAGGGCGGTCGTCTTCCCAGCTCCGTTTGGCCCAAGCAAGCCTACAATCTCGCCAGGAGAGACGTGCAGGTCTAAGCCGTCCACGGCCCGAAAGTTCTTGTATTCTTTGACTAAGCCGTAGGTTTGAAGCATCCGAGCAACATTTTACTGGACGGCAGCGATTGTTGCTTATGAGCTCGTCTCCCATTCGATGGAATCAGAAAAGCTGCTGAATGAGATCGTCGAAGCTCTCAAGATGGAACTTGGCGTTGATGATTTCCTGAGTCAGGTCACGGGTGACCTTGACGACAAGAACCTCGCCCTCGCGGGTCATCGTTAACCTGTCCTGGCCCGCATCGACGGTGGCGGGTATATCGTTCGTAACCCCCACGAAGATGCGTGATGGAGCGCTGAATGAAAGCATCGCAGCGGGTGGGAGCTGAATGAGGTCCAGTTGCCAGACGCCAGAATAAGCACTCATCCGCAGAGTGGGCGTATCACAGCGTGCCACCGCGAGAGCGGGGATGGATCCAGTCTTTTGTTCTTCAGGCACACCAGAGCTTGACTCAAACGGTGTGCCAGAGGGGCCGATTAAACAGATTGGACATCAAAGCCAGCAGATTCGCAAAGGCATCCTTCTCATGCAATGAGCTTTTGCACGACCTCGCCAAAAACGTCCGTAAGGCGGAAATCCCTGCCTTGATAGTGATAAGTGAGCCTTGTATGATCGAGGCCAAGTTGGTTTAGGATCGTGGCGTGCAAATCGTGAACGGTTACTGGATCACTCGTCACTCGATAGCCAAGCTCGTCAGTAGCGCCCACCGAGGCGCCGCCTTTGATGCCGCCACCTGCCATCCACATTGTGAAGGCGTGCGGGTGGTGGTCCCGACCGGGATAGGGCGAACCTCCACGCCCTTCGTTCATCGGCGTCCGGCCAAATTCGCCTCCCCAAACCACAATCGTTTCATCGAGCAGGCCACGTTGCTTGAGATCTTTGATCAGAGCCGCCGCCGCTTGATCCGTTTGCCTGCACATGTCTTTCAACCCGTGCTTGATGTCGCTGCCCTCGGAATCTCCATGAGTGTCCCATCCTCGATGATAGAGTTGAACAAAGCGGACCCCTCGTTCAACAAGCCTCCGTGCGAGTAGGCAATTGTTGGCAAATGACTTTTTGCCGGGCTCGGTGCCGTAGAGTTCGTGAGTTTCCTTCGTCTCCTTCGAAATATCCATGAGATCGGGAACGCTCGTCTGCATCCGATAGGCGAGTTCATATTGAGCAATTCGCGTCTCGATTTCCGGATCGAGCGAGTGCTCGTATTCCATCCTGTTCAGATCGCGCAGCGCGTCCAAAGTGTCCCGTCGCACCTCTTGTGGAACTCCGTCGGGATTGTTCACAAAGAGAACAGGTTCACCTTGGGAACGGAACTCCACCCCTTGGTATACGCTCGGTAGGAATCCGCTCCCCCAGCATGACTTGCCTCCATCTGGATTGTTCATCCCAGAAATGAGGACGACAAATCCGGGAAGGTCTTTGTTCTCGGTTCCCAGGCCATAGGTGAGCCACGAGCCCATGCTTGGGCGGCCAGGAAGCTGGAAACCCGTGTTCATGAAAAGCTGAGCGGGTGCATGGTTGAACTGATCCGTCTGCATCGAATGGATCACCGCGACGTCATCCGCGATTTCCTTGAAGTGGGGCAGCAGTTCACTCACCCAATGGCCACTTTGTCCCGCCTGCTCGAACTTGTACGGTGAGCCAAGGAGATTCGGAGTTCCTTTGACGAAAGCGAACCGCTCGCCCTTCAGCAGTTCGGCGGGGCAGGGTTGCCGATCGTATTTAACGAGCGCAGGTTTCCACTCGAACATGTCGAGTTGCGATGGCGCGCCCGCCATAAAGAGGAAGATCACGTTCTTCGCCTTCGGCTTGAAGTGAGGGCTGCCAACCGAGGGTGCGCCTTGAGCGGCGAGGAGCGTTTGCGCGAGCATCGAAGACAGAGCGACACCCCCTAGCCCATAGCCAACCTGCTTAAAAAAGGTCCGCCGAGTGATTTGCTTCAAGAGCTCCGTTTCCAATTCGTTCATCGTCGAGTCACCGTCTCATCTAAGTTCAAAAGAGTGTTGGCTGTGAGGACAAGCGCGGCGTCCTCGGGGTTCTTGCCAAGCTTCGCGGACTGCTCAGGGTTGGAACGATAGCGCTCAAGGAGCTTATCGTACAGCGCATGGAGCCGTTTTGCCTCGTCCGCGTTGGGTCTGCGACAGGTGCATAGCCGGAATCCGTAGCTCAGGGGATCTTTGCCCCCTTCCTTCTTCATCCTAGCGGCCAAGCCAAGTGAGGCCTCCATGTTCATCTGATCATTCATTTGAGCGAGCGCTTGAAGCGGGGTGTTCGTCCTGATCCGGCGGACGACGCAGGATTCACGGCTTGTGGAATCAAAGCTCAGAAAATTAGGATAGGGTGCGCTGCGCTTGACGAACGTATACAGTCCTCGGCGGAAGCGATCCGCGCCTGCGCTTTCGGTCCAGTCTTCGCCGCTGATCGGGTTTGCCCAAACGTTTGGAGGCTGGATCGGAAAAACGCTCGGCCCTCCGACCGCTGGATTTAGAATGCCAGACGCTTCCAGGGCGCTATCCCGGATGAGTTCTGCGTCCAAACGGAAACGTGGTCCGCGGGCCAACAGCTTGTTGCCGGGATCGCGCTCATACGTCGCCGCAGTGGCATCCGAACTCTGCTGATAGGTTTTCGAAGTGACGATGAGCCGTACGATGTGCTTTATGTTCCAGCCGGAATCCATGAATTCGCAGGCGAGCCAATCGAGAAGCTGAGGGTGAGTGGGTGGCGAGCCTTGCGTACCGAAATCGTCACTGGTCTCCACAAGGCCTTGGCCAAAGCATTGCTCCCAAAGACGGTTCACCTCCACCCTTGCAGTAAGAGGATTGTCTTTACTGGCAATCCAATTGGCGAGGTCCAATCGGTTTCCGCTTGCGCTCTTGCCCCCAGTTTGCAGCACCGCCGGAACCGCAGAGGTCACTTCCTCGGCATGGCTGGTGAATTCTCCTCGATTGTGAAGCCAACTCTTGAGCGGACCCGTCGCGGGCCGATCTCGCATGACGAGAGCGGTCGCGATGCGGCTTTTCAGCTGATTGAGCTCGTTTTCTGCCACTTGCAACTGCTTTCGCTCGGGTCCCAATTCGGGGGCAACCGTCTTGTAGAATTCATTCATTGCCTTATCCGAGTCCGCTCCGGGCGTTTTTAGCGCCTTCCTCACTGAGGCCGGCAAAACGTAAGCGGTCGCGTTCGGCTGATTGCTGACACTTAGGCGGAATCGCCCGATTGTATGGCGAGCCCATGTGTTGGCGATCATGGAAAGTTTGATGTTCAGAGTGCCCTTCACCGGTCTGGCAAACTGTGCGACCAACTGGTGAGGTTCTCTTACATTTGGAAAAATGGCCCATCCAGTCTCGGAGTTTGTGTCGAGTACGTCCTGTTCGGCAAACCCGTCCTGCGTGAAATCTGCGCGGACACGATCGAACTTGCTCTGGTCGGTGCTGATCTGCGAGAGCACGAAGTTGCCGCCTTCCGAGCGGCCAGAAGCTCCGCCAGCAAAGCTAGGATCGGGAATGACCTCGAGATTGATCGCGCGCCACTGACCGGGAGGAAGATTCGCCTTCAGGCTATAAGTGGCTTTGGCTGGATTTTCGCCAGAGATACGGATGCTTTCATCAGGCTGCCTTTCAGCCACGATGCCACTGGGCAACTCCAGCTGCCATGGGACAGACGTCCATTGGAGTTTTCCAAGCTCCTCCTTCCAACGCCTTAGCTGAGGCTCCAGAGTCTTCGCCTTTCGATCAAGATTGCCTTTGGCCCGGTCGAACTTCGCCTGCAGCTTCGGCAGAAGCGCCGATTGTTCAGGAGTTGGCGCTGAAATGGTGGCCTCGAACCACTTCTCCTCTCCCACTTCTTTGGGTCCTCGGGGATAGACTTGCGAATTGTCGAAATAGGCGGCCATTCGGTAGTAGTCGCGCTGGCTGAAGGGATCATATTTGTGATCGTGGCACCTGGCGCACTGGAGAGTGCTCCCGAGCCACACCGTCGCGGTAGTGTTCACCCGATCCAGCACGACATTGAACTGCGCTTCTGCTTGATCGACGCCTCCTTCCCGATTGAACATTGTGTTGCGGTTAAATCCAGTCGCTAGAAGCTGATCTTGAGTCGGATTCGGAAGTAGGTCTCCGGCAAGCTGCTCTATCGCGAATTGGTCGTAGGGCATGTTTTTATTGAGAGCCGCAATCAACCAGTCGCGGTAACGGTAAGCCGTGCGGTTGAGATCCTTCTCATATCCGTCTGAATCCGCGTACCGGGAGAGATCCAGCCAAGGCATCGCCATTCGCTCTCCATAGTGTTTGCTTTGCAGCAGTCGATCGACAACTTTGTCGTAGGCGTTAGCAGACTTGTCGGCCAGAAAGGCGTCGATCTCTTTGGGCGAAGGCGGCAAGCCGATGAGATCGATATAGACGCGTCGCAGCAGAATCTCTCGGGCTGCCGGCGGCGAAAAAGAAAGGTTCTCCTTCTTCAGCTTAGCGGCAACGAATGCGTCGATTGGATTGCTTTCTCCGCTCGGAATGACGGACTTCTGCGGCTTGATGTAAGCCCAATGTTTCTGGACGGGATCAACTCTTGCTCCGGAATCAATCCAGGCTGCAATTCCTGAAATCTGAGCCTCACTCAGCGGGGCGAAACCCATCGGCATCTGAGGGAGATCATCAAGGCCTTTAAGTCTTCGGATGAGGGTCGACTGAGCAGAATCGCCTGGCTTCACCTCTTTCAGGATCGACTGGGCAGATTTCATATCCAGATCGGCCGCTGGATTCTCCCCCGAATGACAGCTCGCGCACCGTGCGACGAGGAGAGGAGCGATTTCATTCGAAAAAGAAAGTGGCTTCTGTTCCCCTTGAACCATGAAGCTCACAAAATACGGCGAGCATGCTGCGAGGAGAAGCGCCCCTTTCTGCCAACGAATCACATTTTCTATTCTAAGCTACTTGTCCAATGAACGCGCGCAAGAATTTAAGATGTTGCTCATCTGCACCCTCCGCAAGTTCGCGTCCGTAACCGAGCCATTTGATAATTTCGCCATCCTCGTTTCGCAGCGGAGTAAGCCTAATTTTGTGCTTTCGATACTCACCATCGCACCCGCATTTGAAGTGAACGATCGCTTCATACCCCTTACCGGAATTCTTGGCCCTTCTCCACCGAAGTTCGCTCTCATGAAGTTCGTTGTGAGGCATTAGAATGCGGCAGCCCTGGCCGATGCAGTCTTTAGCATCGACATGAGCTTCGGTTTGGAACCACTCGTTGCAAAAATCTACGTATCCGTCGGGGCGAGCAGTCCAGACATAGAGAGGGAGTTTGATCAGGATTCGTCGGCCGATTGAATCGTTCTCGATCGGGGTAAGAACTTTTGCAATAATTTCTGATCGACTTCGGGCCTGATACCGGTTGCGCAAGCGGTCCCAATAAGTGCGTAGTGTGCCTTCAGAAAGGCCGAGTTCGAGCGCAATCTCTTTGTCGGTTAAGCCTTGCGCAACCAACTCTACGAGCTGACGCTGTCGTTTCGAAAGGGGTCTCTCAGGGTTTGTCATTGACCGTAGTTCGTCTGACAGTAAAAGCAGTGACTTTGCTCCAAACATTCTTTGCCACACCATAGATGCTGTCTGCCAATTATGGTGGCCCATGACCGGAGAGCAACATTCATGAAATTGTTTGACAAAGAGACCGGCGAAGTTTCGCCGGAAAGTAAGAGCGCATTAAGTCGCCGCGAAGTGCTTCACAAGGCTGCCGTAGGCTCCATTATGATGGCCGCGGGCGCAAGCGTTTTAAGCGGCTGCCTTGGAGAAGGTGGATCGGGAGGTGGGCCAAGTGATGGCGATATTCTCAATTTTGCGCTCAACCTCGAATATTTAGAGGCTGAATTCTACACCTACGCCACGACAGGATCGGGGATTGAATCTGTGGGTATTGCGACTAACGGCGTCGGCACTGAAGGCACCACTAGCGGTGGAGTTCAGACGACTTTCACCGACTCCAGAGTCCAAACGATCGCTCAACAGCTAGCATCCGACGAACAGGATCACGTTCGATTTTTGCGCACCGCGCTCGGTAGCAAAGCGGTTGCAAGGCCGGCAATCAATTTGGCCGCTCTTGGCGACTTCAGTAGCATGTCGACTTTCCTTGTGCTTGCTCGAGCATTCGAGGACGTGGGAGTCAGCGCCTATGGAGGCGCCGCCCGCTATATCGACAATCGTGATTACCTTGAAGCAGCGGCGAGAATTCTAGCCGCAGAAGCCTATCACGCTGGAAATCTTCGGCTTCTCGTCCAAGATGCGGGCATCGCGACCACTGCTTTGGATGATAAAGATATCGTTCCGCCGCCAAGTGGAACCGACTATTTCACGCTCACGACCGATTCGCTGGCTGTAATCCGGACGACTCGTGAAGTGTTGAACATTGTTTATGCCTCCACCTCGAACAGCGGCGGCTTCTTCCCGAACGGATTGAACGGCAACATTCGATCCTAAGGTTTGTTTCTCCCTTGAGTTGTTTTTGCTCTCGCCTCTTGCCCGGCGAGGGCTTTTTTTGTGCCGGAGCTTTTGCCGGTTCGCAGATCGGAAGGCTGAGCTCGGGGTACCCCTTCGATCATGATCCGCCCGGAACGAAATGCCGAGAGCACCGCTCAAGCCTCCGCATCGGACCTTATCAAGGAACTTCGCGCCCCGTTGGAGCTCGAAGCACGTCGCCACCGTAAAGGTGTGACGCCTAGCGAATACCGCGGAGTTTTACCAACGGACCACGATCACCCCGGCTAAAGGCCAGTTTCAGCTTTGGCAAAGGGTTGCCTGACAATCCAGTGACGTGGATTGGACTCTGTAGCAAAGCGGCAGGGAATGATCCCTGCCGCTGCCACATCTTGCGTAGCAGGTCGTGACTGCTGTTCCAGAATGTCAAGCAGGAACCGTCTGAAGCTTGAGCTTGGCACCGATCCCATCGAGCACGCTATGTGCCTCAGCCAACTTGAACATACAGCAGGCGCTTACTTCGCTAATTTAAAGCTTCCCGCTGTAAATGTCTTTGCTCAAGCAGATGCGCATCGAGGGCATGGCGCAGTCGCAGGCCGAGCAGAGCGTGAGACGATTCCGGAGCAGCTTCTCAGCGGCAACGAAGTAGGCATTCTCCGCTGCCGCTTCATAGCCAATGCCTTCGACGGCGATGGCAACTTTGCGCTTGTCCTCTTCTCTCTGCTCAGGTTCAAAATCGGACTTGAACAGAACCTGCTCAGGATCGCTCATGAGCTTGGTTCGGAACAAGAGCTTAACGTCTCGCGCGAGAATCTCGCGATAGGCATGCTCGCGGGTAACCAGATGGTGGCCAGCCGCGACTCGCTGAGCCGGGCCACTCACCTTGATCCAAGGATCGACCACGTCCCATTGTCGCTCATCATCTTCAGACGCGGAGAGACGCACGAGTGAAAACGCGCTGATTTCCTCGTTCTCCTCGACCTCGTGCAACTCCAAATGATTGGCGCGAATGTGTCGTGGATCGCCTGCGACGAGCACGAGCATGTGGTGAAAATCGCCGTCGAGTTCGAGCCAGATCAACGTATTGGTCGTTTTAGCAAGCATTCGGCGGGCATCTTCCTGAGCCACCAACAGCGGCAAGGCAGTGCCGTCCAAGCAGTACAGGGAAGCAGTGAAGGCGCGGGCTGGCTGCGCCTTTGTCTGCTTCGAATGGTTCGTATGTGCGGAAAGGATGTAGAGCTGTTCCAAAGAGATCTCCATGCGCGGATGCGCAAAGTCAGGTGCGCTCGGGACGGGCGCACAAGGGGAAAGAGGCGGATCTCTTGGCTTAGCAGGGCCAGACGAGCTGATATGCGATGACTTCGTCCATGAGCATCGACGGGAACGCGGCGCGCAACTGCCGAAGCAGCAGCACGCGCTTTCTTAAGCGTGTTGAAGCGGTGTGCTCATTCACGGAGACCCTCGATTGATGCGTCATGGTGATGCTTATTGATACGAACGATTGCGCGGTGGGCAAAGTTCCGATGAATCGGGACCGGTTGACGCAAGAATGCGCCGCAACGGTCGCTGCGGCGCAAGATGCGTTGCGAAGATGTTAGGCTTCGACGAGTTCGCCTTCGGCTTCCTCAGATTCTTCCTCGGGAGCTTTCTCGACGGGAGCGTTCGGGTCGAACACGTTCACGGTGACCTTGGCATCGACCTCTCGGTGAAGGTCGAGCTCGACGGTGTGATCACCGAGCTTCTTGATCGGGTCCAGAAGTGCTACCTGCTTGCGGTCGAGCGTCACGCCGAGTTGTTGGTTGATCGCGTCGGTCACATCTTGCGCGGTGATGGCACCGAACAGCTTGCCAGCGGCGGCTCCGACCTTGCCTTCAATCTTTACAGTCTTTCCGTCCAGCTTCTCTTTCAAGCTTTCGGCCGAGGTCTTCTGCCCAGCGGTCTTCTCGGCGACGCGGGCATTTCGCTTCTCAAGCGCTCCGATCTGCTTCTTGTCGGCGAGAATCGCGAGGCCACGCGGGAAAAGATAGTTGCGCGCATAACCATCGGCGACGGTGACTACCGAGCCCTCTTTGCCGACCTTCGGCACCGTCTGATTTAAGATAACCTTCATTTGACCTAACCTAAATTCGTTATTTCCTGATTCCGACTCCCACGGAGAAGGCATTTCGATCGAAGATTTTTTCGAGTCCGAGCCAGCCCACGAATCCGTTGCCAAAATCAAGCTGCGTCCTAAAATCAACTCGTGGCTTGTTAATATCGAACAAGTCCGTACGAAGCTTCACCCTAGGCGCGATCCGATAGTCTACCCCGACGCCGGGTTTACTTGCATAGATGCCGTATCGGTAATCGCCCGGAATTCCCGCCAAAGGATTTCCAAGCTGGAGGATGACCTTGTTGCTCTCAAAAGCATCATAAAGGCCGACATCCAGAAACCCTTCATGGAGTTGGAGGCGACCGGTTAAATCGGTGCGCCAATGGTTGGGGCTCGTTTCCCGGGTGAGGTCGAGGGCGGCTTGGACCGGGGGAATGATGGGCTTTGACACGCCTTTGTTGAAGAAGCCAGAGATTCGCTGGAGGGCGGCCTTCGCCTCATCGGCGATCTCGTTTGCCTTGTCCGTCAGTTCAATTGCCTTTTGGCTGATCGTGATGCCATTTTTCGAAATTTCTTCGGAGTTTGCCGCGATGCGCGTGCTTGTGTCGGAAATCTTGTTCATGTTGGCAACGGTTGATTTTAGGTTGCCTTGCACTTCTGGATCGTTCACGAAGCTGTTGATGCTGGTCATGAGATCATCGGCTTTTTGCGCAGTCTTGTTGAGCGATTCAAGCAGGGTCTGCACTTGATCTTGATACTTGCCGCTCTCGATCAGTTTCGCGAGCATGTTCGTGCTGCGGCGAATATCCGCCATCGCAAGCGAGGCACTCTGTGCGGCCTGGTGCAGGGTCGCCTGATTTTGGGCGATGAGCGCGTTTGCATTGTTGGCGACGCCGCTTGCGCTGCCGATGAGACCCTGAGCCCGATCGGCGAGCATGCCAAATTTATCCAAAGTCTTGACGCTTGAATCCATGAGGTGCGAAAGCTTGTTTTGGAGGGATTGATTTTCCAAGAGCTTGCGGCTTGCGGCGAGGGTGAGGTTGAGCTCTTTGAGAGTTGCTCTGCTTTCCGGCAGCATCGCTTCCAAAGGAGAAGAGTGCACTCCTTTTAAGGTCGCGCCGCTGGCGAGGTACTGCTCGGTCAGCTTAGCGGGGGGGACAATTTCAAGCGGAGCGTTGCCAATGCCGATGAGCGAGCCGCCGATCGACGCGGTGCTGTTCTCCGGAATCATGATCTGAGGCTTGACTTCCATCGTGATTCGTGCCAACTTTGGATTAACGAGCTGGACGATTTTGACGGTTCCGATCTTGACTCCCGCCATCTGCACAGGAGTTCCATTGGTGATGCCGCTGGCATCGCTGAATTCAGCAAAGTAAGTGCTCTGCTTCTCTTTGAACAGCGAGTCGCCCAAGAATGAATAGGCTCCGTACAGGAGAGCCACAAAGATGATCACGAGCAAGCCAACCTTGGCGGCACTCTGCATTCCTTCATTTTAACGCGAAGTAGGAAAGCGCGGAGGGAAATTCGGAGTTCGACGTTCGCCGGTTTGGCTCAGAATAGGAGTATGTCGACGAAGACGGTAGTGCGATCTCCCCGAGGAACCAGTCTCACCTGTAAGGGTTGGACTCAAGAGGCAGCGATGCGAATGCTCATGAACAACCTTGATCCGGAGGTTGCGGAAAAGCCAGATGAACTGATCGTGTACGGGGGACGAGGGAAAGCTGCACGTAGCTGGGAGGCTTTCGAAGCCATCGTCCGTTCTTTACGGGAATTGGAGGATGACGAGACTCTTCTGATCCAATCAGGCAAGCCGGTGGGGAAGTTCCGAACTCATTCCGACGCTCCTCGGGTGCTCATTGCTAACTCGAATTTGGTGGGGCACTGGAATAATTTCAGCGAATTCACCCGGCTGGAGAACCTTGGGTTGACGATGTACGGCCAAATGACGGCTGGCTCCTGGATTTACATTGGCTCTCAGGGGATTGTTCAGGGCACCTACGAGACGTTCGCGGCAGCAGCGGACAAACATTTTGGGGGCTCGCTGAAGAACAAGTGGGTGGTCAGCGGCGGTATGGGCGGCATGGGTGGCGCTCAGCCCTTGGCCGCGACGATGAACGACGCTAAGTTTCTTGGCATCGATGTCGATCGTGCCCGCATCCAAAAACGCCTTGATTCTGGTTACTGCGATCGTATTGCCGAGAGTCTCGACGAGGCGCTGGACATCTTGAAGCATTCGAACGAGGCGATCTCAGTGGGTTTAGTCGGCAACTGTGCGGAGGTTCTGCCTGAGATGGTCCGACGCGGCATCGTGCCCGACGTGCTCACCGATCAGACAAGTGCGCATGATCCTCTGAACGGATATGTTCCGGCAGGGCTGACTTTACAGGAAGCGGCCTCTCTTCGAAGCGACGATCCCGATGAATACCTTAGGCGCAGCTTCGATTCGATGGGCTTGCATGTTCAAGCGATGCTCGACCTGCAGAAACTAGGGGCGGTCACGTTCGACTATGGCAACAATATACGCACTCAGGCAGCCAAGGCGGGAGTGGAGCATGTTTACGACATTCCTGGCTTTGTGCCCGAATACATTCGGCCGCTGTTTTGCTCGGGCAAGGGGCCGTTTCGCTGGGTGGCGCTTTCCGGTGATCCGGCCGACATCCATCGGACGGATGAACTCTTACTGGAACTCTTCCCCGACAATGCGCTGCTCAAGCGATGGGTGCCGTTGGCTCAGCAGAAGATTCAATTCCAGGGCCTTCCGGCTCGAATTTGCTGGCTCGGCTACGGTGAACGCGCGAAGATGGGCCTGGCAATTAACGATCTTGTTCGCAAGGGAGATATCTCTGCTCCTATCGTGATTGGTCGCGACCATCTCGACTGCGGCTCGGTTGCCTCACCCTATCGCGAAACCGAAGGCATGGCAGACGGATCCGATGCGATCGCCGATTGGCC
>JAEVZK010000057.1 GCA_023392285.1 Armatimonadota bacterium | reverse complement strand
CGCCGAAAGCTCGGCATGTCGCCGAGGCTACAGCCCTGCGGGCTAGGCGCGAAGGTTTAGAAAGGAGCAACTGTCATACTCAGGTCCCTCTTTCGAGCCGGGGGACGGCTCGAACTCGGGATGACGGCTCTCTATTGACAGCCACGTCATCCCGACTGAAGCGATGCCCAGCGGCGCGGAACGGAGGGATCTGGCTGTGCGAGCGCCCGGTTACAGGCCGAATTCCTGCATTAATCTACAGGATTCTCTATCTCGAGCAGACGCAGCTTACGCCAGATGCCCCCACCGTAGCCAGCAGGCGATCCGTCCGAGGCTATCACGCGATGGCAGGGGATGACGATGCACAGCCGATTGGCACCGTTAGCAGTCCCAACCGCGCGAACGGCTGTTGGCGAGCCGACCGCCTTTGCCTGATCGGCGTAAGACCGAGTCTCGCCGTAAGGTATGTCGAGAAGGGCACGCCAACAGCGAACTTGGAACTCACTGCCTTGGAGGTAAAGCGGCAGATCGAAGGTTTTGAGCGTTCCCGCAAAGTATTCGCGCAACTGTCGCTCAGTGCAATCTAGGATTTCGTTCGTGCCAGGAACGACCGCCGACTTGAAGTGCCTCTGAACCCAAGCAAGCTCGTTCGCGAGAGCTCGCCGGTCGTGGAACTCTAGGAGCACCAAAGCATCTCCACTGGCGATTCCGACGATCGGACCGAGTGGCGATTCGATGATCTTGGCCGTTAAGACGCTTACCTTGCCAGCATGTCCGGTGGGCACCCCAAATAGGCTGGAGAATGCATCTCGAAAGCCGCTGTCAGAGTCGTATCCATGCTCCAGCGCGGCTTGAAAAACGCCAGAGCCCGCACGTAGATCAGGCAGAGCCTGACTCATCCTCACACGCCGACAATATGCTTGGAACGTCATGCCGAACCGATTCAGAAACGCTCTGCGCACCCGCGCGGGCAGTAATCCCCGGTTCGTCAGGTCTTTGTCGGTGATGCGAAGATTCGGGCTTCTCTCGATCGAGTTCAGCAAATCTGCCAACCAAGTCGGAACCGGCGACCGCCCATGCGTCGGTTTGCATCGGAGGCAGGGTCGATATCCGGCGGCTACCGCTTCCTCGATCGAACCGAAGAACTCCACGTTTTCCTCTTTTGGGGTTCTGGCCGGGCACCCAGGTTTGCAGAAAATGCCAGTGGTTTTTACCCCGATGAAGAACGATCCTTCATAGGAGCTATCTCGATCTTGCATCACCTGCACCATCTGATCACGCGTGAGCGTTTCCATAATTCTTATCATGTCGCCTGCCGGACAAGGCGCGCCGCCGAAAATTAAACGACGAACTTCTTTGCTAGAATAGCCAGATGGATTTGAAGGGTGCTCTGCGGGAGCAATTTCATGCAGGTCTATCGATGCTGGCGGACTGTGTCGACTCCTGTCCGCCCGAACTGTGGAACTCGGGCGAGAAGGTGCGCACCTATTGGCGAATCGCGTGGCACGCGGTTTACTTCACACACCTGTACCTCTTACAAGGGGAAGAGGACTTCCACCGATCGATCTCGAGCTGGCCCGCAGCAGTAAAAGCACTTCTCGTTCCGAATTCTGAACAGGACCGGAGCGAAATCGAACCCTACGAACTGCCACCGAATACCGACGCCCCATCAAAAGAAGTAACGCTAGAATACATCGCTTTCGTCGACAGCCAGGTGAATTCCATTATCGACTCCCTAGACTTGGAACGGAGCGACACTGGATTCTTCTGGTATCCGAACATGAGCAAGATTTCGCATGAACTGCTCAATTTACGGCATCTGCAGGGCCACGTTGGGCAGCTTTCAGAATTGCTGAATGGCGCCGGTATCGACACCGAGTGGGTAAGCAAGGCTAACTCCTTCACCGCTCATCGAGAGATTCGTGAACGGAATTCTCAGAGTTCATAGCGCATCGCCTTCAGCTTCCAGCCGGGCATCATCGGGGGTTCCCAATCATGTTCACCCGTGGTCACCGCTCCCATGTGTAGATAGAAAGGCTCCGCATTAGGATCGGCATCGAGAATCATCGTCGCGGCGCCTCGGTCACGAGCCGTCAGAACCGCATGCTCCCATAACCTTCTACCAACGCCCAATCCGTAAAAACCTGGAGCGGTCATCAGCCGAAGCATCTTCATTTCGGGTGTTTTCCCATCCAGGAGGTACAAACCCGCCGCAACACTCTCCACTTCCATGACCGTTGCCACTCCATGCAGGATGTGTTCAGGGGCGATTGCGAGGGCTTCAGGCTCCCACGCCATGAATTCTTCCGAATACCCCCAGCGTTGAGCGACCGAAGCCATGACCAAGTTGGTCAGCATCTCGTGCTCCCCCGCGCGGGCCGGTCGAAAGACGAATCGGCTCATCTGCGGCTACTTCGTGTGTACAGAAAATGGCACGACGACTCGGCCGTAAGCTTCCAGCTGGCAAATACGGGGAGCGGTCGCCGTTCCATTGGTGGTGCCGCTCCGTAAGAATTCGGCTCGAAAATATTGATATTGGTCGGGCGTGATCTTCTTCTCGAGTGTAAATCGACCCACATTCATGGGAGTGTTTTCTGCCCAAAGCAGCGTCCATTCCCCGGCGGCATTTCGGCGGCCAAGGATCGCGAAGCGGGCCAAATTTCGCCAGCTATTCCCAGGAGCATCGTCTTGCCAGGAGAAGATGAGTCGGCTAATCTCGACCGCCTCCTTGGTGTGCCATTCAATGAAATCTTCTTTCCCAAGCGCTTCATCGTCGTCTTCAAAGACGACGTGTCCTACTTCTCCTTTGACGCTGCCGTACGAGCCGCCAAACGCGTCGCGGGCGTCATACGATCCGGCCGGGGTTTGATCGAAAGGCGAATGACTGGTCACCTCGATGTAAGGACAGAACCAGACATTGTGTTCTGCGGCAGGAGCGGACTTCTGACCTTGCGAAGATAAGACGACTAGGGCGATCAGTGGAATCATGGCGGTGTGTATCTATCGTACCGCTGCGAGACCTAAGACGGAAGCCTAAAAAAGAAGGTGGTGCCCACACCGGGCGTGGAGTCGCACCAAATCTCACCTCGGTGACGATCTATGATTCGCTTTACGTTGGCGAGTCCGATCCCTGTGCCGGGATATTCGTGATCGCGAACCAGCCTCTCGAAGGGCAGGAAGATTTTCTTCGTGTAAGCAAGATCGAAACCGATCCCATTATCACGAACAAAGAAGGTCGAATCCGATCCTTCGACCAATCCCACCTCGATCTTTGGAGTCTCACCTCGCCGAGCGAACTTGACGGAGTTGCCAAGCAGGTTGTCGAAGACGAACCTCAGCAGCTTCGCGTCGCCTTTGGCTCGCATGCCTTCCTGGATCACAATTGACAGTGCCCCGCCATGTTCTTGGGTGATTTGATCTGCCGATGAGCCAGCGACCGAG
Source organism: Armatimonadota bacterium (assembly GCA_023392285.1). Lineage (GTDB taxonomy): Bacteria > Armatimonadota > Fimbriimonadia > Fimbriimonadales > Fimbriimonadaceae > JAEVZK01. Next base: position 2,538 of record JAEVZK010000057.1, on the reverse strand, counting down.
GAGAGATCAGTCTCTTGCAGTACAAGGTCTTGTCTTGCAAGGCGCGAAAGCTTGAGGAGATCGTCGATCAGCTCCCCCATTCGGATCGCAGCTTCTTTTTGCCTGCGCAACAGAGCAAAGGCGTCGGAGTCAAGGTCGGAGCCGTGATCCTGCATGAGCATACTGCTTGTTGCGGCAATCGCCCGCAAAGGGCCACGGAGATCATGAGAAATCGTGTAGGTGAATCCTTCCATCTCGAGATTTGCGGCTTGGAGATCAGCAGTGCGCTGCCGGACTCGGCTCTCCAGATCAGCGTTCAGTGCCTGCAACTTTCCGTAGAGCCTGGCGTTGTCGATCGCGATAGCCGCTTGGGCAGCTATCCCTTCGATCAAACGTTCATGGCGCTCGGTAAAGACGCCAGGAGAGGAATGGCCGTAAAATAGGCCGCCAATCACTTCGCCGGATTGGGACACCACCGAAACGGCAAGGTAACTGCAGACCGGCAGATGTCCCTTGGGCATTCCGAAGTGCGGTCCCCATTTTCCATAGCGCTCATCCTGCGTGACATCGTCGCAGCGAACCGTCGCCTCGTTGCGAAACGTGGGTCCGAAGATGGGGGTCGGCCTAGGCTGAGGGAAGTTCTCGAATGCGGAACGCGGAACCCCGGAGAGGGAATAGAGTTGATAGATTTCACCCTCGGGGTTGATGTCGTTGTAAAAGAAGGAACCGAATTCCGCCCCTACCAAATCTGTGGATTGGTCGGTCAGGCTTTGGACGAGCGTTTGGAGATCGAGTGTGGAGTTAAGGCTCTGGCCGATTCTTTGGATTGTTTCCAGCGCCTTGGTTTCTTGCCGAAGTGCTTCATCGGCCACTTTTCTGGCGGTGATATCGCGGCTGAGGCTGACATAGTGCTCCGGTTCACCGGCTGGTCCGTCGATACTGAAGGTTGAAATTTCGACATCAATCTCCGAACCATCCTTTCGGATGCCCTTTTGCTCTCCAAAGAAGCTTTTCCGCTCCTCCAAGGCTTCCATGATCTGGTCCGAAGACGCGGTGGAAATGAGCTTCGTCGGCTCCTCGCCGATCAGTTCGGTGGATGAGTACTGGCTAAGCAGCTCATGGGCCGGGTTCATCTCGACGAAGCGGCCATCACGATCGAAGACCGCGATGGCGTCAGTCGACTTGTCAAAAATCTCTCGATAAACGCGTAGGCTGTTGCCGACTTGAAGCTGGTCCGAGGTATCGATTAGAATATCGATCGCTCCGGTGACAACTCCCTCTTGGTCCAATATCGGGGTGGGACTCGAGATCAGGTAAGCCTCGTGGCCATTCTGATCGCGCATGACGAGCTGACTCCGAGCACTGCAACCCGTCGCTAAGCAAATTGCCAAGGGCGACTCTTCGTAGGGCATCGGGCGACCGTCCGAGTAGCACAACTCCCAAGAACCGCTTCCAAGCCTCTCGCCAAGTAAATCCGCTTCTCCCCACAGTTGGGCAGCCGCTCTGTTTAGCAAGGTTATGCGGCCTTCTTTATCCGTTGTATAAACGGGGACAGGCAACTGGTCGATGAGCGAAAGTTCGATTGCGGAGCACGAAAGAGGGTCGGGGGAGGGCCGAGACTGGCTGATCGCTCCACTGGATTCGCTCATGGCACGGAGGCGGCGCGGCATCGCACTATCAGGAGTTTAGCACCAAGGAGCTTATCCTCTTGCATTCTGCGCCCTCCTTGAACCTTTGCCAACGTGAACACTCGCCTTCAATGTTTTCGTATAGCCAGGTTGCCCACCTCCTATGGTGAGCACGATGACGCCTTGTTCGCCGTGCAGATAGGTATCGTCACCCAACACTTTGAGGTCGTCTGAGTTGATCGGCAATTCGACTTTCCGGCTCTCTCCCGGCTTCAGGTGAACGCGTTTGAAGGCGACCAGCTGCTGTTCGGGCATGGGCCGACTTGGCGAGACGAAGTGCCGATACACCTGCACGACCTCATCCGCTTCGAAAGTTCCAACGTTGGTCACCATCACCGACGCATTCAGACCCGAGTTCATCGCCAACTCGTTGGGAACTTGGAAACGGCTGTACGAAAAACGCGAGTAGCTGAGCCCGAACCCAAATGGAAACTGCGGCTTTGGCCCGGGATAGCGGTAGGTCCGATGCTTCATCGAGTAATCGGTGAAGGGCGGGAGATCGGCCATTGCTTTGACCACAGTCACAGGAAGACGTCCCGAAGGGCTCACCTTGCCCAATAGGATGTCAGCAACCGCGTTACCTCCCTGCATCCCCGGGTACCACGCTTCGAGGATTGCGTCGCAACGCATCTCATCTGGTCCCAACGTCAGCGGAGAACCATTCACGAGAACGAGGATGATCGGCTTTCGGGTGGCTTTCCGGACTGCCCGCAGCAGGTCCAACTGAACTTCGGGTAAGCCCAATGACTTCCGATCGACAGATTCGCCCTCGATCGCGCTCGACAAACCCAGCACCATCACCACCGCATCCGCGTGTTTAGCTACTTGGACGGCCCGTTGGAATGGCCTTTCTTCCGGCTCCGCCCACAGA
>JAEVZK010000031.1 GCA_023392285.1 Armatimonadota bacterium | reverse complement strand
CGTATCGGCAAAGACCCTGTTCGCAACGCACTACCACCAACTTAACGCCTTGGCTGATCAGATGCCCGGCATCGCGAATTATCGAGTCGCGGTCGAAGAGTCGGGAGATCAAATCGTCTGGACTCATTTGGTGCTTCCGGGCGGTGCCGATCGTTCTTACGGAATTCATGTTGCTCGTATGGCCGGAGTTCCAAGTGGTGTACTGATTCGGGCACAAGAGGTTCTCCAAGAGCTTGAGAACAAAGCCGATCCCCCAGTCGCAATTGCTCCTAACACCCAAAAGCTACAGATGACCCTATTTGAAGTCGAAGAACCTCCTGTGGTCAAGGCTCTCAAGACTCTCGATGTCGATCGATTGACACCAGTTCAGGCCCTCACCCTTTTGGACCAATGGAAGAAACAGTGGTCGAAGTAGAGCAGAAGGAAACCAAGCTGCGCATTGCCGAGATTTTTGACAGTGTGCAAGGAGAAGGCATTTGGAGCGGTGTTCCAAGCAGCTTCATCCGCGTCAGTGGTTGCAACTTGCGCTGCGTGTGGTGCGATACCCCCTATGCGAGTTGGCAGCCAGAAGGTCCCTTTCTAACACTTGGACAAATCGCAGCGAGGGTCGGCCGTCTTCGCCACATCGTCCTCACCGGGGGTGAACCCATGCTCTTCGAGGGCTGCGTCGAGTTGTGCAGAATCCTTAGAGCACGCGGGCATGTCATCACGATCGAAACGGCTGGCACGATCTACCGGGAAATTGAGTGTGATCTCATGTCCATCAGCCCAAAACTTGCCCATTCGGCACCGCCCTCCTCCAGCGGGTGGAGGAAGAGGCATGAACAAACACGAACCAACCTTGAAAGTTTAAGAAGACTGATTCAGACTTATCCTTTTCAGCTCAAGTTTGTCGTAGATCCCGCTTCCGAAGCCGATCTGACGGAGATCGAGACTCTGCTTTCCGAGATCCCGCAGGTAGATCCCGATCGGATTCTGCTCATGCCCGAGGGAGTTCACCCAGACGAGCTCGCCCGAAAAATGAAGCAGCTCGTGCCTGTCGTGATGGACAAGGGATGGAGGCTTTGTCCGCGTCTGCACGTGGAATTGTTCGGCAACACGCGCGGAACCTAGTTCCAGGCGAACCGATCTAGGTTCTATGACCGTTCTACTCTCGCTTTTGGTCGTGGCTGCCTGCCAAGATGTCAAGCCGCGAACCTACCATATTTCGGCGAAGAACCTTGTCGATCCTTATCAAACCCCCTCAGTGAACAATGGCCCCCGAGTAACTGAACGGGACGGGGCTCCTCTGCACGTCGCACCAGGTTACAAGGTGGTCGAGTGGGCAAAGGACCTGGATCGACCTCGCAACATCACCGTCGCTCCGAACGGCGACGTCTTTGTTGCGGAGAGCTATCGAGGTCAAATCGCTCTCCTGCGAGACGCGGACGGAGATGGTACACCTGAGGTGAAAAACCTGTACAAATCGGGTCTGAAGCAGCCTTACGGGATCGAGTTCTACCCAAAGAAGAATCCCAAGTGGATCTACATTGCGAACACCGATGCAGTGTTTCGCTATCCCTATCGGTCCGGTGAACTGAAGAACGACTCAAAGGGTGAGAAGATTCTCGACTTGCCGGGTGGTGGATATAATCAGCATTGGACTAGAAACTTGCTCTTTAGCAGTGATGATCGACATCTTTACGTCACGGTCGGCAGTGCAAGTAATGCCTCACCCGAAGACCCTCCGCGCGCGAGCATCATCGAGATCGATCCGACAGGGGGCCGCCAGAGAATGTTAGCCACGGGAATTCGCAACCCCGTCGGAATCGACCTGGATCCAACCACCGGTAAATTGTGGGTGGCGGTCAACGAGCGAGATGCCTTAGGCGACGAGATCGTCCCGGATTATGCAACGTCCGTCAAAGATGGAGGCTTCTATGGTTGGCCCTACTTTTACATCGGATCACACCATGACCCACGTTTGCCATTGCGAACCGATCTAAGAGCGAAAGTGATTGTGCCCGATGTCCTGCTCGAAGCACACTGCGCAGCTTTGGGCATTGCTTTTCCAAGCAAAGGATCGAACTTCTCAGGAGCCTATGTCTCAATGCATGGCTCGTGGAACCGGAGCCGTCGGAGTGGCTACAAAGTGGTCAAGATCGATCCGAAGCATGACGGCGGATATTCCGACTTCGTCTGGGGTTGGGCTCTTGAAGATGGACGGGTTTGGGGCCGGCCGGTCGATGTTGCCTTCGATCGTTCTGGATCGTTGCTGATCTCCGACGATGGCGGCGGCAAGATTTGGCGGGTCACAAAGTCATAGCATTGCGACGACGGAACTCTGAATTGGAAGAAGGGGTAAGTTATGGCGTGCGCATCGCCCTTTCTCTTCTCGCCCTTTCCGTCTTCGGGTGGGCAAGCGCGGATTGGCTCATCGGAATTCCAATTGGACGAAAGATTCCGTATCGACAGGTCAAAGTTGATTTTCTGTCTGAACTGTCTCGCTCGAGGTCCTTGGAGCGGAGAATCGGGGTGGGAATCACGCCCGAGTTAGAAGTGGACTACCACGGCGAACGATTGAACGGCGGGACACTCCGAGACACCCTGGATGCCCAATATAACTTCATTGCACCGTTCACGGGTACGGCACCCGGGATTAGCTTCGGCATTCTAGATGCTTTGAACCGCACTGCAGATGGACGACGAGTTTACGCCGTCGTCACCTTTCGGAATGCAGTCGATAACATCGGCAACGGCAACCTTCCGCTGGATGTCTCGCTGGGCGTCAGCCAAGGAGATCGCGCACGTGCGTTTGTCGGCGTTTCGTTGCCGCTAAGCGACAACCTCAGAGCTCAAGTGGAGCATGACGGCTTCCGGTTGAGCTCAGCTATTGAGTATCGGCTCTTTGATAATGCTCTCGGAGCGAGGATCGCAGTGCGTGAAACCGATGTGCTAGTTGGCGCGAACTTCACCCTGAGGTTCTAAGCGGTAGCCCGTGTTCTGAGCAAAGCTTCACAATACGCGAAGCTAGCTCGCGCGCAAAGAGCTCCCGATTTTCCTTCTCACTTGCTCCAGTCGCCACTTCCGAATACTTGAAGGGCGAGCCGTAGACGATGAGGATGCGATGCCTCTTCAGCTTTTTAGCGCCTTTCGGGAGCACTACATTGGTGCCGATCACTGCAGTCGGAATCACGGGCGCATCGCTTCTTTTTGCGAGCATCATCACGCCTCTGTTGATCGGCCCGAGTGTCACCCCATCTCCGCGTGAACCTTCAGGGAAAACGAGCACGCCACGTCCTTCTTCCAAAAACTGGAGAGTTTTGCGGATAGACTCGGTGTCACCCTCTCCGCGCTTGACCGGGTAAGCACCGACCGAACTGATGATCTTTCCAAAGAGACCTTTAAACAGTTCTTCCTTGGCCATGAACTTGAATTGGCGCTTGTTGGTTCCACAGGCAACCGCTGGTGGATCGAGGTTGCTAACATGATTTGGAGCGATGAGCATGGGGCCATCTGCGGGCAAATTCTCTTCACCAAGCGATGAGATCCCTCCCGTCACCAGCTTGAAAAATAGATTGCGAACGAGTCGAAGGACCAGTGCGTACCATGCGGAATTCTTCGCACCGTCGTTCGCAGCCATTGAAACCGAGTATATCCACCCGTATACTTTCGAACGTGCCTCCAATTCGCAAGCCTCGAGCAGGTGCCACGATCAGGCTCGTCTCCCCTGCTTCTCCCGTCGAACCAAGTAAAGTCGAACCCGCTCGCACCATGCTGGAAAGCGCCGGATTTAAGGTAGAGGTTTCCAAACATGTGTTTGCCGTGGATGCATACCTCGCGGGCACGGATCTGCAGCGAGCAGAAGATTTACAGGCAGCATTCGACGATCCTGCCGTCGATGTGATCTTCTGCGCGCGGGGCGGCTACGGTTGCGCACGGCTCATGCCTTACCTCGATTTGGATAGGATGGCGAGCTCGGGCAAACTCTTCATCGGATTCAGCGATATCACTACCCTCCACTTGGCGCTAAATCGTCGGGGATTACCGACTGCTTATGCACCCATGGCGCTGACATTCGCGTTCGAAAGGGAGCCTTGGGTGATTGAATCATTTATGTCGCTGTTCCAAGGGACCGACCCAATTCCGGCCGCCGCGCCAAGAGGCGAGCCAGTTACCGGAGGCGTCGCGGAAGGAACGGTAACCGGTGGATGCTTGTGCTTGCTTACCGACAGTATCGGCACAAAAGATGGACTCGATTGCGACGGCAAGATCGTCCTTATCGAAGACGTGGATGAACACCCGCACCGGGTTGATGCCATGCTCACACATCTCCTTCTCTCCAATACGATCCAGTCGGCGGCCGGTGTGGTTGTCGGCGAGATGACGCGAACGGATGAGAAGATCGATGAGGGAATTGGCGGCAAACCTTGGCGCGACATCGTCCGCGAGCGTCTTGCCGGGTTAAAGATGCCAGTGATCATCGACTTTCCCTTCGGACACTGTAAGAACATGCTCTCGCTGCCATTGGGAATCCGAGCAAAATTGGACGCAGACGCCGGCACATTGACGTATTTGGAGAATCTATGCGAATAAAAATTGGACTTGTATTACTGGCCTTGAGCGGCGTTGCTGCCGCGCAGGTTTGGGAGAAGCCGATTGCCCCTGGCTTGGTTTATCGCATGGAAGTGGACATGAAGATTCCCCGGATTGTGAACGCGTTGAGGTTCTCTCCGGGTTCTGCCACTCAGGGCAAAGTCGAACTCGCGGGCTCCGCAATTTATGAGGAGACGGCTGTGAAGGGTCGAGGGACTGTGAGTCAAATGGTGGACCGCCGCGGTGCCTTGGCTGGAATCAACGGCGACTACTTTCCCTACACCGGCGATCCTCTCGGGATGATGGTCCGAGACAACGAAGTGCTCAGCATTCCAAGCATGCCACGGAGTTCGATCGGCTGGATGAACAAGCAGAATTCCTGGTCGATGGGGATTGTGAGCTGGAAGGGAAGTTTTACAGCCAAGGGTGTTGAGGTGCCGATTGACAACATCAACGGCCAATGCGGGCCTAACCAGATCGCCTTAAATTCGGCGGCTGCGGGATTTTCCTTGGCGAAAGTGCCAAATGTCCACGTCATGATCAAGTTGGACAGCGTCGACTGGAGTCCGAACGGCACGACCACGGGCACCGTGACCGGTATGACTGCGGACGAGCCGACTCTTAAGGTGGCGGATGACTATGTAGTGCTTGTGGCCACCGGTAATAAGACGGGGAATGTCACTGGACTGCGCTCGGGGGATCAAGTGATCTTCAAGATGCAGTCCGAGGGCATCGACTGGACCAAAGTGGACCAGCTGATCAGCGGAGGCCCCTGCCTTCTCAAGGATGGTCAGACGGTTGTCGACGACGTCGCGCAGAAATTCAACTCGGCCTTTTCTAAGCAACAGCACCCGCGGACGGCGATCGGTCGAACTGCGAATGGGGACTTTTACTTTGTCACGGTGGACGGACGCCAGCAGATGAGCCGCGGCGTGACGCTCGTCGAATTGGCGGATGTGATGAAAAAGTTGGGCTGCACCGATGCCATCAACGTGGACGGCGGCGGCAGCACCGACATGACGATTTTCGGAGTGGTGGTGAATCGGCCCAGCGACGGGATTGAAAGGCCGGTCGCCAACGGAGTTCTCTTCTTCGGAGACAAGCCAGCCAGTACGAGTGGTGCCCTCAACATCGAGGGGCCGGCCAGCCTGGATCAGGGGGCTACCGTGACTTTACGCGCAACCGACAATGACAAGGTCGTCGGAGACGCTGAGGTGATATGGGGCGCTCAGGGAGCGGCCTGGATCGACCAAGGCGGACTCTTGCATCCATGGAAGCTGGGCAAATGCACCGTCAGCGCCTGGATACGTGGGCACGTCGTGACGAAAACGATCGATATTATCGTTTCGCAGTCAAAGACGCGCGACACGAACACGACTTCTCGAGCGGGATCGGGTAGAGACTCCCGATCCAAAACCACGCCGGTGAAGACGAAGGGAAAAGGTAAAGGCGGATAGGCCTTTACGTCCCGAACTATATTCCGGCTCCCCGGGAAGTTCCGGATAATGTCACGCTGGAAAAATATTCCGTGCGCCTCGGATTCATCAGGCGGGTGTCCCTCCTCCACTTCGGAAGTCTCCTCATGATTGGCGCTCTATCGATGCTTCGTCTGCCAATCCTAGACCCTATGGTCGTGCTTGGCGCGCTCGCAGCGCTCATCTTGATCCTCTGCGGGGTGCGGATCGCAACGCGAGCGACCAGAGCCGAGGTCGTGTTATCCTGTGCGCTGCTACCCGTGTTGATGGTTGTGGCAGCGCTTACTGCAAAGAGTCTAAACAACCACGACATGCCAGTTTGGGGTTTGTCTCTTGGCGTAGGGGCGGCTGTGCTCTACGCGAAGCTGTGCGGACGTGACTTTAGCTTTGTCGGGCAGTATCTGCTGAGCTTGATCGCCTCGACAGTAGCGCTCGCGATCGTGGCGATCGTGTTAGGCATTCGGACCGGAACAACTGCTTTCTTAATGAGCGTGAACGCAATTTATCTCTCGTTTTATGTGTACGACTTGGCATCACTCTTGGCGAGGCGCCGTCTCGGCGAAGAGGCGGCAGCGGTGGTCGACCTATATCGCGATATCTTCAATTTCTTCGGCTATACGTTGAGGGTGGCGAGGCACTGGAAGAAACACCGCATCTGGGTGAAGTAGGCAAAGGGCTGTAGTCTCGGCGACATGTCGAGCTTTCACGCGCAGTGGGTCGTTGCGGCTACAGGCGCTCCGCGCCTTAGTCAGAAAGATTGAAGTGTACGCTTATGGGTATGTGGAACGCAGATCAATATCTTCGATATCGAGAGGAACGCAGTCAACCGGTCTACGACCTGATGGAGTTCATCAGTGCGCGTAACGATATGCGGATCATCGATCTAGGCTGCGGACCGGGCGAACATACAAGGACGCTTCATGAGCGCTTTCGCGCCACAGAAACGATCGGATTGGATAGCAGCGACGACATGCTTTCGAAAGCGCCACGAGCTCCTGGTCTTAAGTTCGAGAAAGGAGATATCAGCGACTTTCATCCCGAGGGAGCGTTCGATCTCATTTTTTCGAATGCTGCCCTCCAGTGGGTTCCGGACCATGAGACGATTTTCGGAAGTCTCTATCGGGCGCTCCGTCCCGGTGGCCAACTTGCGGTCCAGATCCCGAAGAACGGAGACCACGTTTGCCAACGTGTCGCCTATCTGTTAGAAAAGGAGGCGCCATTTAACCACTATCCAGCAAATCCGCTGGAGAAAAATACGCTCTCCATCGAAGGATATGCCACTCTGTTGCACATCCTCGGTTTTCGGAATATAAAGGTGCGCATGTTCGTTTACCTGCATGTGCTCCAGCGTTCAGAGGACACCGTGGAGTGGATGAAAGGATCTCTCCTGACCCACTATCGCGCGACGATGCCAAGTTCGACTTATGAGTCGTTTGAAAATGAGTTTAGGAAACGAGTGGTCCAAGCCCTCGGCACAGCAGAGCCCTATCTCTACACCTTTAAGAGAATCCTGATGCACGCCGTTAAGTGACAAAGTCAGCTCACGAAGGCTCGGTTTCGAAACGGCAAGACGGGGGCGACGGTGCTCGAAATAAGAGCGCGATCGACCTTGTTGATATCGGTGTAGCCACACAATGCCATGTTCTGATCAAGTTCGTCCCTTAAAATTTGCAGAGCTTTCTGAACTCCCTTCCCACCCATGGCGCCAAGACCATACATGTAGGCTCGCCCGATTAAGCAGCCGTCGGCTCCAAGGGCTTTCATTCTCAGCACATCGATACCCGTTCGAATGCCACTGTCCACCAACACGGCTCCCGACCCATTGACCCGTTCAAGCACGGAGGGCAGGATCGATGCCGTGGAGACGGCACCATCGACTTGGCGACCGCCGTGGTTCGAAACGATCACGCCATCTGCACCCGCTTTGATAGCGGTAACCGCATCGTCAGGATGGAGAATTCCCTTCACGAGCAGTTTGCCATGCCACACCTTTCTCGCCCACTCGATATCCTTTACTCCGAGGGTGGGATCGAACTGCTCTTCCAGCCATTCGGTGATCTTCGCCAGATTGTGAGCGTGTGGCACCAGCCCTACTAGATTCCCAAATGTACGGCGACGGCTGCCAATCATGGAAAAGAGCCAGCTTGGATGCACCAACCCGTCCCAGATATTGCCAATGCTGAAGCTGGGTGGGGCAATCAGACCATGCTTTTGCTCACCGTGCCTTTGGCTTCTGACGTGGAGATCCATGCTCACAACCAGAGTGGAGACTCCTGCCCTTTTGGCTCTTTCAACAAGTGCCTCGCCCACTTTCTTCTCGCGCATTAAGTAGAGCTGGAACCAGAATGGAGTGTGAATGGCTTTCGCCACGTCTTCGATGGTCGCAACCGATAGCGTGCTGAGGCAGAAGGGCACATTGAATCTTTTTGCAGCCTTTGCGGCTTCGACTTCGCCATTTGGCGAAGCAAGTCCACAGCCCCCGACTGGCGCAAGCGCGATCGGCAGGTCCGCCGGTGTTCCGGCCAAATTCACTGATAGATTGCGATTCGAAACGTCATTGAGCACTCTCGGCAACAAGGTAATGGACTGCAAATCCTCCCGGTTGCGACGAAGTGTCTCCTCCTCGTACCCCCCATTTGAGATGTAGGTGTAGATGATTGCGGGCAGCTTTCTTTTCGCCAGCAGCCGAAGATCTTCAATGTCGGTAATGATCATCTTTGTGCCTTCTTCACCAAATATTTTCCGAGTCGATAGAACCCGTAGAGACAAGCCCCTGCGATCACAACCGTTTTGAGATCATCGGTCTGCGACCTGGGCGGAGTGACGTAATCCCGTTCTGGAAAGCGTCCAGGAGTGCCGTATTGTCCTTCCTTGATAGCCATTTGAATCACTTGCGCGAGGTGAAGCGGGACCCGGTCGGTGGTCTGACTTACTTGCTCGCGACAGGAGAAACCGTCGGCGATGATGAGGGTGTCCGGCTCCGCATCGCGAACTGCAGGAAGAAGAACTCGTTCGCCACACTTGATGGAGACTTCGTAATGCTCTCCTTTCTCGAATCCGAATGCGCCAGCCATCCCACAACAACCGCTGTCCGGAGCGTCGACGTCGAGCTCCATTTTCTGAAGAATCGACTTTTCTGCATCGAGCTTCATCAGCGCCTTGTGATGACAGTGGCCGTGGAGGATCGCCTTTCGATGCAGCTTCGGATAGGAGAAATTGGGAGTCTCCTTTTCCAGAAACTCGCTTAGCAGAAAAGTCTGCTCGGAGAGTCTTAACGCATCTTGATCATGGGGAAACAGGTTAATGAGTTCGTCGCGAAAGACCGAGCAGCAGCTTGGTTCCAAGACAACGATAGGCAATCCTTCCCGAATTTGGGGCCGAAGCGCCTCAAGAATTGTTTGTAAATAGGCTTTCGCCTGATCGAGGAATCCGTAATCATATAGGGGCCGTCCGCAGCAAAGGTGTTGGCGTGGCACCTCGACTTGGAACCCACAATGCTCAAGCACTTCCACTGCAGCTTGCGCAGTAGTGGGGTGAAAGTGGTTGTTGAAGGTATCTGCCCACAAGATCACCTTCGGACCTTCAGTTCGTCGCCGCCTTCTGCGGTTCAACCAGCTTCGAAATGTGTAGGGCGCGAACTTTGGAATCGTCCGCTGAGGGGCGATTGAGGTCAACTGTTTTGCAATCCTGTTGAGGATCGGAAAGTGAGATACGAGGTTTACGAAGCCCGGTGCAAAGGAGGCGAATTTTGCCCACACCTGGATCTGGCCAAAGGCGAATGCGGTCCTTGGCCGTCGTTTCTTCTCGTAGTAGTGCGAGAGGAATTCAGCCTTGTACGAGGCCATATCAACCTGAACCGGACAATCGCCTTTGCAGCCCTTGCAGGAAAGACACAGGTCGAGTGCATCCTTCACTTCTTTACTCGCCCATCCGCCTTCAACCGGATCGCGCTTGACCATTTCAAACAGCATGCGAGCTCGGCCACGAGTCGAGTGCTTCTCTTCCCGTGTCACCATGAAGCTCGGGCACATCGTCCCTCCCTGAAGCCGTCGGCAAACTCCAGCGCCCACGCAGCGGTCCGCCGCCTTGCCAAAGCTGTAGTTGTCCGCTGGGAACTGGAAATGGGTTTGAATTTCGGGGGGGTTGTAGTCGGTCCCGTGAGTGAAATTCTCGTCGATGCGATAGGGAGCAATCACCTTGCCGGGATTCATTCGCCAGTCTGGATCCCAAATTTGCTTGAACTTGGCGAAAGCTTGTATCAGCTCAGGGCCGAACATGCGGGTGAGGAGTTCGCCACGTGCTTGCCCGTCCCCGTGCTCTCCACTCAGCGAACCATTGTAGCGGACCACTAGCTCGGCTCCTTCCTGAACGAACTTGCGGTAGTGCTGAATTCCGCCTTCCGTTTTTAGATCAAAGTCAAGCCTGACGTGAATGCATCCATCGCCGAAGTGGCCATACAATGAGCCACGATAACCGTATTTATCCATCAGGGCTCGAAAGTCAGCGAGGTATTCGCCAACTTGATCCGGATGAACAGCGGTGTCTTCCCAGCCTTCGTGATTCTCTTTTTCCCCCGGGATTTGAGCCGTCGCTCCCAAGCCTTCCTCTCGGATATGCCAAATGTCGGCCTCAAATTCTGGGTTGTCGAGCAATTTGATCTCGGTGGCCTGATGCTTTTGTTGCATCTCCTCGACGAGCTTGCAGGCTTTCTCATCGGCGTCCTCTTTGCTTTCGCCACCGAATTCAACGAAGAGCCACGCATTTCCCTTCGGCAGAAGCTCCAAATGCGGAGGATGCATGTCTTTCTTCTTTAGGTCCTGCATAAACACATCGTCGAGGCCTTCGCATCCGATGGGTTTATAGGTGAGCGCCTCCGGTACAAGCCTTGCGGCATGGACGACGTCCTGGCAACCCACCGCAACCAAAGAACGGAATTTTGGGTCCGGAATAAGGTTGCACCACGCCTTCAGCACGGTGACGCAGGTGCCTTCGCTGCCTACGAGAGCTCTGGCGACATTGAAGTCCGATTCCGGCAGCAGGTTATCGAGATTAAAGCCGGAGACTCGGCGCGGAATCTTCGGATATCGGGCGCGAATCTCATCCGCATACTCGTCGCGAAGCTCGGTTAATTTTCTGTAGATCTCGCCTTCCCGGCCACCTTTGGCGATGATTCTTACTCGTTCATCGTCTGATGTTGCCCCGACCTTCAGCCGCGTTCCGTCATAGAGGAGAATTTCGAGCGCTTCGATGTTATCCGACGTCCGTCCAGCCAACACGGAGTGGATGCCGCACGAGTTGTTGCCGATCATCCCACCAATCGTGTTGCGGCTGTGAGTCGCTGGATCGGGGCCAAAGATCAACCCGAATCGACGTGTCATCGCGTTAAGGGTGTCGGGAATGCACCCCGGTTGAATGACAGCGATCTTTGCGTCAGGATCGACGCTGATCACCTGATTCATGTATTTGGAATAGTCGATGATTAAGGCAGTGTTGACTCCTTGGCCAGGAATCGCGGTTCCACCACCCCTGGAAAGTATCGGTGCGTTGTGTTTTCGTGCCGCCGCCATAATGGCGACGACATCATCCTCATCTTTAGGGATAGTGACGCCGATCGGCACCATTCGGTAGTTCGACGCATCGTGAGCGTAGATACCCCGCGACCCACTGTCGAAGCGAATCTCTCCGCGTACGGTCTTTTCCAGGTCCCGCTGCAAAGAACGGATATCGATGTCGGCCTTGGCGGGAGAACCAATTTGGTCTCCTTCGTAATCGACGACCGGCAAGGTTCGAAGGCCGATTCGCATCAGAGCAGCTCGTTTAACTTGTCTCGGAAAAGGGTTGTGGCGATCTTTCCGCCGTTCGGCTCCCCCTTGATCAGCGCTTCCGCGAAGTGCTCGGCCTGCTTGACCGTGACCCGGCTCGGCATCGGTGGTTCGAACGGATCAACTTCGACCTCGACAACGCAAGGCTTTCCAGCTGCGAGTGCACGTTCGAGCGCCGGGCGCAGCTGCTCGGGATCCTTCACATTGATGCCGATACCTCCGCAGGCCTCAGCAACCTTAACGAAGTCGATGGGGTGCAGCTCCACCCCATACTCCGGGTTTCCGAGAAACACCACCTGTTCCCACTTGATCTGGCCAAGGGCGTTGTTCTTCACGATGACGACAACGATCGGCAGGTTGTATTTAACCGCTGTGACGAAGTCGCCCATGAGCATCGTGAAGCCGCCGTCTCCGACAAAGGCAATGGATTGTCGGCCAGGGTAGGCCACGGCGGCGGCGATCGAGTACGGGAGCCCCGGAGCCATGGTTGCGAGGTTGCCCGAGCATGAAAACATCCTATTCCCTCGAATCTTGAAGTGACGGGCAACCCAAGTTGTGATCGTGCCGGAATCCGTGCTCACGATCGCGTCGTCTGAGGCGACCTTATCGAGTTCGTACGCGATCTGCTGCGGCTTGATTGGAGTTTCGTGCCTTGCGCGAGTCTCCATCAATTCCCACCAATCTTTCACATGCTCCTGCATCTTCTCCAGGAAGCTGCGATCTTCCTTTCTGGCGAGCAAGGGAATGAGGGTTTCGAGTGTCTGTTTCGAGTCGCCCACCAATCCCACTTCTACCGGGAAGCGCAAGCCGATTCGGTCGGCTTTATCATCGATCTGAACGCCCCTGGCTTGGTCATGTTTTGGCAAGAACTCCATGTAGGGGAAGCTGCTGCCCACGATCAGGATGGCGTCGCAATGCTCCATAGCGATTTGGCTTGGCGACGTGCCAAGCAGCCCCAAGCCCCCCAGGCAAAGTGGGTGATCGTCGGGAACCGCTCCTTTACCAAGGAGCGCCTTTACGATTGGAGCACCCAAGAGTTCGCCAGCTCTAATTACTTGCTCGCCCGCCCCCAAGGCACCCGAACCGACCAGAATCACGGGGCCCTTCGCTTCATTCAGTATCTGAGCCGCGCGTTGCAGCTCAGCTTGAGGCGGAATGGTCAATTTGGGAGCCCAACGGCTCGAAGTTGCATGCGGAACCTTGTGCATCGAGCCATTCGACTTCGGCTTCTGCTCTTGATAGTCCACGGGAAAGCTGATGTGAGCCACACCCCGGTGGCTGAGGGCATGGCGGCAGGCCTCGTTTGCCAGCATCTCGATTTGGCTCGGATTCGCGACTTCTTGGTTGTAAACAGTCACGTCTTCGTACAAGGAGAGGGTGTTCACCTCTTGCTGGAAATTGGTTCCTTTAAGATCAGAAAACGTTTGACCGGTGATCGCGAGCACCGGCGCCTGATCCATCTTCGCGTCGTATAGGCCGTTCATCAAGTGAATGGCCCCTGGCCCTGAAGTGGCTAAACAGCAGCCCAATTTGCCCGAGTATTTGGCGTATCCGCAGGCCATAAATGCGGCCGCTTCTTCGTGGCGGCACTGGATGAACTTTATTTTCTCCCTCCGGGTTCGGAGTGCCTCCATGATCCCGTTGATTCCATCCCCGGGAATGCCGAAAACGGTATCGACCCCCCACTCCATAATTGTTTCGACGAGGATGTCTGATGCGTTTTCTGCCATAGCATGTCCTTAGAAGAGCAGCAACGCGACAGGGTTGGATTAGCTTGGCACGATCAATCTCGCCACGGAATGGATCTAACTCTTGGTCGCACTTGCCGCAACGGTTGTTCTGACCCACCCGCTATTACCAGAGTTCCGCAAAAACAGGTCGTATAACGACATCTGTGAGAATAGAGATATGGACGAACCTTTGATCACGCCACAGGTCCTGGTCGACATTCCGGCTAAAAATTCCGAATGCCCAGTTTGGAATCCAATCGATCGGATGCTGTATTGGTCTGACATTCCCAATGGCTTCCTATACCGCTGCAATCCGATCAACGGTCAGCACGAACTGATCTGCGAGGCTGGCGAACAGATCGGCGGTCTAGTGGTTTGTGAAGATGGCGGAATTGTTCTTCTCCTTGAGGAAGGCCGAATCAAGAAATGGCGCAATGGGGCAACGGAGGTGATTCTCGGCGGAATATCTGGGGAAACAGGCCACCGATTCAATGATGCAATCGCTGATCCAGCTGGACGCATCATCTCCGGCATGATGGGTGATGGCAAAGAGGACCTGCGGTTGTACGTGATCGAGCCACAAGGGTCGGTGAGGGCGCTGCTGCACACGGTGCGGCAATCGAACGGGATGGCCTTCGGTGAGAGAGGAAGGAACTTCTTCCACACCGACACTGTCCGCGGAACGATTACTCGGTTTAGTTACGACGCCGCCCGAGGAGAGTTGGGACCTGTCCAGCAAGTGATCGCCCTTGATCCAGCGAGCCATCATCCCGATGGATTGGCCATTGATGATCGAGGACACCTATGGTCGGCTCAATGGGGACACGGTTGTCTCATTTGCCTAATCGATGGGAAAGAAGCGCAGCGCATACTCCTGCCCACATCCAAGGTATCAAGCGTTGCCTTTGGGGGAGAGGACATGGGAGATATGTTCATCACCACCGCAGGGGGAGATGCTCGATCGGCGGACGATCCGTTTGCAGGTTCGGTATTCCGCTGCCGAACGGACCAGGGCGGCGTCGCTCCGCATTTAGCCAAATTCTGAACCATCCGAAGAGACTGAAAGTGTAAGATGCTACCGAACCTCATGGACTCATCTCAGGAGCATTTTAAAGCGCTGGCCAATTCCGCGCCTATTCAACTTTGGATTTGCGACGCGGATGGCACATGCACCTTCGCTAATCAGTCGAGATTGAACTTTATCGGCAGTTCTCTCGAAGAGCTAGACCAAACAAACTGGAATGAGAACATTCACCCCGACGATCGAGAGGCTTTTCATGCTCGACTCCGTAGCGCGCTAGAAGATAGCCAAGCCTTTTCTTTCGAGTATCGAATCAGGCAGCCTAACGGAAGCTATCGCTGGGTCTTAGATCATATTCAGCCGTGGTTTCAGGAAGATGGTCAGCTTGCTGGCTTTCGGGGCTTTGGGGTCGATCTCGATGGGCGTAAGACTAACGAATTGGACTTGCAAAAGAGAGTTCAAGAGCGCACCGAGCAGCTTGAAAAAGCTTACAAGGAGATGGAGTCGTTCAGCTACTCTGTGTCGCACGACCTGCGGGCGCCGCTCCGCTCGGTGAACACGAACCTGGCCATGTTGGAGGAAGACTTCGGTGACAGCCTGCCGAACGAAGCAAAAGTGTTTATGCAGCGGGCTCGGGAGGCGGGAAAGAGGATGGATACGCTCATGAGCGGGATCCTTCAGTTGAGCCGACTGTCGCGCAAAGAATTGACGGTGTCGCCAGTGGATGTATCCGAGTTGGCCACGAAAGTTTGCGCTGACTTAGGCGGGAACTGTGAAGTCCAGAGCGATCTCACTGCCCAGGCCGATCCGGATTTGCTGCGCGTGGTGCTTGAGAATCTGATCGGAAACGCAATCAAATATCGAGGCTCGGCGATCCAAGTCGGTCGCGACGAAGGCGCTTTCTTCGTGCGCGACAACGGCGTGGGATTTGATATGGCCCATTCGGACAAACTGTTTAAGAGCTTTGAACGGCTCCACTCGCCGGCGGAATTTCCCGGGAATGGTCTGGGCCTTGCCAGCGTCAAGCGCATTATCGAGCGCCACGGTGGAAAAGTTTGGGCGAATGGGGCCGACGGAGAAGGCGCGACTTTCTACTTTACGTTGCCCTAAGCCGAGATTCCCGTTCTGGAAATGAAAGCCACAACCTTATCTCATTGGCGTGCCTGGAGAAGGGAAGCTAGTCTGCCGTACGAGCGATTTCAAACTCATCCGCTTCCCAAAATGGACGTGCGAGTGCCAAGTCACATTCACACGGATTTAGTCGCCAACCACCTGATCGCAAACCCTTTCGAAGAACGGAATGAAGCGGGCTTGAGATGGATCGACGAGTCTGATTGGACTTACGAATGCGAATTCGAGTGGAGTCCAACCCCAGAATTTCCCCATCGCAAGCTGCTCTTCGAGGGACTCGATACCGTGTGCGACATTTTTCTTAATGACGCCCTGATTGGAAGGTCCGACAACTTCTTCCTCCCCGTCGAGGTGGAGGTCACCGACCGATTGGAAGTAGGTCAGAATCGAATCCGGATCGAATTTCATTCGGCCGTTCGTACCGGCGACCGGGCAAGATCCGAATACTTTGCCGAGAATCAGATTCCAACCCGCACCCGCCTTTTTGATGAACGCTCATTTGTCAGAAAGCCGGGCTACATGTTTGGGTGGGATTGGGGACCGCGGCTTGTTTCGTGTGGTATCTGGCGACCCGTTCGATTGCTGGAATACCGGAGCCGACTCACCGGCTGCTCTGTCACACAGAAGCCAGTGGGAGACGGAAAGTTTGTGCTCCAGCCAGAGTTCACACTCGAGGGCGACGGTCAGGTCAGCTTTGAATTCTGCGGGAGGCCGGTGGATGGAGCCGACTGTGAGGTGCGCGAGGCGCTCTGGTGGTGCCATGGCGAGGGCGAGCCCACCCTGCATCCCTTTACTTTCCGAACGGATGCGGGACAGGAAGTCACCAGATTTGTCGGCCTGCGAACCATCGAATTGATTCAAGAGCCGGACCGCTATGGCCGCGGGTTTGAATTTGCGCTCAACGGGAGAGGCATCTGGTGCCGTGGGGCGAATTGGATTCCGAACGACTCGTTCCCCTCCCGCATCCGAGAAGCGGATTATATCGGAGCGATTCAACGCTTCGCTTCCGTAGGCATGAACATGCTGCGGGTCTGGGGCGGCGGCTACTACGAGAGCGAAGCCTTCTACGACCAGTGCGATCGGAATGGCATGCTGGTATGGCAAGACTTTCCCTACGCCTGCTGCTTCTACCCGGACGATGAATCTCATCGTGTGGCCGCGGAGGCTGAAGCGGCCTTTCACGTCAAGCGGCTGCGAGATCGCGCCTCGCTGGCGATCTGGTGCGGCAATAACGAGAATCGGGCTCTTTGGTATGGGAACTGGGCGGGAGAGGACGCTCCCAGTCGATTCTATGGGGAATCCATTTTTGAAGAAGTGCTTCCAGCCGTGGTCCGGCGCCACGATCCGGGGCGGCTGTATTTAGCGTCGAGTCCGCTATTAGTTAAGGGGATGCCGGATGTCCCGGAAGATCCTGCCTCCTTCAGCGACGATCATTATTGGGATAGTTGGCACGGCCGCGGCGACTGGACCTTCTATCGAGATTCGAACGCGCGCTTCAGTTCAGAGTTCGGCTTTGCCTCCTCCTGTTCGATGGCCAGTTGGCGCGATGTATCTGAACGACACCTGGAGCTTGACGACCCCACCGTGCTGTGGCACGACAAGACCAACAAGGGCTGGGAGACGTTCAAGAGTTACGTCAGCCTGCACTACCCCGAATCCCAGTCGTTAGAGGAGTGGGTGTACTATTCCCAGCTCAATCAGCGGGATGCCATGCGGTTTGCGATTGAGCATTACCGTGCGGGAAAACGATGCCGAGGCGCGCTCATCTGGCAGGCGAACGACTGCTGGCCGGTCCAGAGTTGGTCCTTGGAAGATTATCGTCGTCTGATGAAACCGGCGGGTATGGAATTAAGGCGTCTGTTTGCGCCGCTTCTCCTCTGCCCGAAGATTTCCGAACGCGGCCTAGATGTGATCGTCGCCAACGATGCTGATTCAGCGTTCGACGGCACTATGACGTTGGAGACCTACCACTTGCCGACGTCCGCACTGGTTGCACGGCAGGCAGTTCCTTTCTCCGTGCAACCAAGTGAGAGGATCCACGCTGTCAATGCTTTGTTGCCCCCATTGCCGCGAGAGGAGGCAGCAATTCGCCTGTATGAGAATCAGTATCCTCATCTTGATCGCTGGATCTTCCTGACTGAGCCCAAGCAGTTGCGCACCGCACCCGTCGAAATCCAAGCTGTGGGGGCTGAAGGAAAGGCAGTGGTCACTTGTTCCGGTCTCGCTCTCGACCTCGTGCTCGAGTCTCCCGAGTCGCCGTTGAAGGTAGGAGACTTTGAAGTCGAAGGATTTCCAGCAGTTTCCGGCTTGAACCTGCAGCTTGAGGTGAGAGGAATAGCGCCGTTGCGACAGTTGAACGTGCGATCGCTGGCTGGCTCGTGCTCGATAAAAATAACAGAGGGTTAACCGGACCTGACTGATAAATTTGCTGGATTTACTTGCAAAATATTGCGCAATTAAGTTGAAAATATGCCTCAGATATGTTCAAATGGCTCAGGGAACAATTAAGTGGCTCGAACTCTCTCACTCCTCGACGAGTCCTTACTGTGATAAAGTAAGACAGGTCTCGCCCGTATATTTTTGAGGTGAGACAAGTTCAATCAAGGAGAGGCAATGAAGAAAATTGCAGTTTTAGCGCTGGTTTCAGTGGTAGGCGCGGCACAAGCGCAAACTTTGTTTTACGGCGGCGATGTGGACCTAACCAACGGTGGAAATGGAATCATTTCTCAAGTGGGTGGCACGTACACCGATTTTTGGGTTTACGATGACTTCACCCTGAGCGATGGGTCATCCATTACAAGTGTTTTTGGAAATTTCGGTGACACATCGACGACCCCAGGTGTGGGTTTGCACTGGGAAATTCGCACAGGCGTTGCGGCTGGTAGCGGCGGGACCGTCGTTGCAAGCGGAGTCTCTACGAACTTTACGAGAGTTGCAACGGGCCGAGCACCTCTTGGTCTCACTGAGTACACGTATACGGCTGCAGTTTCCGGAGTGAATCTTGCTGCGGGCACGTATTTCCTCGGCATTGCTTTGGACAACTCAAACAGCACCGATGCACGTTCTTATCTGAGTATCACCAGTGGAGCAAACGGTATCGGTTCTCCGATTCACAACGGAAACAGTTTCGTTAATTCTCCATCGCAAGGTTTGGACTGGACTGACACCCAAGATCTCGTCGGCGAGCCGACTGACTTTTCGCTCGGTCTCACCGGAACCACCGTTCCTGAACCCGCTAGCATGGCTGCTCTTGGACTTGGCGCTCTTGCGCTGATCCGACGCCGCCGCGCTTCCAAGTAATCTCGACGGCGGCAATCGCAGAGCGCTTGCCGCCTCCTAAACTTTCATTTGGCCAGTTTCACTGGCACTATCTTTTATCTCCATTTTGAGGAGGGGAACTTGAATAATTTCCAGAAAGTTAGCTCTTGCTTGCTGGCACTCGCTGCCGTCACCATGAGCTATGGGCAAATCAGAGTCAAACAATCGGCAACGGCAGTCCAGCGCGCGGTAGCTCCTACCCGCGTTCAGCCGATCGCAATTCAAAAAGTTCGCTTTATCGATCGAACGCACTACATCCCGCTCGGCCCCGTGGTCCCTTATCAGGACTTCCTAACCGCAAATCGAGTCGGAAATCTTCTTTACGATGCTTATGAAGGCGCGGTGCAGGGAGACGGCAGCGACATCCCTACCGATGGCCTCTACGGCGAAACCTTTCTTCCAGAGAGCCCCGGCAACCGATGGACTCTTGGGGACGATTATGTAGAAACATACTCGGCGTATCACATGGACAAGATCGCGGGAACTCCAGGCACTCCTGCACAAGGAATTGACTTCCTGATGAAGAACAATGCTACCGGTGACACGGTTACCGCCATTGGTTTCTTCACCTCCGACGATCCGCTCGATCCAAACGCACCAGTGGCACCGTCGACATTTAACGATGGGATTATCTTGTCCTACTCAGGTATTTCAGCCGGCTCGTTCATCTACTCGAATGTCGATCTGACGACGAGCGGAATTACGCTAACGATGCCTTCCACCAGCCAGGGTTGGTATTCCATGATTATCGCTTCCGCGAACAATAATGGGACGCTCACTCAAGCTTCTTCGGCTCAGCCGGGACGCTGGGGCACCAAGGTGTACAACCCATCGCAGACCAACAATCTGGCCTTCCAGGATGGCGACGGCACTGCAGGTACGCAAGACGGCACCTTGAACACCTTGTTCGATTGGACGTTCAGCTATCGAGGCACTGCTTCAGCCTATACAATCACCAAGGGTGTCGAGACGAGCACTCACGACGTGACTCGCCTGCAGGGCACTGCCGGGCAGAGCGTCATTGTTAATCAGCGGTTCCAGTTCGTAGCTTCGCTTCCCAACGCGGAAGTGACGGCGACGGTAACGCTTGATCCTGCGACTCCGACCACCAGCCTGCATCTTCTGAGAGCAGTGGTTAAGGCCAAGGCAAATGCGCTTCCGTTCCAAGACCCCAGTTGCGTGATGACGACATCACTCTTCAATCGCGCTACTGGTACGTGGACGGTAGTTGATCAGCGCAAGCCTACTAACGCTTCCGGTGATGGCGCTTTCTTCAAGGCTCCGAGCATTCCGGTTGCGGACATTCCTAACTACATCAACACGGCTGACAACACAGTGCAAGTCCGTCTCGGGGTACGGCAACTCAAGCCCGTCATCCTCGGATGGAATCTCACGGTTAATCAGTTATCGGTCGACGTGGGACAAGTTGGGCCTGATCCTCTGACTCCCGCGGTCGCTTTCTCCTCAAACTAATTAGGAGACGCGAGCACTAAAAAGTCCCCGCCTTTCGGGCGGGGATTTTTTTGTCTGCGAAACTTAAGAGCTCGCGCTCGTGTAGTGACGTAGCGCGAACCGCCAGAAGAGACGCGCGCAAGTGAAAAAAATGACCGCCCAAAGCACTCCCAGGAAAAGCATCTTGGGGTCAAATCCACTCCGGAGCTGATTCGAGGGAATCGTTGCGATAAAAGCCAGCGGCACAGCAAAGGTAAAAAATCGAGCCATGGCCGAGCCATAAATATCGATGGGATAACGCGAAATTTGCGTCAGAGACTCACCGAGCACCCAAAGATTATCGACTCGAACCAGCCATATTCCTGTGGTCATCAGCATCAGAATGAACGAGTAGAAGATTGTCAGCGAGGCAAAAATCAGCACGATGTACGAGAGCCATGCGAGAATTCCTGGATGAAGACCCGCAGTGAGCACTCCGAGGATAATCATCACGACTCCGGCGAACAGGGTCCCAATCTGATCGAAGTTGAATTTTCTCGTGCTGATCCAGAACTGCGTATCGATCGGTTTCGTGATGACGAAGTCGAGCGTCCCCTGCCGGACCTGTTGCGGAATCTCCTGAATGCTTAGGAAGAACGCTTGGGCAATGGCGTTCATCACGAATACAGTTGCCGCGAGTACAAACGCGTCGCCTCGGCTCCACCCGGCTACGGTGTCCGTGTTTCGGTACACCACCAGCAGGATCATGATGAAGAAAAAGATCCAGATGGCGTTTTGGAGCACCTTTGCGAAAAAATTTGCTCTGAATTCCAGCTCTCGCGCAAATGAACTCGTAAAAAAGGTGCGATAAATCTGCCAGTAGCGCCCCACGCGCTGATGCTACCTGCTGCAAGGCGTATAATTTGCCCGTGCTGGGAGTGCTGATCACCCTTGTATTCTCAATGGGCGCGGCTTGTTTCGGCTACTCCATTTTGAGGCCGCTCGTCCTGCGCCTCGATGTGGCGCTCAGAATTGGAATCTGCGGATTGACTGGCCTCGCAGGCATCGGGTTGCTGACCCTCCTGATCGGTCTTTTTCCCGGTGGCCTCCGGGTTGTCGGGCTGGTCATCGTCTGGACGATTGTCGGGCTCGCTGCCTGCTACCGGATCTTTCGGACTCCGCCAGTGAATTGGAAGCTGCCGAAGTTGCCAGCCGGCCTCCAGCTCCTTTTTCCTGCTGCAATTGCGCTGGCTCTTCTGTACAGCTTGGTGGGGGTGCTCGCCCCAGCCGACACCTTTGAGTGGGATAGCCTCGCCTATCACCTTGCCGTCCCGAAGCTTTGGCTGGAAAGCGGACAAATTCACCCGATCAGCTTTATCCATCACAGCAACTTCCCCTTCTCAGTCGATAACTTGTACATCTGGGGGTTGCGGTGGGGAGGAGAACCAGGGGCCAAAGCCTTTACTCTTTGCTTCCACGTATGCGGCATTCTCTCGATTTATGGATTCACACGAAGTCGGTTCGGCACTCTCGCCGCTTGGTGGGCGTCCGTAGCCTGGACGACGATTCCCGTCGTTCTCTGGCTTTCTGGAACGGCTTATATCGACGTGCAGAATGGACTTTTCGCAGGTCTTGGCATTCTCTTTGCCGCGCAGTTCGTGATCTCTCGCGTCAAGGAAGATATCTGGCTTGGCGCAACGATGCTCGGCTTCGCCGCGGGCAGCAAATACACCGGGCTCCAGACGATTTTCGCCTCATGTCTCATCTTAACTGCAGCCTTTGTCTTCGATCGGTACCCAAAGGATAGACAGCATCCGACCGAGACATGGTCCCTAAAGCGCGTCGCGACCCTGGCGGGGCTAAGCCTACTCATCGCGGCTCCCTGGTACATAAAAAACCAGCTTTGGGTCGGTAATCCCGTCTATCCATTCTTCTATAGCCAATTGGGAGGGAAGAATTGGAGTGCCTACAATGCCGAGATCTACCAAAATGAGCAGCAGACGTTTGGCGCCGCTCGTGCCACCGAGACGGTCGGCCACTCCTACACCGAAGGAAAAATCGAGCCGCAACGGATCGGGCAGTCGATCTTAGGGCTGACCTACCAACCAGGTCGTTACATCAACCCGCTGCCGACCCAAAACGAAGGGGTCCCCGCCGGAGCGATCGGCATCGTGCCTGTCGCGGCACTCCTGCTTTGGTTAATTTCGGGACGAGCAGGACGATTTGAGAATGCCGTCATCGGCATTCTGCTTCTCAGCTTGATCATGTGGTTTGCGCTGAGTCAACAGAGTCGCTATATTATCGCGCTTGGGGTACCGCTTAGCGTTCTCTCAGGAGCAGCGATTGAGCGGCTAAAGGCGGGAAAGCTGCTCGCCAGCCTTGTTGTCATTCAGGCGGGATACTCCTTCTATCTCCTGAAGGTGATGCGGCTCGATCAACAGCTGCAGGTGGCCACCGGCCGGATGACACCGGCAGAATATCAGAGCCAAACAATCGGGTTCTACAAGCCCGCCCAATATCTCAACGAGCACGTTCATTCTGGAGGTGTCGCTCTCTACGACGAGGTCTTCGGCTATCTCCTCGACATCCCGTATTTTTGGGCTAATCCTGGGCACACGACGGAGCTCGGTTATGCTCAGATGAAAACATCCGATGATCTCGTGGCGAAGCTACGAGAGCGAAACCTGGATTACGTCTACCTCAACTTGAGCATTTATCCAACCGACGATCCACAGATCATTCAGTGGATGCAGGCAATGGGACTTCAAGGGTCGGCGGTGCCATACGCGCCAGAACGGAGAGCCGAACTCATGTCGGATATGGGGTGGCGGTACAAGGTCTTGTTGGCTGAAGCGATCGCCTCAAAAAGGCTTGAATTAGTTCAGACGTTCGGGCCTCGTATAATCTTCAAACTGGTACCCTGAATGGGATGGACGCGCAGGTGAAGCCGCCCCTTTCCAACTCCTTACAAGTCTTAGAAACCGCATTCGAAAAACGTCGCGGGATCAGCCGAGTCGAATCCCGTACCGGCTTCGCTCAAGTACACGTCTCCAACCTTGAAGAGCCTCTCACCGTCTCGCGACTCCAGGTTTTAGGAGCGATAGGTGATGGCGGCATTAGCCTTGACTTCCTGAAAATGACTCAAACCGGACTGTCCTTTTTGGTCACGGAAGAAAGCGCCGAAATGGTGAGTCAAGTGCTAAAAACACTTGGTGTCCATTTTTCCGTTCGGAAGGAACGAGAGATCCTGCTTGTACACGCAGTCAACATGCGAGACGAGGAAGGGCTGATCGCCCGCATCGTGTTGGAAGCGATTGCCTGCGGGGTGAGAGTCGATCATATCAGCGACATGCACGACCGCATGCTGATGGTGGTGGCGGCGGAAGAAGCACCTAAACTTCGCGAACGAATCGAAGAAGAATTGATGGGGGTGGCCCATGCGCATTAAGGTAATGAAATTTGGCGGAACCAGCGTGGCCACTCACGAAGCGCGCCTCACTTCTGCCTTGCGCGTGATCTCGGCGCGGGAACAGGGATTCGCGCCCATCGTCGTGGTGAGTGCGATTGGCCGCAAGGGAGCTCCGTATGCGACCGACACGTTGATTCAGATGCTCCGCGAGATCGACCCACAGGTCGAGCCGGACATGCGAGAGACCGATCTTCTGGCCGCGTGCGGAGAAATCTTGTCGGCTGTAATCTTTTCGCACACGCTGAAAACTCTCGGGTTTCCGGGCCAGACCTTTCGGGGAGGCCAAGCGGGAATCCGCACAGACGGAGTATACGGCAACGCGAGGATCGTCAGCATCCATCCGGTCAGCATCATCAAGGCGATCAAAGATGGATTCATACCGGTCATTTGCGGCTTCCAGGGAGTTTACGTCCCCGGCGACGGTGGGCCGGGCGGTGAACTGACCACGCTTGGACGGGGAGGATCGGACACAACCGCGAGCGCTATTGGCGCGGCCCTCAAGGCAGAAGCCGTTGAGATCTTTACCGACGTAGATGGCGTGAAAACTGCCGATCCCGATGCCGTGCCTTCAGCTCCTACCCTGAGAAAGGTGACGTACGATGAAGTCGCCGAAATTGCCCACTTGGGGGCAAAGGTTGTCCATCCGCGCGCGGCTGAGATTGCCATGAACTACGACATCCCGCTTTGGGTGAAGAGCACCTTCAGCGACGACGAGGGAACCGAGATCGTTAAGCGGGAAGTCTTTCCCGGCCGCCGTCTGACTGGTGTGACCCACACCGGCAAGCTGGTCTATCTGCAGTTCGATCTCAAGAGTGCGCCCGAAGAAGATCGTGCTCAACTCGAGTCCAGAATCTATAAGTTGATGGCGAAGAATTGGATCAATCTCTTCATGCTCAACCTTTCGCCAGGGGGAACCGGGTTTGCCGTTCCGCGCAGCCAATTCCCAACCGTGTTCGATGTGCTCGATGGTTTGGTCGTGCCGATTGGCAGCAACATGTACATCATCCAGCTGGGTTCGGAATCCCGCACGGTGGAAACACAGGCTGATCTGCTCGAAGGCATCAGTAACGTGCAGCGGGTTCGAGCCGAATTGACTGAAGGCTGCACGATGGTGAGCGTGATCGGCCATGAGTACATGCAGCAGGCGGGCCTGTTCCGCACCGTGCTTGGCCTTCTCCATGAGAATCAAATCTCGGTCCTCCAGACGAGCGACAGCGATTTCTCGCTTAGCGTACTCGTGCCGGAGGCAGATACGAACCGTGCTGTACGCTTGCTGCATGATCAATTTGGCCTTTCTGCTGTCGTCTAATGTCATTCCAGCTTCCGATCGGGCGCCCAGCGTTAATGGGAATTCTCAACATCACCCCAGATTCGTTCAGTGATGGAGGGGTTCATTTCAGGGCGGAAGATGCCGTGCGATCGGGATTAACCATGCTCCAAAACGGGGCCGATATCCTCGATATAGGTGGAGAATCCACCCGGCCCGGTGCCGAGGAGGTGCCAATTGGAGAGGAACTCCGCCGAGTATTGCCAGTGGTTGACGCCCTGGCGAAAGCGGGAGCGATCATCTCGATTGACACCAAAAAAGCGTCGGTCGCTGAAGCCGCGCTCGACGCCGGCGCGCAAATCGTCAACGACATCACCGCGCTGTCTGACCCTGAGATGCGAGATTTATGTGCGGAGCGCAATTGTAGGGTTTGCCTGATGCACATGCAGGGCACGCCTCAAACCATGCAGAAGCAACCGGTATACGGGGACGTCGTCGAAGACGTCTTCGGTTTCCTCGTTCAGCGAGCAGAGGAAGTAGCAGGCGCAGGTGTCCGACGAGAGAACATCTGGATCGATCCGGGGATCGGCTTTGGCAAGACGGTCGAGCATAACCTTGCTCTCCTCCGGAATCTTGGCAAGTTCACCGGTAGCGGATATCCGGTTTTGATCGGCGTCAGCCGTAAGTCATTTATTGGCAGACTGCTGGGTAAGTCCGAGCCGCTCCCGAGCGAAGACCGATTGGAAGGAACGCTAGCCTTGCAGGCTCTTGCCCAACTCGACGGAGCCGCCATCATAAGGGCGCATGATGTGAAGGAGTCGCGTCGCGTGATCAATACGCTGGCGGCGGTTGTAGCCTCCGAAGGGAGCTAGACCTTTTTCGTCTTCCAAGCGCCTTGCCGAAAGGCGATGATCGCCATCATGCCCTGTATGGCCTGAGTAAACGACATCGCAATCCAGGCTCCCAGTGATCCTAAGCCCATGCCAAAAGGAAGCACCAGCCAAGAGAGCAAATGTGTACCTGCCCCCAAGCTCGCGAACAGGGCGATGGGCACGCGCAAGCCCCACATCGCGATGATCGAAATCCACATCGGTCGCACCGTATCGCCGGCTCCTTGCATCGCCCCAATGAGCACCATCGCGTAAGCGAACATGACTTCTGTGCTGCAAAGGTAGCGCAGGAGCACCGAAGCTTGTCCGGCGATCGCCTCCTTGCCATCCACCAAGTAGAGGGCGATCGGATGTGCGAGAAAGAAAATAGGCAGGGCCAAGACGACCGTGACCAGACCGGCGTAGTGGCTGGCGATCCACGCGAGCTTTTCAGCTCGATCGGAGCGCTTCATTCCAAGACTCTGACCCACCAGCGCACCAGCCGCGATGGACAGACCGAAAGCAGGCATGAACATGATGGATTCGAGCGCGAAGGCGATGCTCATCCCGGCAATCGCATCCTCGCCATGCGGAACTAACGCGAGGACGAGCGTGAACGCTGTGAGAGACAGCACCCGAAGGATGGCCATGGTCGCGGCCGGGAAAGCGATCTTTAGAATCCTCGCGACCCAGTTGCGCGGAGGCAAATGGAAGCGCCAAAGAGTGCCAAGCGGAGTTCGTCCGGTGTAGCCAATATAGATGAGCGCCGAGATCCACGCGCTGATCGACAGGGCGGTAGATGCCCCGGTAAGACCCATATTTGCTCCGGGGACGTGAATCCCGAGAAACGTCCGACTCGGGAAGATCAGCAGGAAGTTCAGGATGATGTGAAGCAGAATCTGAATGCCCGAAATCACCATCGGGCTCTTCGTGTCACCGATGCCTCTCAGCGCTCCCGCCAAGGTTTGGATCATGTAAATCGCTGGCAGCCCTGCCGAGTAGGCGAGCAAAAACTCGGTCATCAGGTGGACGCTTCGAGGATCGTCCGGCAAGATCAACTTGGAAGCGGCGGGCGCAATCAAGGCGGATATCGCGGCGAGGACGATCCCGGCCTGGAGTGTCACATTGGCACTTTGCTGCGCGCCCATCCGGTAACCAGCCCGATCTTCCGCACCGTAGGCGCGAGCAACGATTGCAGTCGCCGCCGTTCCAATCGCCATCGCAAGCGAAAACATCAGGAACAGCACGTTTTGTGAGGCTCCTTGTGCGGTCAAAGCGGCCGACTCTAAATGCCCGATAAAGAAGCGGTCGAGAAGGGTGTTGATGACTTGAAGGCTGTTCAGCGCGACCGCCGGCCAGGCGAGAGCCCACACTACTCGCGATGGATTTTCGCGAGCTGCCGAGTCGATCTGTTCCGAGCTTGCCACCGCCAAGCTGGAAAGCGTACCGAATCAGGAGTCCCGGCAACGGGACTGTGCGCTGGTAGCATCTATGCTGATGGCCAATCCTTCCCACGTAGGAAAATTCGTTTGTATCGGCGGCGGCGATATGCAAGGAGGCGAAACCGAGCCGATCGATCGCGAGATCATCCGCGCAACCGGCAAGGACCAGCCCTTAGCCGTCTTCATCCCCACCGCCAGCTTCGACGACCGAGACTACACTCAGGGATTCACCCGATTCTATGGCAATCTCGGATGCCGCGTTGAACCGCTCTTCTTGTGGCAAGGCTATCAGCGAGAAGAGATCGAGACGATCATTCAGGAAACCAAATGGAACGAATCTCCTCACGACTGGGAGTTCAGAGGCGACCGCTCAAGAATGGAGGCGCTCATCGGAGAGGCCGATCTTATCTACGTGGGAGGCGGGAATACCAAAAGGATGATCGAGTTTTGGCGCTCTGCCGGAGTCGATGTCGCCTTGAAGCAGGCGAGAGATCGTGGTTGCGTTCTGTCAGGTCTCAGCGCAGGTTGTATCTGCTGGGCGGAGTTCGGGAACAGTGATTTTGCGCTCACCGAAGGACTGGGTCGAAATACCGCCCGCACTGAATGCCTCGGCTTCGTCCCCTTCACCCTCTGCCCGCATACCATGCGAGAGCCGTTTAGGCTGGAAGAATTTGGCGCAATGATGCAGGAGCAGGATGGAATTGGAGTTGGAATAGACGATGGTTGCGCGCTGCAGATCGACGGTGGCCGATTCCGCGTGCTCACTTCCATTCCCGATGCAAAGGCTCACGTCCTGGTAAGCAAGAATCACGAGATCGTCGCCTACCGACCCTTGCCGCCGCAATCTGATTGGTCTGAGCTCGATTCTATCGGTTGAGTCCAAAAACTAGAGGAAGAGAAGCAAAGCGCTATATTGAAGCTCGCTTTCGCCCCCGTCTGACCGTCGCACGCGCAACCACCCAAAAAAGAAAGACGGAAACCGCAATTAAGAAAATTACTCTGCGCCATGTGGTTTCAGCGCTAACCGCGTTGTTGAATAAAGGGTTTGGGACCAGTTGCCCATTCCTTACCGAATAAACAATGTTCGCGTCGTCGTCTTTTATCAGTGCGCCCTCAATGAGTGGCACGGTGATTCCCCCCTTAGGGCTGTCAACAACCTTGAGCAGTTCATATTCTTTTGTGAATTCTGTACCTTCTCGGTCTACTGCGACATCGTGAATTTTTTCCGGGTAATAAGAGTTGCCGTTGCGCCGCCAGGCCGTCACGGTGGTGCTAGTCCCACCTTTAAAGTCCTTCGCCTGCTGTCAATAGGACGACATCATCAGCGCATCACCCATATTAACGAAGTCGATCGTTAATATCTGTTGATCGTCTTCATATTTCAATTGGAGCGGAGATACCTCAGTGAACGGATGCATCTTCGTTATGCGATCTATGGGCCGGCCGCACTCAAATCCAAATGCGGCCGGATTTAGCTCCCCACCCTGGCGACTGCTGAATTGCCCACGCATTCCACTTTCGATGAATGAGTAGCTTCGCGAGCCGATATTGTAATAGGTCGTCTTGCCTCCATCGGCCAGCTCCATACCAGGCATCTGGTTCTTCTCGCCTCCCCCCATGGAATCGAATTCTAATGAACTTCCATTCCTATCTATCGATGCCCGAACTTTGTATGTTGCGTTCGTCGCACCCATTCCCAAGGTCGCACCGGGCTCCGGCGTAACCGTGCCTTTAACTAGGGTGGTAAGCCGATAAATTCCCGTGAATGGGCCGATACGACCGCGGCTCTCCTTCACCTCGTGGATGATGTCTGCCGGGCACACGCCAGCAAACATAACCACGATCGGAACTAGAAAAAAACGCGTCAGAGTTTTTGCCATATTGTTCTCGCTATTGAGTGGGTCAGAATGGCCCGTCTGTCCGAATATCCTAAGTGCCGTCAAGATCATGCTCCGATAGTAATCCGTTTCCCACGAATGTTAAGAACAGGCTGAAAATATTGCTGCGTCAAGCACAAAAACAATATAGCAAAGATGAAGGCCAATAACTACCGATGTGGTGACCATGAATCCCCCAAAGAATCCTGGCCAACTTGTATCGGCATTCGCCTTCCTCGAAGAGAGCCCCCCTAGCCCGGAGCCTTTGCCGCCTCATAGATCGGAAGGCTGAGCTCCGGCTTGTCCCCTTCGATCATGATCGTCAGCATATCGCCTGCCGCCAACAGGGTACTTCCGCCCGGAACGAGATGGCGAGAACCCCGCTCGAGCGTGGCGACGAGCGTCCCCGCCGGCAGCTTCAAGTTCTTGATGCGGCGACCGTCCATCCAAGAATTCGGCTCGACCAGAATCTCCACCAGAATCGGCTCATGTTCAGGATGAATCTCCGCGCCGTTCAGCTTGAGATCACGCTCCATGAGATGATCATAAATCGGCCCATCCCGAAGCGCCTGCGCCATCAGAGACGCCACGAACGCACTCACGAGCAGGGCGTACAAAAGGCCATACTCCGCCGTCATCTCCACGATGAGGACAACGCCGGTCAGCGGTGCCCGCACCGAGCCGGCAAGCATCGCCGCCATCCCCAGGGTCGCGAAACCCTCAGCGCTGAAGCCCAGGTGAGGAAAGGCAAGATTGGCCACGATGCCGAAGGCATATCCGACAAAAGCGCCCATGACGAGAATCGGCGCGAAGATTCCGCCCGGCATCCCGGTGCCATAAGAAATGGAGGTGAGGAGAATCTTTCCTCCGAAGATCAGCAGCACCGAGCCCAAAGCCAAGCCGCGATACTCGCCCGAGAGCAGCTTCTCCGCGACCGCGTGCCCGCCGCCCGCGACTTCCGGGTAGTAGAGAAGGGCCGCGCAGGCCAAAACACCAACCACCGCCCCGTAGACGAATGCGGGAATTTTGAACTTGCGGCGAACGTCGAGCGCGCCCACCAGCATCTTGTTGAACAGCACGCCCGCCGCGCCCGCCACGATCCCCAGTATTGCCGTCAAGGGAAGCACCGTCAGAGGAGCGACGCCAGGGCTTGGCAGTACGAAAGAGGGACGTTCGCCCACCAGGTAGCGAGTGACGGCAACCGCGGTTGCCGAAGCGGCGAGGGCGGAGCCGTAAGTCAGCGCAGACATCTCGCGCTTGAGCTCTTCCATGACGAAGAGGAACCCGGACAGCGGTGCATTGAATGCTGCCGCCAATCCAGCCCCCGCGCCGGCCGCCAGCAGCGAGCTCCGCGCCCGCTTGGGAGCCCGAAGCACGTCGCCCACGATTTTGCCCATGCTCGCTCCCATCTGAACGGTCGGGCCCTCGCGTCCAAGCGACATGCCAACGACGAGCGCCGCCAATCCGCCCAAGAATTTCGCGACGATCAGGCGGATCGGCTGAACGACTTTGAGGTGAAGGAGCGCCGCTTTGATGTGCGGAATGCCGCTGCCGCCGGACTCAGGGGCAAAACGGCTCACCAGCGAGGCGCAGCCACCCGCGAACAGCCCGAAAGCGAGAATGATCAGAATGGTGGCGAGCGGCCCCGCCTTGCCAGCTGCCTTGGCCGCGTGCTGAGCCCCCTCCTCCGCGTATCGCACCGAGATTTGGTAAGCGACCCCCAAGGCTCCCGCCATGATGCCGACAATCGCCGCGTGAATCAGGTTCGTGCGCAGGAGCACCCGGTGCAGCACATGGCGGCGCTGCTCTAGATCATGGGGCATAAAGCTGGAAGGGAATCATAGTGGATTAGAAGAGGCGTGGCGGAAATAGGCACCCTCAGTATATCGGTTGCCGACCTCATGGCGTCGATGTCCGGGTATCTGCGTCTCTCTGAGCCTCGCCCTGCGGCGGCGAGGAGTCGTCTAATTCGGCAGGAGGCAAGGGATTCTTCAAGCCTTCTTCGGGCGCCTCCGCCTGCTTCGTCTCGTGCAAGTAGCCCCGGCTGGTTGCCTCCTTGACGATGACCGACTGGACGTGCAGCTCAGATTCCCGCGAGCCTCCCGGCAGAAGCGCCTCGATCCCGGAAATCCGGTCGGGAGAAAGGCTGTACGGCGTCCTTACCACCGCCAAGATGATCGAACGGTTGCCGGAGCGAGTGATTGCGACGTCCGCAAGATGAGTTCCCGGATACGCGCGGAGCGCCCGCACCAAAATGCTTCGGACTCGAGCCTCATAGTTCTGGCTGGCTACGCTGTCCGCAAAGTTGACCGCGAATGTTCCGCCCATCGCCAGGAGCAGTACCACGCTGACTCCGTTTCGCAGCAGGTAGAGGCTCCGCTTCTCTTTGAACAGCAGCAGGTCATGAAAACCGGCGACCCACAGCACGACCGAAGACGCAAACTGAATCGCCACCAGGTTCGCAAAGAACAGCAGGAACGCTCCCCATCCGAGGCGCGTCTCCCCGTGGGCGAGGCAGATCCCGCAGGAGGCGAGCGGAGGCACCAGCGCCGTCGCAATGGCGGTACCGACCAAGCCTTGGCTGATCCGCTTGTTGATCGTCGCCAAACCGCCCGCTGCCCCTCCGCCCAGGGCGATCATCAGATCCAGTATGTTTGGATGAGTTCGGGAAAGAATCTCCGCACTGAGAAATACATCCTGGTGGATCAGGCCGATCACGTACGAAACCACGACGACCAGCAATGCGCCCGCCGCTTCCGCGATGAGGGCACGCTTGAGGAGCACCTGATTTGCATCCACGAGAGCGAGTGCAATCCCCGAGATCGGCCCCAGCAGCGTGGCAATGAGCATCGCCCCGATCACGACCGCAGTGCTATTCGCCAGCAGACCATAAGAGGCCACGACGGTGGCGAAAAAGTTGATGATCAGGTACGTCTTTCCGAGCACCGCGTTGGCGTAGACCCGCCGCCGCACCTGGCTGCGCCACCGCTTGCCCGCAGTTCGCGGAACGGGCTTCTCCGGAGGGTGCGTCGTTTCTGTCATGTCTTCGTCGATCCGGCCTGCCGCGGTTCGGAATAGGGAAAAGAAATCCGCGCCCCTCTATTTTGCATCCGTCGCCGCCTTGCCGTCGGGTTTGACTTGGGCCTGGCTTTTTTCATGCATCAACAGCCTCGCTGTTGACGCTCCGGCCGTTGGCGGGAAGAGAGAGGCATCGCGCTCAGCGAGTGGATTAGCGTCCACAGCGGGGCTGTGGAGGCATGAGAAGCCCACCTTTTATGCATCAACAGCCTCGCTGTTGACGCTCCGGCCTTTGGCAGGAAGAGAGGGCATCACGCTCAGCGAGTGGATAAGCGTCCACAGCGGGGCTGTGGAGGCATGAGAGAAGTGGATTACAGTTAGCGAGCAAGGTGAAGCTGGGAAACGGCAATCCATTTAGCTCCATCGACCTAGGAACTTCGCTCAGCAATCTGCCAGAACCCGCCAGGACGATGGCTTACGATCACGTCGTCGGGAACTGGCAGTCGCAGGGTTTTTCGAGCGAGGACGAGGCAAAGAGCTTCTTCGAGCGTGGGTCGATCATGTCTGCGGCTTCATTTCTCACGCTCGTCGGATCTACCAGCGACAACCGACTGAGCATCTTTGGCATCCCCAATCCCTAAGCCCTGGGGTCGGCCGTACTTGCGTTACCGCTTCTTCAGCGGCTTGCCGAGCATGGCCGCCCACTTCTTCTTCTGAGCGGA
Organism: Armatimonadota bacterium; assembly: GCA_023392285.1. Taxonomy (GTDB): domain Bacteria; phylum Armatimonadota; class Fimbriimonadia; order Fimbriimonadales; family Fimbriimonadaceae; genus JAEVZK01. Next base: position 29,757 of record JAEVZK010000031.1, on the reverse strand, counting down.
TGTGAACATGGCGCGGATCGCGTCTTCGTTCCTTGCTTTCAGCGCGAAAAGAGCCTTTTCGCGCGGCTTCATCGCGGTAAGTACCGCCTGCTGCTTCTTCTCGTAAGCCTGCTGCTCTTCCGCCGAATCGCCGGGAAGGGGAATTTTATCGAGCGCGTCGCCGACTGCAGCTTGGTACGCATCATCCGCCTTTTCCGAGCTGGCGAACACCGTCATCATCTTCTTTTTCTGCGCAGCGGATAGCGACAGTTCGGCTGCGACCGCGGAATCTTTCAACGCTTCGATGCCTTCCGCCTGGAGCGCGATCTGCTTGAATCTTTTGGTCTGAGCCGGGCTGAGCAAGCCAATTAGCGCCGCAGCATACTCGCGATCGAGCTGATCGAGAGCGGCGCGATATCGACTGGAATCGCCTTCCTTCACGCCCACGTCTGCGCCGAGCCGGGCTACTTTTTCGTTGTGGCGATCGATGATCCCGTTCCGCTTCTCGATTTGAGCTTTGCTGAAGCCGAGATCTTCCGCCAGGTAAGGCGAGGTGAGGAGCAGCGCATTTCGCGCGAGCAGAGAAGGACCAGCCGCCTCGGCTGCCGCAACAGGGGCGCTGGCGATGCGAGGGACCGCCGCTTGGGCGATCGGCGCAAACGATGTAGTAAGTGCGATGGCGAAGATGGCGGAGGTGAACTTCATCCTTTATTTAACGACGAACGGCTTGCCTTTGAGCGTTGTCCAAGTTTTCTTTTGAGCGGGAGTCATGATCGCGAGCAGCTTGGCTTCGGTCTGCTTGGAGATCGCTTCGATTTTGCTCTTCAATTTATTCTGCGCGGCCCGCATTTCGCCCTGGAACGCATTATTTAGGGTGACGAGCTCTTTCTGGTGATCCTTTTCCTTACCCTGATACGCTTGCATCTTCTTCTGATACTTGACTTCGATGGGCTTCACGACTGGCCGGACAAGGTTGGCGATTTGCATTTGGCCCTCGCGCAAGGTGGTCTGGAATTTCTTCAAGTGGGCAGCATCCATGCCGATCTTTTTAGCGACGACGGGATCGGCGACTCCGGAAAGGCCCGCGGCTTGCAAATTCAGCTCCCTTAGGCGGATGACCTGCTTCTTGGTCAGGATCGTCTGCACTTCGCTCGTGAGCTGATTCAGATATCCTTGCAGCACTTTCATGTCTGGCTTGTCGCCGACTTTCTTGTGATAAGCCTGCAAGCGCTCCTCGTGCTTGGCGGCCATCTTATTCATCTTGTCCCGCTGAGCGCTGGTAATTCCGAGCTCATTCTGCACCTTCCGGTCTTGCAGAATTTGGACTTTGGCGCAGTATTTGTCGAAGCTGTCCTGAGCGGGGGCGATGCCCACGAACACGGTCAGCAAGAGCAGGAGGAGTAAAAATTTCGGGTGTTTCATAAGTTAGCGGCTTTGTAGTTCTGACGCTCGAACGAGACGATCGGTCCAAAAAGGCGACAGTTGGTCCTAACGCCTACTTCGCGTGAGCCAGTTCCACGATCTTCGCCGCAGCCTCCTGAACGGTTGCCGCAGGAACGACGATCGAGCCTTCCAGGAGTTTCCTTCCTTCCTCTGCCGCCGTACCCTCGACGCGAGCCACGACTGGGATCTTCAAGTCGAGCTCGGAGAAGGCTTGGAGAATTCCTTTCGCGACTTCATCCACTCGGGTAATGCCGCCGAAAATGTTGATAAAGAGGCCTTTCACGTTGGGATCTAGCATGACGAGCTCGACGCAGCTTTTCACGCGTTCCGCTTGAGCGCCGCCGCCGACGTCGAGAAAATTGGCAGGCTTGCCTCCGGCAGCATTGATCTCATCGAGCGATTGCATCACGAGGCCAGCGCCATTTCCCATAATGCCGATTTCCCCTCCGAGCCGCACATAGGCGATGCCTCGTTTGGCCGCTTCCGCCTCGATCGGATCCTCGGCGGATTCAGCCGAAGTCGCCACGTACTCTTTGTGGCGGAACATAGCATTATCGTCGATCGCCACTTTCGCGTCGGCGGCGATCAGCTGCCCTTCCGGAGTGAGCGCGCAGGGATTGATCTCGATCATTTCGGCATCGCTTTCGATATAAGCCTTCACGAGCTTTTTGATCATGGAGATCATTTGCGACTGCGCCTCTTTGGGAATGCCGGCCGCCTTCACACCATCGCGAATCTCAAAATCGGAGAGCCCCCAGGCAGGGTCGATAGGAATTTTGACAATCGCCTCCGGCTTCTCTTCAGCCACCTGCTCGATCTCCATGCCACCTTCCTTGCTGAGCATCACGATATTCTTCTGCAGATTCCGATCGAGGAGAACGGCAACGTAGTACTCCTGCGCGATATCGACGGTCTTGGCGATCAGGACTTTATCGACCACCATCCCCGTTGGATTTTGCACGCTGACGAGGCGCTTACCAATGAGATCTTGGGTAAAAGCCGCCGCGTCCGAAGCGTTCTCGAAGAGCTTGACGCCGCCCGCTTTTCCGCGTCCACCCATCAGGACTTGCGCTTTAACGACGACCTTGCCGCCGAGCTGCTCGGCAATCGACTTAGCCTCGGAATAGTCGTTCGTGACCTCCCCATCGGGGACGGGCACCCCAAAGCGCGCGAGGAGTTCTTTGGACTGATATTCGTGAAGCTTCATCAAGAGCTAGATTACCAGCGAGTCCGCGTCCGCGTCTCAATCCAGCCTGGTGAGCTTCTCTACAATTCTATTGCAATTTTCTGTGTTAGGCATTGTGGATTTGCCGTGTCTTTGATAGTCTAAAGGTCAACTGCATACGAAGGATGGGTCCGAAGGGAATGATGTTTAGAACCAAAGGGGTGGCACAGGAGCGTGCTTCTGTTAAGCAGAATTAAGGCGTCTTGGATATCTTTCTTGTCAGATGAGGGCGGCTAGCCTTACAGTCGACTGGTGTCGAAATAATTTCGACAGGTGTGGAAATGGTTTCGACAGGTGTGGAAATGATTTCGGCAGGTGTGGAAATGATTTCGGCAGGTGTGGAAATGGTTTCGGCAGGTGTGGAAATGGTTTCGGCAGGTGAGGAAATGGTTTCGACAGGTGTGGAAATGGTTTCGACAAGCGGAGACATCGCTTCGGATGGGCCTTTTCGCAACCCGCAAGCGAAGTCGCCGTAAAATGGATTTATGGCCGAGCGCAAGGTTCTGACTGGCATTACCGCCGAAGCATTTGTTTCCGATACTGACAAGTGGGCTCTCGACAAGCTGAAGAAGGTGCCCCTGATGCCGCAGCTGATTTCGAAATTCTACGAATACGGCTTCGACCGATGGATGTACGCGATGAATATGTCCATGTCTGTGCGTTGCGGGCCTAATCAATACGAGAGCCTGTACAAAATTCTGCGAGAATCGTGCGAGGTGATGGACATGCCGGAGCCCGAACTGTATCTCACGAACAATCCCTATCCGAACGCCTTTGCCGGCGGCGTGGAGCGACCGTACATCACGCTGAGAAGCTCCATCGTCAACAACCTGACCGACGAGCAGCTGTACCACTTGGTGGGCCATGAACTGGGACATATCAAGGCCGATCATGTGCTCTACTTCTCGGTGGGTGCCTTGCTGATCCCGCTGCTTGAACTCCTCGGCCGCAGGACTTTGGGTTGGAGCGACATCGCGACCCAGGCCCTGGTCATCGCGTTTTACGAGTGGTCTCGGCAGGCCGAATTCTCAGCCGATCGCGCCGGACTGCTGGTTGCTCAATCCATCGAGACCAGCATCGACGCGAACATCGCCTTGACCGCAGGATCCCACCGGTTCGATAAGGAAATGAACCGGGATGCCTTCATGGATCAAGCTCGGGCTTACCAGGATGCGGGTCCGCTCGATCAAGTTGGGAAAGCGATTATTTGGATGCTGATGGGTAAATACTGGACGCACCCGATGCCGGTTCATCGCGCCCAGCAGCTTGAGCGATGGTATCAGAGCGGCGCCTACGAACGCATTCTCGCCGGCGATTACTCGCGTGTCCCAAGCGACAAGGCAAGCTAGCCAATCGCGGGAGAATTTGCCATACTGACATCTGAGGCTTATGCTTAGGATGTGAGCGTGGCAGCGTCGCCAGTCTCACCACGAGGAGATTGGATGAAAAACAGGGTTGTCATGGGTGCCGTCGCGCTCGTCGCGTTAATGCTGGCAGGGTGCGGAAGCGGAACCAGCGGTACTGAACAGGCGTCGAGCACGGGCGGGCCTTCATCGGCGGGATCGGGGGCGGACTCCGGCAAGAAGCTGAAGCTGGCGTTCGTCACCAATAATTCTTCCGACTATTGGACGATCGCTTCCAAAGGCGTCGATAAGGCGAAATCTGAGAATCCGAACCTGGAAGTGGACGTGATCATGCCTGCCGAGGGTACGGCTGCAGCCCAGCAACAGATCATCGACGACCTCATGACAAAAGGCGTCGACGGCATCGCGATCAGCCCAGTCGATCCCGCGAACCAGACAGAGATGATCAATAAGGCGGCGGCGAAGGCAATGGTCTTCACTCAAGACAGCGACGCACCCAATACGAATCGCGCCTGCTATGTCGGCTCCGACAATATGGCGGCGGGCAAAATGGCGGGCGAAGAGCTGAAAAAGGCACTGCCGAACGGCGGAAAGGTCTATGTGTTCGTCGGAAAGAGCGACGCGCAGAACGCGAAGGATCGCATCGACGGGCTGAAGTCAGCCATTGAGGGCTCGAATATCCAGATCGTCGATGTGCGGACCGACGACGCCGATCACGCGCGGGCGAAGACCAACGCGGCAGACGTGCTCGTAAAAGATCCTAGCGTCAGTGCCATGGTTGGCATTTGGAGCTATAACGGCCCCGCGATCTACAACGCGGTGAAGGAGGCCAACAAGGTCGGTCAGGTCAAGATCGTCTGCTTCGACGAAGAGGACGACACCCTTGCCGGAATCAAAGATGGCGCTATCGCGGCGACGATCGTACAGGCTCCCTTCGAGATTGGCTACCAGTCGATCACTATGCTCGCCAAAGCGCTCAACGGCGACAAATCAGTCATCCCTGACAACAAGCTGCACATTATCCCGACCAAAGTGGTCAACAAGGACAATGTGGATTCTTTCAAGACCGATCTCGACAAGCTGCGTGGCCGGAGCTAAGGCTCGTCCTCCACTGGAGAGGTGAACGTTCGCCTCTCCTTTTTCAAACAAGATGGCCAAACGATACGCGCGTGAGCTCGGCATTCTAGTTCTGCTGATTGTCCTATGCGTGATCGTGCAATCCAAGAGCCCCGTTTTTCTCGGCGTCGAGAACCTCACCAATATGGCCCGCCGGGTGGGGATGTATGGGATCTTCGGCATCGGCGCTGCGATCGTGATCATCACGGGCGGCATCGATCTCTCAGTCGGGTCGATGTTCGCCTTGCTCGGGGTGCTTCTCGCGATGGCTCTGACCGAATGGCGTTGGAATCCGATCCTGGCGGTGGTAGGGGTGCTTGGCCTCGGATCTTTTCTCGGCATCATTCACGGCTTCTTGGTGGACAAGATGCGCCTGCAACCGTTCGTGGTGACGCTTTGCGGCTTACTGATCTATCGCGGTTTGGCGCAGTTCATCGCCAAGGACGAGACGAAAGGCTTCGCCGAAGCGAAAGGCTTTGAAGGTCTCCGCTCCTTCGCGACTGGATCTCCATTTGGAATTCCAATCCAGTTCATTTTGCTTGTCATCATTGCAATTATGTTCAGCGTGATCCTAAACCGCACCGTTTACGGCCGGTCCCTTTTTGCAGTGGGCAGCAACGAAGAAGCCGCCCGCTATTCCGGAATCGAGACTGGAAAGGTGGTGATTTCGGCGTACGTCATCTCAGGATTTTTGGCGGCGATCACCGCGATTCTGCTCGCCTTCTACACCAACAGCATCTCGCCATCTTCCCACGGGAACAGCTACGAGCTTTACGGCATCGCGGCGGCCGTTCTGGGTGGCTGCTCGCTGCGCGGTGGGGAAGGCTCCATTCTCGGCGTGATTCTCGGCACGATCCTGCTTCAGGTGTTACAAAACTTGGTGACGCTGCTCGGGATCAAGTCATCGCTCAACTTTGCGGTGGTCGGCACGGTCATTCTGATCGGCGTCATCGCCGATCGCCTCCTAAGTGGGAGGAACTTCCGCATCAAGGGGTTTCGGAGGGCTGCCTAGCTCATGAGTTCTCGTCGATACTCCCTCGGCCTTGATTTCGGAACTTCGGGTGTGCGGGCGCTGATCGTGGATGCTTCCGATGGACGCGAACTTGGAGTCGGCGTCAGCGCGTACGCTCACGGCGAGGACGGAGTCCTTCTCGACCCGCGAGATCCGAACCTGGCAAGACAACATCCTGCGGATTACCACGCCAGCATGGAGGCAGCAATCGCTGAGGCTCTTGCCCAAGCGGGAGAGATCGACCGTCTGAAGATCGTTGGAATTGGCGTAGACGCAACCGGCTCCACACCCATTCCCGTGAACCGGGAAGGTACGCCTCTTGGTTTGCTCCCGGAGTTCGAGGGCAACCTCGACGCGATGGCGTGGCTATGGAAGGACCATACCGCTGCCGCCGAAGCAGAAGAGATCACCGCCCTCGGCGTCGATTGGCCTTATTTGCAGCCGATCGGTGGGCGCTACAGCTCAGAATGGTTTTGGTCCAAAATTCTCCGCTGCGCGCGGACTGCACCCGAAGTTTTTGGAGCCGCCTACTCGTGGGTTGAATTTGCCGATTACATGCCCGCCTTCTTAAGCGGAAACACCGAGCCGCTAACGCTCAAGAGAGGAGTTTGTGCCGCGGGGCACAAGGCTCTCTTTCGGGAAGAGTGGGGCGGCTTGCCCGACGAGCGCTTTCTAAGTTGCCTCCACCCGCGGTTGGCGGAACTTCGCGGCCGGCTCTTTTCCGAGACGTGTGCGTCCGATCAGGTGGCCGGATATCTTTCTCCGGACTTGGCGGAGCGCTACGGGCTGCCTGCGGGAATCCCGATCGCTGTTGGAGCCATCGACGCTCACATGGGAGCGGTTGGTGCCGGAATCGCTCCGGGAACGCTAGTCAAAATCATGGGCACAAGTACCTGTGACATCATGGTCGGAGCGCCTGGCCAAGCAGTTCCCGACATTCCCGGCGTTTGCGGAGTGGTATACGGGTCAGTAATTCCGGGCTTTTATGGGGTTGAGGCGGGCCAACCCGCAGTTGGAGACCTCTTCAATTGGGTGACGCGGCTTACCGGTCAAAGGCATGACGTTCTTAACGCGGAGGCGCAGCGCCTGGCTCCGGGCGAATCTGGACTCTTGTCGCTCGATTGGAACAACGGAAATCGCAGCGTTCTGGTCGATGCCAATTTAACCGGCTTGATTGTCGGTCAAACCCTCAACACAACGCCGGCCGAGATCTATCGCGCGGCGATCGAGGCGACGGCATTTGGGAGTCTCACCATCATCAGGCGGATCGAGGAATGCGGAGTTAAGGTTGACCGGATCATCAATTGCGGCGGCATTGCGGAGAAAAGCCCGCTCACGATGCAGATCTACTCGGACGTGACGAACCGCCCGATGTATATTAGTCGGAGTTCCCAGACACCTGCGCTCGGAGCCGCTATGTTCGGCGCGGTGATTGGTGGCGTTTACAAGACGGTCGATGAGGCGGCAAAAAAGATGGCCGGGCTAAGGGATCGGAGCTATCAACCCAACCCAGATGCGGTGAAGGTTTACGCCGAACTTTACTCCCTGTACGAGCAGCTGGCGGATGCGTTCGGTGGAGTCCGCCAAAGCTCGATGGGCGACGTGATGAAGAAACTGATTGCGATTCGCGACCGCGTACGTGGACTCAATTGATCGCTAATTCAGATGCGATTGAAGACGGCGCGCGGGCCAAACGCACATAAAGGCTTCCTCCAGTGCTTTCCGATCAAGACTACAAAATTGAGCTTGTCCCCGACGCTCTCGCTGAATTACGCCGCAAGCTTGAAGAATCTTCCAGTGGTGGCTAAGGAGCGCCAAGCTAATACCAGCACGTCGGGCGAGAGCAGCGCCGCTCATCTCTTCCTCCTGCGCGAGCACCTCGACGATCTTCAGCCGAGTAGGGTCTGCAAGAGCGGCGAAAATGCTGGCGCGCTGGTCAATGGTGAGTGACACAGTCCATTCTACGAAAAGTTGATCAAATAGTCAAGCATTTATTTGACTATTTGCGTAGAATGAATTGCGATGGCATTACAGAAAGTTTCCAAATCCGATTTTCAATCTGAAGTGATCGACAGTGAAGAACTCGTCGTAGTGGATTTTTACGCCGACTGGTGCGGGCCGTGCAAGCGAATGTTGCCGGACCTGGAAGCAGTCGCGGGCGAGTACTCCGGCAAGGCAAAGGTAGTCAAGCTAAACGTGGATGAAGACCCAGAGATCGGCGCACAATACGGCGTCCAAGGCATTCCGAACTTAACGTTCTTCCGAGGCGGGAAGCCGGTCGACGTTTCGCTCGGAGCCATCCCGAAGCAGCTCATTCAGAAGAAGATCGAGCAGAATCTGGCTGTGAAAGTGTAAGCACTGCCTCAAGGGCTTCTTCTAGTTTCGCAATATAAGCTTCGGGCGAAAGTGAGCAGAACGGCTCTGACACTTTCGCCCGAGCGTCGCTGCCAGCATTCCACCTCCCACCGTAATTCTCGTCGAACGAACCGACGTTCAACTCGTGAATCGTGAATCCAGCTGGCGCGGCAAAGCCAAGTCGGAGCTTATATTCGTGCCTCCCTCCGGGTCGAGGCACCGCCGCAACAATTAAGGTCGCCATTGGTAACAGTGAGGGAAGAAAAGCTGAATCGAACCGCACCGGAATAACTCCGAAATAAAGACCGTTCCCATACTCACGAAACGCTCCACTCGCCACCAGTTCCTTCGCTCGCTGTCGATCTCGTCGTTGGCTCTCCAGTTCCGCCTGCATCTCAGGCTCCAACGGCTCGCCATCGATGAGCAGGCGTAGCGCCCGATAAGACAGACGAGGATTTCTGAACTTGTCCATCGGCTGCAAAGTGTCCGCGATGAGGTTCTCTTCGCCCGTATGATCCGCCGCGATCACCGCACGATCCAGTTCAGGTGAGGAGTCCACCAGACCGCGCAGAATCGCGCTGCTTACAATGCTGTCGCAATCAGCATGATTGAGGAAAATGTCCGCCTCAGAAGCCGGGAGACCAACTGCGCGAACGTACTCGCCGGCAAGAACACCGCTCGATATTTTCTGGTTCATCCGAGCCGTCGGAGCGTGATGATCGACGTTGATCACCCGTCCACACTTATAGCCGCCCGGCATGGAAATGCCATTCTCCGCTCCCGAGAGATAGAAATCGCACGCCAAGATCAGCGAAGAGGAGGACAGCTCTTCTAAATCAATTTGGGTCGGAATGCCCTCCTTTTGAAGGAGGATTACCCGTCCTTCGCCTACCTGCGTGATCGATTCGATCTTCAATCTTCGACACGAATCCAGCTTGCAACTCTCTGCACGATCTTCTTCTCCTCGATGCTGCGGATGGCGGCCTTGAAGTCAGCCTCAACGCATTCGTGAGTCATAAAAGCGATTTCGCCCACCTGATTCGCTGCATCGACGACCCGCATTTCCATGGACGCCAAGCCCACCTCGTAATCCCCAAAGACACTCGCAATATGGCCCAGAACTTTGGGGCGATCGTCCACCGTGAGCCGCACATAATAGCTCGTGCGCAGGCTATCGATCGGCTCCACTTCCTGATCCGCACCATAGGCGATCACGCTGCCCGGAATTCCTTTGGCCATGCTTCTTCCGACATCGATCAGATCACCGATCACCGCACTCGCCGTCGGTTCGGAGCCCGCTCCACGCCCGCTAAACATCAAATCGCCCGAGAAATCGCCATCGATCCAGACTGCGTTGTAGACCCCGTTCACCGCCGCGAGCGGATGGCTCTTGGGAATCATCGTGGGGTGCACGCGCACCATGATGCGGTCCCCGAAAGGATCGACGATGCCCAGCAGCTTGATTCGGTAGCCGAGCATATCCGCGTAATGGATATCGGTCTTGGTGATCCGCCGAATGCCTTCGCGATACACCTGGTCGATCGGCACCTGCCGCCCGAAAGCAATGCTTGCGAGGATCGCGACTTTATAGCTGGAGTCGAAGCCATCGACGTCCGCGCTCGGATCGGCTTCCGCGTATCCCTTGCTTTGCGCCTCGCGGAGCACATCGTCGAACTCAGCCCCCTCCTCCGTCATCTTAGTGAGGATGTAATTCGTTGTGCCATTCAGAATTCCCATCAGCTTCAGGACATCGTTACCCGCGAGCTGGTGCTTGAGAGGCTGAACCAGCGGAATTCCGCCGCCGACCGCCGCCTCATAATGAAGATCCAGTCCCCGAGCAAGCGCAAGGTTCATCAGCTCGGAGCCGTGTTTCGCGATCAGCTCCTTGTTTGCCGTCACCACGTGCTTGCCGTTTTCAATTGCCCGCCGAACCAAGGTGCCTGCAGGTTCAACGCCCCCAATCAGCTCCAGAATGACGTCGATCGAAGGATCATCGACGATTGAAACGAGATCGGTCGTGAATTGGTCCGAAGGAAGCGGCCTCGACTTTGTCGCATCCTTGATGCCGATCTTCGCGATCTCGACGGACGAGCCGATTTTGCGGGAAATCGCCTCCGCATTGTCCTGCAGCATCCGGTAAGCGCCCGTCCCGACCGTTCCGAATCCTAAAAACCCAACTTTGATGGTGCGCGGTGGCGCAGTAATGGACACGGTTCCTATTATGAACGCCGCGTCCTACTCTGGAGCGTGCGGGAGGAAGGCGAGGCAGATCGAAGAGTCGCTGTTCCACGCCTGAGTGCCGGTCGCGCCTTCGTAAAGCAAGACAAATCCGTCTGAGGTTTCAAAGATCGCGGGGAACCAGATGCACTCTCCATCCGCCGCGCCCCTCATCCCCGCGCCAAAAATCGGGTTTCCCGGATGTCTCTCCCAGTGGACCAGGTCGCGCGAGCGAGCAAGTCCAAAGTAAGCGGGTTCGTCCACCTTCTCCGAGCTCCCGCCATACGTCATCGTGAACCATTCGCCATGCCTCCAAACCCGAGCCGTCACCACCGACAAGCTGTCCCACCCGGAATCGGCGGGACCGAAGACGAAGCGATCCTTCCCCTGCACAGGTTCAAAATGAACACCATCGCTCGACTTCCAGAGCGTGAGTCCATACCCCCCGCCTTCCGAGAGCTCCTGATTGAGCAGGTACACCAGCCCATCCTTCACCACCGCACAAGGTGCCCGCCCCGGCATAATTCTTCGGCTCCGTTCAAAATGCATTCCATTTCCGCTGGTCGCGCAGCCAACCGAATCCTCGTCGGGTCCGAGCGCCGAATAGTAGAGAAGCACCTTGCCATCGAACTCCACCGGCGATGGATCGAGCGCTTCGCAGTCGAAACCCAGCGGTCCGCCCGAGGGAACGGCCAGCCGCCCCCCTGCGTCGAGCTTCACACCTGACACGCCAAGCTCGATCACTCGCGCGACCCCAATCTGATCTCGGGCCTCGGGATCTCCTTCCACCGGCCCCGTCCCCCGATAGTAAAGGAGAAGATCGGTTCCGCGCCGAAGAAACGCCGGATTCGCCGTGGCGCTCTCCTTCCAGGTTCCAGGAACCTTCGGAATTGCGGCATCCAGGCTCCGCTCCCAGAGCCGCAGATTCGCCTTCCAATCGCTGCCAAATGAATCCCAGAGCCCTTGTGCCACGTTGCTATTATAGGAGCCGCAACCGGGAAAACGGGGAGCGGAATTGAGGGGAACTGGAGAGCCTAATCGGGCGAGTTTGCAGATTGCGGGGCACCAGATGAAACAGCGGTTGAAAATCGTGCTGATATGCGTCGGAATGGCGATCCTTTACGGCATTATCCACGATCTCGTCACGACTCAAATCTGCCTGGAGTACTTCACCGTTTTCCATCCCGATCTGTTTCACACGTCCAATCCGGTGCTTCTCGCCCTCGGATGGGGAGTCGCGGCCACTTGGTGGGTGGGGCTTCTTCTTGGCTTGCTGGTGATGGCTGCGGCCACTGCGGGAGAACTGCCAAAGCTGCGCTGGAGGGAGCTCGTTCGGCCAATTCTTTGGTTGCTGGGAGCGAGCTATTTCGGCGCGTTCCTCGCGGGTTCCTTCGCCGCGCTCTCGTACGAGGGCATTCCGTCTGATTGGCTCGGCCATCGGATGCTCGATAAGATGAGCCGCTTTCCGGAGCCAGTGCAGCATCGATTTTTGATCGATTGGTTCGCGCACAATGCGTCCTATACCGTATCTGCGCTCGGTGCGCTCTTGCTTTGCGGCTGGATCATCTCGCGCCGAATGCGTATGACGCCGCTCGCTCGCGTTTTTCGGTAGCGCCACGAGCATCTGACAAGCGATAACTTCTCTTTCGTTAGCTAACGGAAATGGTTTATTAGCTAACGGAAATGGTTTATTAGCTAACGGAAATGGTTTATTAGCTAACGGAAAAGATTTATTAGCTAACGGAAAAGATTTATTAGCTAACGGAAATGATTTATTAGCTAACGGAAATGGTTCGGTAGCTAACGGAAATCGTTCGGTAGCTAATATTTTCCTTTCAATGATCGAATATTGCCGAGGCTTCCGCTCTTTCTCCCCGGCTTGACGCTAATGCTCGCTCGGGAAAGGTTCGGGCATGGGTTCGACTGGGGAGGAGCGGCTACCGGTTGGCCAAGCGACGTTTCCGAGCGTTCCACGCGACGTTCAGCGCATCCTTCTTCTTGAGAATGAGATTCTCGATGAAGAATTCCCACATTTTCGCATTGTTCACCCCGCTGTGTCCTTGATCAGGTCCTACCGAGATATCGAAACTCTTGCCCGCCCTTGCGAGCGCGCGGATGAGCTGAAGGGAATTCGAGGGGTGAACATTGTTGTCGGAAGTGCCCCAGTAGAGCAGGAGGCGGCCCTTGAGATCAGCCGCGTACTTCATCGCCGACCCGTTTTCGTAGCCGCTCGGATTCACCTGCGGCGTATTCATGAACCTTTCGGTGTAGATCGAATCGTAGTTGAGCCAACTCGTCACAGGGCTGCTTGAACTCGCTGCGGCGAACACATCGGGGTAGCGAAGGAGGCACATGAGCGACGCGTAGCCGCCGTAACTGGTGCCATAAATGCCCACGCGGGCGCCATCTATGTACGGCCGACTCGCGAGCTGCTTGACGGCAGCGGCCTGATCGTCGATCTCCACGATTCCCAACTTCTCGTAAACGGATTGTCGGAAGTCGCGCCCTCTGCTTTGGGTGCCCCGTCCGTCGATCCAAGCCTGAATAAATCCGAATTCCGTGATCGGGTTCGGAGTTTGAAAGCGTTCGACGCTGGTTCCTGATTCGGGGCCGCCGTAGACGCTGACGACGAGCGGATATTTGGCATTTTCGTCAAAATCGCTCGGGAATTCGAGATAGCCGTAGCACTTCGTTGTGCCATCCGCTGCGGTAAAGGCGAATTGCTCGACTTTCTTCAGGTTCAACGCGTCGAACTTAGACAGATCGGATTCAGCGAGCTTCTTGATTTCCTTGCCATCACGGTCGCGCAGGGTGGCGGTGGGCGGGATGCTGAGGGTTTCCGCGTTATCCACGAAGTGCTCACCGTCGGGGGCGAGCGAAATCGAATGGCTGTAGAACGGATCGGTTAGCCGCTTATCGTTCTTGCCATCCAGCCCGATTCGGTGAAGCTGCAGTCGATACGGCGTGTCGCCGTCTCGGGCGGTGTACCAACAGTTTTTCGCCTCGACTTTGACCACATTCGCGACTTCGAAGTCATGGTTCGTGACTTGCCGAACGAGCTTCTCGTTCTGATCGAACAGATAAAGATTGCGAAAGCCGCTCTTTTCGGAGATGAGAAGATAGCCTTTGTTGTCGGGTAGCCAGGTGATATCGAGGTGGTTATTCACCCATCCGGCCGGGTTTTCTTCTCGGTAAAGGGTGCGACACTGGCCCGTCGACGGATTGCACGCACACCATTCGAGAATGTTCTGCGCGCGGTTTGTTCGATTGAACCAGAGCTCTTTTCCATCCTGCGACCAACGAATGTCGTAAACGTATTCCGCGAGCGTCGAATCCCCGAAATCAGCTTGGACGGTTGTGGTCTTGCCGCTGTCAAGATCGTAGATCAGAACCTTGACGGTCGGATTGGGCGCGCCCGCTTTCGGATAGGCTTCGGTGTCGAGCTTGTCTTGAATGTCGACCTGGTTCATCTGCAGGAAATAGTCGGGCACTTTCGTCTCGTCGAAGCGGAAGAAGGCAAGCATCTTGTTATCGGGAGACCACCACATCGCCTCCCGCTGATCCAGTTCTTCCCCGTAAACCCAGCTCGCTTCGCCGTTCTTGATTCGGCTGGAAATGCCTCCGTCGGCCGTAATTTGCTTCTCGTTCTTTCCGTCGGCGTCGGAAATGAAAACATTCCGATCTCGACATACCGCTCTCTTCTTTCCATCGGGCGAGATCGCGGTGTCGAATTGTCTCCCGCGGTCCGGCCGTCGCCGGCGGTCTGTCTGACTGTTGCGCGATCCTCCTTGACCGGCCGTATCTTCTGATTCCTTGCCGGTCTTCGCGTCTACTCGAAACGTTTTGCCGCCTTTCACATAGGTAAAACTCTTGCCATCGTCGGCCCATCTCGCTTGGATGTCTCCGCGAGAGACGGAGCCTGCAATGTCGCGGCGAAGTTTTTCGTATCGATCGTATCTGGGCATGGTGGCGAGGCGGTCTTGAGCAAAGGATGCGGTGGCAAGTAACAGGAGCACGGGCCAGAAGGGAATGCGCATGATTCTACATTAGCTTAAATGAGCGAATCCATTTCCATCAAGCGGTTAAGGTCGGCATCTGACGCTTTATAGAAGTTGGCGGCAATCATTTCCCGCTCCTCTCGTTGTCGGCCCCGCAGTTCCCGTCTCAGGCGACCTTCGAGGAAGGTGATTTTCTCCTCACGGGTTTCGCAGATGAGCCGGGGAACGGGTCGGGGCTTCATGTCGCCGTCGAGGGCTACCATCGTGACTCGCGCGGTGTTCGTGTGCCGCTTTACGCCTGTGAACACGTTCTGCGCAAAGATTTCGATCGTGGTTTCGACGCTCGTACGGCCGACATAGGTGACGTAGCCGACGCAGCTCACCAGCTCGCCGACGTCGATCGGCTCATGGAAATCGACTCGGTCGAAGCTGGCCGTGACGCAAATGCCCCCCGCGAAGCGAGAAGAGGTCGCGTAAGCGCATAAGTCGATGAGAGAAAGAATCGCACCCCCGAACACCTTGTTGAGGAAGTTGGCGTGATTTGGCTGCATCACCTCGGACATTTCCGTGCGCGTCGAGGCGACCGTCTTAGGTTCCATCTAAGCTGGAGTTTACTTCTCCTCGTGATGATTAGCTCGAGACGTCCAATCGAACGCGGTCTTAGAGCGGGGATTCCCCCGCGGCGTAAGCGGGAACGGCCCCGAGATAAGCGTCGATGATAGGTTTGGCAGCCTCGACGTAAGCTGCGACCACCTCTCGCTTGATCTTGCGATGCTCGTCCAAAAAGCCGGTGATGTTCAGGCGTTCGTCTCCAATGATGCGGTAGGCGCATTGGAGAATAGTGATGTCGAGCTCGTCGTTTTCACCAAACCGCGCTCTCGCCTTTGAGAGCAACGATAACGGAGAGGACCAACCATCTCTAATATCCACCAGCCTGCGAACAATCGCGGCAGGTGCCTGCTCGATCAGAAACAGCTTGGTGTCTTCCGAAACGTTCGAGGGGCAGGCGCCGCCGAATTTGGCGCACGTGGGGTCGCGCCGCACCTCGCGTTCGATGATTGGGCCTACTGTTGGATCGCCAACCATTGCCAGAAGGTCCAGATTGCGTCCCGCGTTCTTGCTATCCAACCAGGAAGAATCAGCCCAATAAATGTCGCAGACAATCCGGCGAATGTCAGAGAGTTGGTAGTTCTTCAGGCAGTCCTTTCCGCAATTCATGAGCGCGTAGTCAACGCAGCTGAAAATCCCTTGCTCGTTGTTGCTGCCGTTGACACCCAGGTGAGCAAGCATCTGAATAATCTGAATGGCCGGTGGCTGAGCTGGATCGTAGACTTGGGTCTTCACCTCGATTGCACTCATTTCTTCCAGGCTCGAGCTTCTCACTTCCTCGGGAAGCGTGTATTCGTATTCCAGAATACTTTCGGTCTCGCCGATTGAGGTCGAGAAGTTGCCTTTTGCTTGCTTAGCGGTTAAGAATAGAAGAAAACTTCTTCCCTCCAGGTTTTTAAAATTCGCGTCACGATTTGCAGCTCCTAACAGCCGGCGAATCGCAATGGTCGGCAAGCCGACGCGCTCATGTGCGATTGTGTCGCCTTTTAAATCGACAAGGCGGCTTACTTCGAAGGTGGCTATTTTGGCCCGATAAGATGCAGGGCCAGTCTCCCCTTTCACGCGCCTGTATTCAACTGTGGTGACGTCGATAAACTTATCCACTCGGTATACGCCAGCGCGAGGTGCGGTGTCCAGCATAGAAAGTATGCCTGCCGCTCGGGCCGGAGTGATCGCGGTTACTAAGATGAGAGAAAGAAGAGTTAGAAGGTAATTCGATACGAGTCGATGTTTCATTAGGGCATTGTCCGTCCCGTCATACAGAACTTACATCTGAAAGACAGGAATTCAAAAGAGACTGTCGTAAGGGCTTCTCAGAGAAATCCAGTCAGATGCTTCGCGATCCTATTGTACAATGCATGAGCGGTGATTCGAGGAACCATGAGGCGGGCTTTCACACTTGTCGAACTGCTCATCGCAGTTGCGATTGTAGCTGTGCTCGCCGCGCTGCTCTTTCCGATTTTCACCAGGGCAAAGGCGCGGGCGAAAAATGCGGTGGTCACTAGCAACCTGCGCCAGTGCTATGTGGCCTTAGAACTGTATGTCACCGACTTGAACAGTGATTGGTCTGCCCTTCCAGACCGCGACTCGGCATGGCGGATTTTGGGCCCGGAGATTACCTACGATCCGGCGGATACCTGGCGTCACGGGAAGGGTTGGAGCCCATATCGGGCGATGGTGGGTTCTTTTGGTTACGTAAACGCGGAAATATGCCAAACCATGGAGGGGAAGGCCACGTCTTGCCTTCCCTTGTTTACTACTTCCATCCCGCTATTGGCTTCACCTTTCCAATCGGATCACGTGATCCCTCCGGGTGAATATATCTCGGCGGTGGGAGAAGGAGCGGCGAGAGTGATGATGCCGGAGCGAGCGTTAGCGGTCTTCAGCGACGGTCATGTAAAAATGAAATCGATCACGCGACCGCGAAGTGCCTTCGTCTGGTCAGTACTTTTCGAGGATTTGGGGTATGGACGTTCAGCGAAATAAGGTGAAACCAACTGGTGCGGAGCGCCAACCATTCGCGCCGCAGCTTCTTGCGATGTTTGGTGCCTGCCTGCTGGCGCACTACATGACTCAGTTCCTGATGTTGCCGTTGGGAGGAAGACCAAACCTCGCCGACCTAACCTCATTCGCAATCAATTCTGTCGTCCTGCTTCCCATGTTGATGCTCGGCTACTTCACCCGAAGACTCTTGCTTGTAGTTTCCATTACCGTCGTCCTGCTGCTTGCGTTCATCGTTCCTTCGATGCTTTCGCTTCGTGGTACTGCCTTACAAGCGCTGATGCAGTTCGTCACTTATATCGGCTTGCCTTCCTTGGCGTATGGATTCTACGTGCTAATCTGCCGCGCCAGTCATTTGCCCCTTGTCGCGGCAATCCGGGAGAGACGTTAATCTGAAGTGCGTAAGCCGCCTTCCAATTCGTAACGATTCAAGATCGTTCCCACCGAAAACGCATCAGAACTCATCAGATGAAAAGCGCGAGGAATAAAATCGCCATCGAAAAGGCGTTTGCCGACCCCGAGCACGACCGGATAAACGATCAGCAACAGCTCATCGGCAAGGTCGTTTCGCAATAAGTCCGACGCCAGCGAGACGCTGCCCCACATAACGAGATCTGGCCCCTCTTGACCTTTTATTCGAGCGATGTCTTCGGTCAGGTTTGGCCCAACAGCCTCCACTGGTCCCCAGTCCAAACTCTCCGGCCGATGAGTTGCAACATATTTCGTTGCGCCGTTGATGCCATCTGCCATCGGACCGCTTGGCGCCTTCGGCCAGTAATCAGCCCAAATATCGTAGGTGCGGCGGCCCAGCAACAAGTCAAATTTGTCGCCCTGTGCCTCCAGCAACACGTTGCGGCCCTCGGTGCTCCGGTATGGCGAAGACCAATCCCCATACCGAAAGCCGTTCTCATCCGAATGCTGAATCACCCCGTCCAAAGTGATGTGCTGGAAAATCTTGAGCTTTCTCATTGCCTTTCGACTATATCTTCTCGCCCATAGTCCTTAGAGTAGAATTCCACTCGCGAATAGGAATCGCCGAATCGTAAAGGGGCGCGGCCGCGCGGCTGATCTCCGAGCGCACATGCGAGCCAAACTCCCGATCCCCCGCAACGCGGAGAGTAACCTCGACATAGCTCTCTTCGTTCGCCGCGATCAAGTCAGTAAAGCCAATCTGACGATAAATCGCCGAGCTGATCCGACTCTTCAGGAACGGCCCTTCCCAGGTGACCATCGGCGCGCCAAACGAAAGCGCGTCCAAAGTCGAACGCCCTGCACCAAACTGCAGCGGCGCCAGTTGAACATCCGTCAACTGCAGGAGCCGGAGAAAGCGGTCGTGCGGCATCAAGTGAAGCCAGACCACCCGCTCGGCAATCGCCGGATAGCGTGCCGCCCAACGCTCTAGCAGCAGCTGCTTAAAATAGGTTCGCCCCGGCTCAACAAGCACGAGCAGTGCCGAGGGATCTCGCGTCACGATTTCATTCAGCACCCGATCAAACGCTGGATGAAACTTGTAAGGCATCTGCGACACCCCGTAAAGCCGACGATTCTCCGGCAGCCCGTAATCCGAGCGAGCCCACGGATAAGGCGAAGCCGGACGATCGAAAGCCATATTAAGGTGAGGCAGCCGGATGAGCTCTTCGGTATATTCCGCCTGTCCATCTTCGCGGTCCAGATACTGGTTCGACATAAAGGTGTCGATCGAAGGCGAACCGGTTGTATAAGGATGCCCCCAAGTCGTGAACTGAACCGGTGCAAGCCGACTGTAAGACAGATAAAACGTCAGCGGATGCATCCCAAGCTCGGGATAGAAAAGCAAGTCGATGTTCGACCGCGCGATCATCTCCCGAGCCTGTGCGAGATCGTTTGGCAGACGAATATGCGAGTCTGCCCGAGAGGCGAGCCGCTGCGAAGCCGCGTCGTCCTTCCCGATCTGAAAATAAACCAGCTCGAAGGCCTCGCGATCCGTCCCCTCGATCAAGCCGCCGAAAACCTTTGAAATCGTATGCTCGTGCAGCAAAGCGCTCACGACTCCAAGCCGCTTTCGACCCGACCCAGGCGAGAAGTCCGCAGAAAAGTTCAGCGAAGGACAAGCGGCGAGTAGCGCGTTCGCGGTCAGCTCCTGCAAAGGGCGATCACGAACGCCAAGGTAGGGAAGATGGAAGGTCGTCAGGCCAATTTCCCGACAAGGATCGGCGACCACCGGAGGATCAGAAAGCAGGGTTTCCAGGCCCGATCGCATATGATCGAGCGCCTCGTCCACCTCGCGCTCGTCCCGGCACAGCACCGGAAGCGTCAGCGCAGAAATGAAGCGCAGCGCCCCATTCGAGCTGTTTCGCACCGCCGCCAGCGCCTCCCGCCATTTCCCCTGCCCCTGAAGCGACCGCGCCAGATGCGCCTGCTCCTCGACCATCTCCGCGTCGTCCGTCGATTCCAAGAGCGCCGCCGCCCGCTCCTGGTCCCGAAGCTGCTCCTCCGCCAGCCGCTTCACCTGCTTCGCCCGCTCCAGGCTCGGGTCCCAGCGAAGCGCGAGTTCGGACACGGAGATCGCTTCATCGAAGCGGCTCGACTGAGCAAGCGCCGCCGCGAGCCCCGCGTGCAGTTCAGGATGCTGCCCAGCCAGCTTCAGCGCTTCCTGAAAATTGGCCAGAGCCAAGGCAGGCTGATTGATCGCCATCATCGAGTTGCCCCGGTTCAACCACGCGTCGAAATTCGTCGAATCGAGGTCGATCGATCGGCTGTATTCCTGAATCGCGGTCTCGTGCTGAGCCAGCGCAGCATAGCTATTGCCCCGAAAGAAATGAATTTCCGAGTTATCTGCAGCATGGGAAAGGGCCTGCAGCGCCTGCACGTGCTGGCCTTCCAACTGCAGGATGAATGCCTCATTGCGCCAGGCATCGCCGAAGTCAGGGTTCAGTTCGGTCGCGCGCTGAAAGCATTCTCGCGCCTGCGAGTTGCGGCCGCTGAAGTGATGGATCAGCCCGAGGTTGTTCCAGGCCTCGGCGTTCGTCGGATCAAGCTGCACCGCCCGCTCGACCAGCTTTTGCCCTTCGCGAGCGAATCCGCTTTGAAATTGAATAGTGCCCTGAAGCTGCAGCGCATCCGCATGGCCCGGCTGGAATTTAAGCACTTGGGCGAGGAGCCCCGCCGCCCCCCGCAGATTCCCCGCGCGATACATCGCCTTCGCCTGCTCCAGTTCGCGCACGATCTATTTTGGCTGATTCAGGGTGAATGGTGAATGGTGAATGGTGAATGGTGAGTGGTGAGTGGTGAATGGTGCTCGAGCTCCGATTAGCCTGATCTGTCGACACCGCATCCCAAGTCCCGAGGCTCCTTATGGAGAGGGTGAATTCCATCTCTCGGAAAAGCGGACGGAAGAGGTGAGGGTGGTTTGGACGAGGGCAGAAACCGAGTCCCCGAGCAAGCCAGCCATCATGGTCTAACTTCTATCCGCCGGAGCGAGGCGGCAAAGGAGACAAAATGTTTAAGAATCCGAACGAATCCATCAGCAGGAGAACTATTCTTCGCACCGCAGGAATCGACGCCTTAAATGCTGGACTGACCGCGCTTAACCTAAGCCTTGTCTCCACAGAGACGGCGAAATTGGCCTACAAATCCGCCGTGGAAGATAAGGATGCAGACTTCCAGCAGCTCCGAGATGCGATCTCCCAGATCGCTCGTACTTGCTATGCGAATCCCGACGTGACGAATGCGATGCTCGAATCAGTTGGCCTCAGCCCACGTGGCAGAAGCCGCCGGCCGGTCGCGCCGACGGTGGTAACCGATCTGATCGCGACGCCGAACGTGGACGGCACGGTTAAGCTGAAATGGAAACGCGGCGGCAACCTCGCGGTGACGACGTTCCTGATCGAAAAGCAGGTGGGTACCGGGGCATGGGAATTCGTCGACAGCGTCACCGCTTCGCGAGTGACCCTCACCAACTACGCGCCCGGCAATCCGGCGCATTTCCGGGTGATCGCAAGCCGCAACGGGATTTCGGCTCCGGCATCGAATATCGCTTCGATTTACCTTTCTCCGGCGCCACTGGAATTGGCGGCCTAGGACATTCGCTCTCCCGGAACTGTGGGCTCGGGAGAATCGTTCTATACTAGTAGAGACATGGGGGCGAACGGGTTCGACAGGGCCGGTTCGACTTCCGATTGCGAGCCGAGGTTGGTCAGCTGGCCTCGTAAAAAGCAGACCGAAAAAGTAAAAGCGAACAACAACTTCGCCTACGCAGCCTAAGTTGCCGCGTCGTCCGCCCTTCCCGAGCCTGTAGGGAAGAGTTCGGGTGTAATCAAATCAGGATCGGCAAGTGAGCTTCTGTTCGTAGCAAGCTAGCCTAGAACAATCGAACTGGACGTCCGCCCAGGCGGCCTCGGCAGAGGGTGGCGTTAAGATTAAGTACAGAGGAGACGCTCGTGGCTTAATTGGAGGGCCGACGGTTTTGGAAGGGAGTTCAATTCTCCCCGCCTCCACCAAACCTTTCCTAATCACCTCTGTTCGAGGTGGATTTCTATCTTCCCGTCGTGTGGCAGCACTTGCCAACCATGATTCGTGGATTTCAACTCGCCGACGACCTCCGCTCCGTAGTGGAAGCCTTGCCACTCGTATGCGACGTTTCTCTTGGACAATGTTGGGAGGGGCATCTTTGAAGGCTCCCATTCAAACGAAAGGGTCAATTTGCATCCGGCTGACGGTTGGATGCGGATCCGCCTTTCTTCGAACCGGATGACGACTTGGCGATTTCGCGAAAATCGAAGGACGGCCACAAGCGCGTTGCCGTTCTCGGTCACCTTTGGAGGTTCCGTAATCGCCATTCTCTCGCCGTCGATCAGCAAGAAGGCTGCGCCCGGCTCTGCCGAGCCTGGAGTCCTGCTCCAGTGGTAGCCATCGAGCAATGCAGGCATGCGCTGCTCGACATCTTGTTGCCGTGTCGGCTCGTGCAGGAACGGCTGAGCAAACTGATCGCTATAGACGGTGAGGTCTCGAATGAATGGCAAGCCATCTCGAATGTGGAGGTTCGTGCGGTAGTTCCTGCTCTGGTACCAAATGGTTTGTTCGGGGTCTGTCTTGTTACCGAACGGGTCTCGAAGCATGACCTGAGCCTGGGCGGGAGTGGCCTTAAACTTCTTCTGGAATCTGCGCCCGGTCTCGGCCATTGTTTCAACATTTATCGCTGAGCTCTTGCGGAGTTCGGCAAGAGCTTTCATCTGCATCGGGTATGCCTGCTCCATTTGGGGCCAGCCGAAGCTATTTTCCTGGCCGAGCTGCGCATAGGCGAATTGCAGAGTCGGATCAGAGGAGATCATCTTCAGGAAGTTATTTACGAAGGCTTGCGAGCGGCCGCTGGGCCAAACCGGCTCCATCGTGTCGGGTCCGCCGTGTCGGGAGCCGTCTGGAAAGGGATAGCTGCTCTGGTAGTAGTAAACGGGATCCTGGCCGAGCATCCTGAATATGGGCGCTGAAATTTGGTTTTGCCGATCTACGGCGGGGCTCCAGCAGTTCGTGCGGCTGGGATAGTAGCCAGCGATTGGGGCTCCCCAGATGGTGAAACCGTCAGTCGCGATTTGATCGCGGCAGACGGCAAAGGCTTGGACTTGGTAGTGCTCCACAAGATGCGCGATGGTGATCGAGTCGAGATTCCAACTCGCCACTGACTTCGGGTACTTGCCCCAGACCTCTTTGAACGTCTTCATCGCCGCGTCGGCGAGCTTCTTTCGCTCCTCCGGTTTGTAACCGATTGTGAATGCAACTGAGGGATAGTGGTCCCACTCGTAACCAGGACGACCGCGCCATTCAACGCCCGCTGCCTCGCAGTGCCTTTGATTCATCTCGAACCAGAAGCCAACTTCATGACTGGAGTCAGCGTTAGACAGGATGAAGTCCGTGAATTGCGGAAGGATGAGCGCGTCGTACTGGAAAAGCCACGTCGCAGGTAGACGATGGGCGCGGATAACCTCCATCTGCTTCTGCACCGGGAGGAAGAGATCCATGGGACCTCTCGGCTCCACGCCGCGGATGAAGTTCACAACGTTGATGCACCGCAGCGGCGCGTCCTTGGGTTCGAAGAATGAGGCGAACGGACTCAATTGAGCGGCGGCAAAAGCTCCGGTCGCCTGCCCTAACAGTTCGCGGCGAGTCAGTTCTCGCGGGTTTTCCTTATCAGCCAACTCGTTCTTTGGACTTTGCCGCGCGTTCCCACATTTCGACAGTGCGCACGTCGCGTCGTCTTCGATCCATCGCTTGATCGATCTTCATCGCGAGAATCTCGTAGGCGTCAACTCCGGGCGAATTCTTCTCGATATAATCGAACGCGCCTCGGCGCATGCATTCGACCGCGTTGCCGACGTTCCCATAGGCCGTCATGACAATGACCTCTGCGAAAAGATCGCGCGCGAAGGCGGCATTGAGGACATCCAATCCAGAATTGGGATTGTCCATGCTCATGTCGGTGACGATCACATCAAAAGGCTTTTCCGCGCTTCCAATCGTGGAAATGCCTTCGGCGGCGCTATTCGCCACCGTCACGGCGTAGCCACTTCGCTCCAAACGCCTGCGGATCGAATTCAACACTCCTTCTTCGTCATCGATTACAAGTACTCGCACGAGGACGAGTATACAGGAGTCAAGCCGTTCCTCGTCGGGCCATAGGTGGGACCGAGGCCGCAACTGCATTCTTGGCCGTTCATTCGGCAAAATAAGAGTGCCGTAAAATGCGGGCCAGGAGGCATCGAAGCCGACTTGCCGGTCGGAATGCGAGTGAATGGCCGTACCAGTGAATCGTCTACAGAATTTGCGCTCGTTACGAGTGGCTAATCTGGACGGCGCTTTCAGCACCGCGTTTGCGACCTTGGTGACGGGCAGCTTTCAGGTCGGATTCGTCAAGCTTTTAGGCGCTTCCGATCTTTGGATCGGTCTTTTGTCGGCGTTGCCCGCACTTCTTGGTGTGCTGCAGATTCCCGGTGCGATTTTGGGTCGGAGCTATCCCTCCTATAAACCCTACGTGGCGATTGGCGGCGGCATTTGGCGTTTGCTCTACCTTCCGATGATCGCGCTGCCGCTGCTCGCGCTGCCTGCGCAGTTTCGTTTGGCGATGCTGCTTTTGGCGATCGGCGTGGCTTCGGCTTCGGTGCTGCTCGTCCAGCCTATCTATAACGAGTGGCTTTCGGAATTGGTGCCGCAGAACTCGCGCGGATGGTTCTTCAGTCGTCGCAATGCGATCGCGACGGCGGTGGGTTCGGCGGTGGGCTTGGGCGGCGGCTACATGCTGGACCAGTTTCGCGAGTCCGGGCGGGAAGCGCTCGGTCTTTCCGTGACTTATGGGCTTGGGCTGTTCTGCGCGGCGATCAGCTTTGGGCTTTTCATGTCGATGAAAGACTTGCCCCGCGAGCATCCGGTGCCAGCCAACTTCAAGACCGGAATCGCTGCGATCCGCGGGCCCTTTGCCGACCGCGAATTTCGGCGCGTGCTGATCTTCTTGACCGCATTCATCATGGGTCAAGGCTTTGCGGGAAATCTTTACAGCGCATACGCACTGGAAAGCCTGAAGATCTCCTTCACGCTCCTTCAGTTCTTTGGTTTGGTCCAGGCTTCGGGGAACGTAGCCGCGGCTCGCTTCTGGGGCTTTATCGCCGACAAGTATGGAAACAAGCCGACGCTGATTATTGCTGGCCTGGGCATTGCTACGAACCCGATCGCCTGGATGCTTACGACGCCGGGAAATCTCACCCAGACGGTGGTCGTCCTGACGATTGGCCATTTCATCATGGGGTTCTTTTGGGCTGGTGTGAACCTGTCCCAGTTCAATCTGCTGCTCGCCACTTCCAAGCCGGAAGATCGGGCGAATTATCTTGGCGCGGGATTGGCGCTGCAGTCCGTGGTCTCCGGCATTTCACCGCTCCTTGGCGCGACAATGATGACGGCCCTCCGCGGCTGGATGTCCCCGATCTACGCCTATAAATGGATATTCTTCACCACTTTGTTCCTGCGGTTTATCGCCGTGCTGTTTGTCTCGCCGGTGCGTGAAGAAGGTTCCGCGAAGGTGCAACGGGCCTTACGGGACCTTCGCAGCATGCGGCCAAGGACGGTGCGCACCATGCGGAGACTCGCACGCAGCACCGATACGGCGGCGCGCGCCGAGGCGCTGGAAGAGGTCGCGGCCCAACGAATCGGTTTAGCTTCGGACGAGGTTGTGAGATCGCTGGCCGATCCTTCGCCAGAGGTAAGGAGGAGTGCGGCAATGGCGATTTCGACCATCGGGGATCGGTCTCTCGCTGCACCCCTGTTAAAGCACATCATGGACCACCCCGATCTGGTCGACGAAGACATGATCATCGCCCTCGGCCAACTCGGATCGAACGAGGCGACCACCCTGCTCATCCAATTTCTTCAAAGTCCGAAGTCGATGCTGCGGCGAGCGGCCGCCAGCGCCCTTGGCCGCATCCATAGCGAGGAGGCGGTGGCGGCTTTGATCGAAAGCACGCAAGAGAAAGACGATCCCGATCTGCAACGGGCAAGTATCAACGCCCTGAGAAGGCTCCGGGCTCGAGATGCGGTGGAGGTTTTCTCCGCAACTGTCCTGAGTGCGTTTCCAAGCGTTCGCATCGCGGCTGCCGAGGCGATTGCCGAACTGCAGATTCGTGAGTGTCTGCCCGCCCTTCACGAAGCTCTGGACAAATTCAAGGATGAGACCGCCAGCGAGATCGCCTACGCAATTTGCGCAGTCGGAACGATATCCGAACTCCCAGCCATCCTCCGCGTGGCTCAGCGTAGCGAAACGACGCTTGCGAGAAGGCGGTGCTTGCTCGGGATTGCTCGATTGTTGGATGTGGAGCGAGAGGTCTATAAGCTGTTCCTGCAAACCGGGATGGCACGGGACGCAGCTTTGCTTGAGGTGATCCGGCCCGTATCAAAGAAGAGCCGAAAGGTAAAAGCGGCTCTTGAGAGGTACGCCGGGGGAGATGAAAAGGGCGGGTTGCTCATGTTGGGGCAAGCGGCCAATGACCCGGTCGTTAGGGAAGTCGCCGAGATTGGACTCACGGACAGCTTTCTGGTCATGGCAGTCTACGTGGCAAAGAGCTTCACCCATACCTCACGCCAATCGAGCGCGCGGCATCGGTCGACTAATCAAGAAAGCTAATCTTGAATATCGCCATGTTCGGGCCAGCCCGATGAGCGTTGAAAGTCGATAGAGAAGTTTCAATGCGCTTGATTTCGTCGCTAACCGCCACCACTTCGGGTGCATCATCAAAATACTTTTCCTGAAGCAGGAGTTTCTTCTGGCGCAGATCGGCCAAGCGACTGAGCGCGGTAGCTTCGATGCGGTCCGCCCGACCACCTGCGGTACCGCTCCAGCGTCCCAGTCCTGCGATTGATCCCGCGGAGCTTAAACTCTTTTCCAGTTCCCCTGCCCGCTCAGCCGGAACAAACAATAGCGCTCCTTCGGGCTCGTCAGAGGTTGCGCTTTCATCAAATTGAATGGCAGTTCCCTTGTTCGTTGCCGCAAGATTTCGGAGCGTCGCCAGCGATGAGTCGGCCTGATCGACCGATAAATTGACCGTAACCAAGAGGCTGCCGGTCGGCTTTGGAGCGGGTGGGGTGACGGCGGTCTGGGTTACTTTCCCTCCCGGAGGCGCGGTAGGTGCCGGCCCGGTGGAAGGTGGAAGAGCTCCTCCAATTTCACGCGGCGGCAAGGCGCTTATGTTGCCTTCAAAAGGATTGAATGGTTTGATCACTCCGGTCGGGTCTTTCGGCGTGGCTTCTGCTCCGCCAGTTTCTGGCAACGTCGGCGAACCCTCTTGCTCGGGCTGCTTTGGATTAGCGGTAGATGAAATGCCGACGGGAACTTCTTTGACGACGACCTTCGGAATGGTCTCATCCGAAGATCCAAAATGTAGAGTTACGAGCACGATGATCGCGCCAAGAGCGATGCCTCCCAGCAGGAAAAGTCCTTTCTGCGTCTGATTCGACATCCCTAGCTTGTACTCCGAGCGCGGATCGGGCGCCCTCTTCATCGGCGTTAAATCATTCATCCGGGTTTATAGACGTAATTCGGGCCCAAGCGTGCATCAAATTCCACTCAAGTGCCTTCTAAGGGATATGAGATGGTCATTTCGAGTTGGGCGAATTTCTGGCATCGCAATCGATTTCCATCTCACTTTTGTCTTGCTCATCCTCTGGCTTGGGGTCGTCCAGTTCTATTCGAGCGGAAGCTTGATCGAAGTCGGACTTTCCCTGCTGTTCGTAATTCTCCTCTTCTTATCGATTCTGCTTCACGAGCTGGGGCATGCGCTTGCTGCCAGGCTCTACGGTATCGGCACGGTCGACATAACCCTCCTTCCGATTGGCGGCATGGCGAGGTTGGCGCGAAGTCCTGAAAAGCCGATCGAAGAATTCGTTGTCGCGCTGGCGGGGCCTCTGACGAATCTTGTGATAGGCGCAGCTCTTTACCTGGGGCTCGCCGCATCGATGGGTTTCCCTGCGGCGTACGAACATGTGCTGGAGCATGGCTCCATGACGACGCGCCTTCTGATGGCCAACCTTTGGCTCGCAGCTTTCAACCTGTTGCCGGCCTTTCCGATGGATGGCGGCCGCATCTTTAGAAGTTTGCTCGCTCTACGCTGGAATCGACAAACATCAACATTGGTAGCCTCACGTGTAGCGCAAGGTTTCGCTGCCGCCTTTATCTTTGCCGGATTCTATCCCGCCTTTGGACTTAATGCGAACGTGCTGCTCGCCTTTATCGGAATCTTCATCTGGATCACCGCGCAAGGGGAGTTGAACCGCGACTCCCATGCGGATTCAATGAGGAGTGCGTAAACTGCCCATGTGATATTAGTTTTCGGAACGGTTTGCATTGACCGCATCCGCCGAGTTCCACACATGCCGCACAAGGGCGGTTACGTGGAGATCGAGAGTGAGCAGTTCATGCTTGGAGGCGAAGCCGCGAATACGGCAAATGCTCTCCGGACGTGGGGTGCCGAGGTGGTCTTGGCAGGAAATGGAGCCGGTGACGACTCTCGTGGAGATCGCCTTCGTAAGCTGATATCGGATCAGAATCTTGAGATCTACGGGTCCGCTTCGCAAGGCGACGCGCAGACACCGGTCTGCGACGTCTACGTGAGCGGCGATGGTGAGCGAACCATGATTGGCGCCGGTTTTTCGGCGATGCGTCCGGCCATTCCTGTTCAAGATTTGCCGTTCGTTCGCGGCTCATGGTTTACGGCGGAGCCGAACATGGCAGTAGCTTCTCGCGAAGCAGCCTTGGCGGCCGAGCGAGCCGGAATGCGCCTTTATCTGATGGATTTCCTGAACGATGACGATCCGATCAACGCGGGCTCGTTCTGGCAGTGCAGTACCGACTGGGCGGGGACTCGAAATAACTTGCAACGAAACGTCGCCTATGTGCAGAGGCTGGTCCAGCGTAAGGGCTGCTTTGGGATTCTGAGCGATGGTCCAAACGGGTTTGTTGCAGGATCACCGGAGCTGCCTGTGCGCGCCTATCCACCTTATCCTGCCGCCCAGGTCGTCGATGCGACAGGCGCGGGTGACATGTTTCGGGCTGGCATGCTATTTGGGTTGGATCAGGATTGGCCGATCTCAAAGTGCCTTCAGTTCGCTTCTGCGGCTGGTTCGCTCAAGGTTGGATACTTGGGTGCGACGTCGAGGGTGCCCAGCGTCAGCGAAATTCTCGCGCTGGTCGAGGCCAATCCGCAGATTAGCCGACTCTACTAAACAAATATGAAATTTAGGCAAACTGAGCGGTCTGAAGCAATGCCAGCTTACGTGGCATTTTGGAATCAGGAATATCCCACGTATCAAAAATCCCTTTACGAATTTGATTCGTATGTCCGCATCAAGGGGGAGAGGGGCTTCGAGCAATACTGGATCCTTTCGGAAGGATCTGAAAATGTCGCCGTACTCGAATCGAGCGACATGGAAGCGCTGCCGGTGCCGCGCATGATTGTCAACGAATGGGCGGTTCAGCCGAGCCGGGAGAAGCAAATCATCCCGCTCCTCGTCGACCGAGCGGAGCAAATCGCCGGTGGGGCCGGAGCTCAGGTTTGTGAGTGCTGGACAGCCGATTTTCAGGCGTTCAGAAACGCGTACCTTCAAGAGCAGGGATACACCATTGTTCAGGAGGCACCGGTTTCCCGGTTGGACCTCTTGCAGTTCGATCCAGGGGAGTACCGCCGGCTGATCCAGAGACTGGAACGCGAGGGCGTTCGGTTCGTTTCTGCCGCCGAACTCGAAGCGGAAGGGGTGGACTGGATCGCTGCGCTTCATCCATCAATGCAAGAAATGCGTGACGATGTGCCTCGAACTCACGCGGTCACCGAAACTCCGCTCCCAATGTTTCGGCAGTTTATGGCGGATGAGCGCTTTTTCCAGCGTTAATTTCTGTTCTTCGCCATGGAGGGGCAGCAGGTCGTCGGGTAC
>JAEVZK010000017.1 GCA_023392285.1 Armatimonadota bacterium | reverse complement strand
TGACGCGGGCGCTTGCGGGCATGCGGCAGCAGTCTTTGCTGGTGACGGTGCTGGAGGAAATTCAGGCGGAAGATGGCATGTTGATCGATGCCTTCTCGCGAGCGGCGGCTCGTCTCGGAAAGAGCACTCCTTACGTTAAGCGCATCTTTTATGAGCTTCGGCCTCAGTTGG
Organism: Armatimonadota bacterium; assembly: GCA_023392285.1. Taxonomy (GTDB): domain Bacteria; phylum Armatimonadota; class Fimbriimonadia; order Fimbriimonadales; family Fimbriimonadaceae; genus JAEVZK01. The sequence goes on along the minus strand of JAEVZK010000017.1, from coordinate 34,745 downwards.
CGATTCGACTGCCCGGCTGGGAGCGAAGCGCCTAATCCCTTTATACTGAGGGTGTGTGGCAGAACATCGAGGGCTCTGAGACGCGGCGCATTGCCGTGATCGGGGATGCTGCCGAGAATGAGTTGGACCTAGCCGTCAGCACCGCGGGCTGTCTGGCGGTGCAGCTTCACGTGGAGTTTGTAGGATTGCAATGCTCTACCGAGGAGTTTAGGCCTTGTATCGAGTCTTTGGGGATGGCCGGGTTCCTCGGTGCCGCGATCAACAATCCACACAAGGCAGACGCCGCGAAGCTGGCGCTGGAGTATTTTCGGATGCGCGGATCGTTGGGGGTTGCGAACGCGCTGAAGCTGGGGCCGCCGATCGTCGCTCAAAACACCGAAGTCCCAGCTTTCGACGCGCAGATTGCCGACATACCTTCGGGAACAGCCTTGGTGATGGGGTCCGGGCGCGCAGCTCGGTCGGCTCTCCAGTCGCTGTGCGAGCGAGGTTGGAAGGTTCGCCTCTGGAATCGCAACGTGATCCGTTCAAAGCCTCTGATCGCTTTCTTCGAATACTATGGGCGAGTGGAACCGGTGAGCCGCCCCGATCCAACTGGTTGCAGTTTAATCGTGAATGCGACTCCAGTCGGTGCGAAAGCCGGCGAGCAGCCTCCCGTGCTTTGGGAATTTGCCAAACCACGGACGAGATGCCTTGACTTTGTGTACCGAAGGGTTCAAACGGAGTTCTTGCGCAAGGCAAGTTCCCTTGGATTTGGAATTGTGGATGGGCGCGAGCTGCTGGTCGAGCGATCTGCTCTGGCACTCGAATGGTGGCTGGGGACGGAAATTCCGCGCGACCCTATGCGTCTTGCGGTGGGTCTGAAGCGGCTTCCTTGACGCCTACCAAGTAAACCGTAAGTGCTGCCGCAATAAGGGCGAGCATCACTCGAACCCAAAGCTTGGGGACGATCGCGATCGAGGTGCCAATCGCGACCCAGATCATTGTGATCGCCAAGATCTTGGTCGAGCGTTTCATGCTCCGATCCCGGTCCCAATCACGCAACGCGGGGCCGATCACGCGGTTGTTGAGCAGCCAATGCTCCAGCCGTTCGCTGCTGCGCTTAAATGCCCACAGTGCGCAGATGAAGAAAACAGTCGAGGGCATGAGTGGCAGGATGGCGCCAATAATGCCAAGCGCCACGAAGACTAGGCCCAGCCCGGCGTAAGCTGCCCGCGACAGGGATAGCTTCTTCTTCTCCGGCTCGGGCATCGAACCATTGTGACAGAGTGCGCCTAAAGTTCTTGGACCTAAACAAGCGCACAAAGCAGATACCGGCGTAGTCCAACAACTATGGCAAGAGACAAGGATTTACACGTAGGCGATGGGGTGAGTTGGCATACCTCACAAGGGGTGACTCACGGCAAGGTGCAGAAGCGGCTCACATCACCAACGAAGATCAAGTCGCATAAAATTTCAGCCTCCAAAGAAAATCCCGAATACCTGGTGAAGAGCGATAAGACTGGGAATGAAGCCGCCCATCGAGCCGAGGCGCTTATCAAAGATAGTGGCAATTAACTTGCTCTATGGGTTGTGAACAAGGTTCCATTACGATCGGTCAAAGAGCGGAAGGAGAGCATCATGCCTAGAGGAGACAAAGATAAATACACCGACAAGCAGAAGCGAATGGCCGAACACATTGAAGAAGGCTATGAGAAGCGGGGCGTCAGCGAAAAGGAAGCCGAAAGCCGCGCTTGGGCAACCGTGAACAAGACGGACCACGGCGGCAAGAAGCCTGGCGGCGGCGGATACGGCAAGAAAGAGGATCATTCACCCGAGCGAAAGGGTGGACACAAAGGCGGATCGAGCCAATCAACGGCAGAGCGGAGTTCCGCTGCAAAGAAGGGCTGGGAAACGCGAAGGAAGAACGAGGCGAAGCGCAAGGGCAGCTGATCAGAACGCCAAGCAGGCTCGGGCGGTAGAATTTTGGTTACATGGACTACCGGCGAACCTATATTCGCGATCTCTTTCAGCTCAGCCCAGGCACCACTGCAGAAGCATTCGGCTGGGTGAAAACTCGCCGGGACAGCAAAGGAATTTCTTTCGTTCAGGTGAGCGACGGCTCGTGTTTCAAAGACTTGCAGGTCGTGATCAACGAGGGAGCAGTTGCTTCGGAAGAGCTCAAGAAACTGACCACCGGGGCTTGCGTCCGATTTGAAGGGACCATTGTCGAATCGCCCGCCGCAGGACAAGCGGTGGAGCTTTCCGCGACGGGGCTGCAGGTCTTTGGGGCAGCCGATCCCACGAGCTATCCCTTGCAAAAGAAGGGCGCCACCATGGAGTTCCTTCGGGAGATCGCTCACCTGCGAGCGCGTGGCAACACCTTCGGGGCGGTCTTCCGGGTGCGCAATCAGGCTGCTGCGGCGATCCATAACTTCTTCCAACGGCGCGGATTTCATTACATCAACACGCCGATTATCACCGCCAGCGACTGTGAAGGAGCGGGAGCGATGTTCGCAGTTTCGACCCTTCTCGAGCCCGTAGACAGCGGCGCGACGAACGAGCAGGAATCGGGCACTCGATGGCACCTGCGCAAGGATGATCCGGTTCAAGACTTTTTCGGTAAGCCAGCTTATCTGACGGTCAGTGGTCAGTTGGAGGCAGAAACGCTCGCCCTCGCGATGACGAACGTCTACACCTTCGGCCCAACCTTCCGGGCCGAGAACTCAAGCACCAGCCGCCACCTGGCCGAGTTCTGGATGGTCGAACCCGAGATGGCCTTCTGTGATTTGGAAGGCGACATGAATTTGGCGGAAGAGTTCTTGAAGGAGGTGATCGGCAACGTGCTCGAAACTTGCGGACCCGACCTGGACTTCTTCAACCAGCGAATCGAGCCCGAGCTCCTGAAGACATTGTCTCACATTGTTGAGAGCGGATTCGAGCGGATGACCTATACCGAGGCAGTGAAGCTACTCGAAGGCAGCGGTGTGAATTGGGAATTCCCGGTTGCGTGGGGATCTGATTTGCAGAGCGAGCACGAGCGTTGGCTGACTGAGGTCAAGGTGGGAAGGCCGGTTATCCTCACCGACTATCCCAAAGAGATCAAGGCTTTTTACATGCGCGCAAACGAGGACGGCCGCACCGTTAGGGCGATGGACGTGCTCGCGCCCCGAATCGGAGAAATCATCGGCGGTTCGCAACGCGAGGAGCGACACGATGTTCTGGAGGCCCGAATTGTTGAATCCGGCTTGCCGCTAGAGCCGTACTGGTGGTATCTCGACTTACGAAGATTTGGATCAGCGCCGCATGCTGGCTTCGGACTCGGATTTGAAAGGCTGATTATGTATATCACCGGCATGAAAAATATTCGCGACGTCATTCCGTTCCACCGAACACCCGGCAGCGCAGACTTCTAGAGTCAGATCGCTTGCCTTCCGTTGACCGGCAACTCAATACATCAATGAAAATCAAGCTCTTCCGCAAGTTCGACAAAAAGCTTGCGGCTGAGCTAAGGTCTCAGCGCAGGCCGATCACGATCGGCATCGTTTGTACCACTCTCGCCTCGCTGCTGTACACCTCGGTCATCGCGCTTACCAAGCTGGCGACAAAGCAGGTTGAAATTATCACCTCGGCACACGGTGCCCAGGTTCAGCAGGCGCTTCAGCTGCTCGGAATCGCCTGTCTGGTAGTTGTCGGCGTCTTTGGCATCCGGTACTGGTTTGTTCGAGGGCAGACCTACTTTCTCTCGCTTGCTTCAAATCGCTTGGCGGCTGATCTTCGCATCCGGTTGTTTTCCAAGTTGATGCGGATGCCGGTCAGCTACTTCAATGATCGTCGAGCGGGTGCCATTCAGAGCATCCTCACCAATGACGTCAATGTGTATCAAAATGCCGTCGGAATCATTCGCGACAGCATCGAAGGGCCGATCAAAGCGGTTGGGGCACTTATCTGGATTCTCATCATTCAGCCCTACCTGGCGATCATTGCGTTTCTTCTCATCCCCGTTATGGTGGTGATTATCCAGCGCAATTCGCGAAAGATGAAGATGGCTCAAGGCCAAGTTCAAGAAGATCTCGCGCATCTTTCTGCGACTGGCCAAGAGGTGCTCCAGGGAGCGCGCGTCGTCAAGGCGTTCAACGCCGAGTCGCGGATGGATGAGCAGTATCACGGACTCGTGGAGAAAAGCTTTGGAAGCCAGATGCGGGCGGTCGCCACTTTGGCCGCGCTTCGTCCTCTGGTGGATTTCATCGGAGCGATCGCTTTAGCCCTGGTCTTGTACATCGGTGGTTACTTGGCGAGCCTGGGAAAGTTGAGCGTGGCCGACATCACGGCGATGGCTTTGGCGATGGACATGATCAATCAAGGCTTCCGAAGCTTAGCCGGGGTGAGCAATACGTACGCAACCGTTCAGGCTGCGAGCCGCCGCATCCACAGCGAAGTTTTTGACTTTGTAGAGACGATGCCAGATGCCCCGGATGCAAAAACTCTCGGGTCGATACGCGGCAAAATCGAGTTTCGAGATGTGAGTTTCCAATATCCCGACGGAACGGAAGCTCTGAAAGGGATTAGCTTCCTCATTGAGCCGGGCACCAGCCTCGCACTAGTCGGGCGCAGTGGTGCCGGAAAGAGTACGGTAGCCGACCTGCTCTTGCGCTTCTATAACCCAACGTCCGGCACCATACTCATCGACGACGTCGATGTGCGTAGCCTTAAAGCCGATTGGATCCGCAGCGAAATTGGAGTGGTGCCGCAACAGACCTTTCTGTTTGCGGGAAGTATTGACGAGAACGTCAGATTGGGAAATCCGCAAGCAACCCAAGAGGACGTCGAGGAGGCGCTGCGCCTTGCTCACGCGACCGAGTTCACCCGAGAGCTCGCCCAGAGGGAGAGCAGCGAACTCGGTGAACGCGGAGTTAAGCTAAGCGGCGGACAAATGCAGCGCGTGGCGATCGCGCGGGCGCTCATTCGCCGTCCTGCTATTCTACTCCTCGATGAGGCCACGTCTGCCTTGGATGCGGACAGCGAGAAAGCAGTGACGGAAGCGCTTGAAGAGGTGATGCAAGCCCGCACCACGCTATTCATTGCCCACCGATTGACGACCGCCGCACGCGCCGACAAGATTCTGTACATGCGCGAAGGTGAAACGATTGAGTACGGCTCTCACCGTGAACTGATGGAGAAGGACGGCGAATACGCGGCTCTCTTTCGGGTGTTCAGCTCGGGGCTTCTTGAGGAAGGCCCATGAATGCGGCCATAGAAGTACGCGATCTGACGTGTGGCTATGGCTCCAAATCCGTGTTGTCGAATCTCGACTTCGAAATCCAAACCGGGGAGATCATTTCGCTGGTGGGACCAAATGGAGGTGGGAAGAGCACCTTGCTGAATGTTCTCGGCGGGACCTTACCTGCGCTGCAAGGAGAGGTTCTCTGCTTTGGGGAGCGGCTTGGTCAGATGTCCGCATCACAGATCGCTCAGAAGGTTGCCTTCGTTCCCCAAGATGAATCGTGGAGCTTTTCGTTTACGGCTCGTCAGATCGTCGCAATGGGCCGACTGGCTCGGTCGAGCTCCTATTTCGAATCGGAAGAAGACTTGGAATGGGCTGAACGGGCTTTGAGTCTGACCCAGATGTCCGAGTTTGCCGGCCGGGTAGGTGCGCATCTCAGCGGAGGGGAGCGGCAAAGACTTTTGATCGCGCGGGCTTTGGCTCAAGACACGCCGATCGTTCTCTTCGACGAGCCGACGTCACACCAGGACGTGGCCCACCGCGACACGTTCATTCGGCTGGTCCTCGACCTTCGGAAGGCAGGAAAGACGTCGATCATTGCGATGCATGATCTTGCGTTGGCATACGAGATTTCTGATCGTGCGGCTCTCGTGTATGCGGGAGGAATTTCTCCGCTGGGCACTCCTTCCCAATCGCTATCCTGCGAGAACCTTCAAGAGGTGTTTCGCAGCCAGTTTGAAATGGTTAAGCTAAGGAGTGGACGGGAGATACCCATCCACTCTGGCTTGTTATCGGTACCACTGACTTGACGTGCCGCCCGCCCGGTTCGGCTTTGGCTTGGGCATGTTTTGTTGTGGCTGTACAGTTGCCGGCGTCGGAGTTGGCAAAGCGGAATCGGGCCGTCTCGGCATTGGTTTGGGTGCGGCCGCGTTCGCAGTGCCCTTCGGGAGCTGCTTCATCGCATCGGCCATCTGTTGTGCATTCGTATTCTCGTGAGTTGCAGTAGGATCGAATACTTTCGACTGCGCATCGGGGTCTTGTTGAGGTGTGGCAGATTTAGGCATGTTCGCTAAACTGTAGACAACTCCTGAGCCGACAAAGATGACCAGTAAAGAGATCAACAAAATGGGCGACTTTCGCTTCTTCATCACAATGTTCCTAGCTTAATTATGAAGCAAGAATCGTTCCGTTCCCCAGTGGCCCATGCGAATCGCAATTGACGCTCGCCTAGTGCTCGGGAGTTCGACCGGCGACAGTGCTTATTGGACCGGCCTTCTCGAAGGGTTCGCGAAGCTTGCTCCGGATGCAAATTTCCTGTTCATTTCCAACGCCGCAGAGCCGCTTGGAATTCCTTCCCACTTAAAATTCGAATGGATCACCGTTCGATCAAAGAGTTCCCGCTATTGGAGCATGGTTTCTCTGCCCTTGGCAGCCCGCCGTGCTCGCGCTGACCTTCTTCATGTTCAATACAACTTGTCGCCGCTCGTTGGGCGGAGGGGTGTCACCACCATCCACGACGTTTCCTTTTTCGTCGGACCGGAATGGTTCAAGCCATCCGATCTCCAAGTTCTTCGAAGGTTCGTTCCGGCATCTGCGAGGCGGGCCGCAGCCGTCTTGACGGTGAGCGACACATCCAAATCAGAAATCATTCGGTACATCCCGGCCGCTGATGGCAAAACGTTCGCAACTCCGCTGGCAACACCCGTTCACATCGAACGCTGCTCGCCTCCTGAGGCAGCCGCACTGCTCCAGCCATTCGATATCGGTGAGCCATTCCTCCTGACCGTTGGAACTCGGTGGCCACGCAAGAATGTTCGCCTCGCTATCGACGCCGCGAACTTGGCTGGTCGTCGACTGCTGGTCACCGGTAAGGCGGGCTGGGGCAAGGAAACCCTGGGGGAGCATGCGAAGACCACCGGTTATTTAGATTCGAGAACCCTATCAGCCCTCTATTCCTCGGCGGCGCTGTACCTGGCTCCCAGCTTCCACGAGGGCTTTGGACTACCGGTGCTGGAGGCGTTCAAGTGTGGCTGCCCAGTGATGTGCAGCGAGGGCGGAGCCTTACCCGAGGTAGCAGGCGATGCTGCGCAGGTTGTAAAGTCGTGGGACGCAGAAGTCTGGGCGGACCAGATCAAACGGCTTCTTGCGGCTTCGAGTAATCTTGAGTCGCTCCGCAATAAGGGATTTGAACGTGAACGGAAGTTCAGTTGGGAAAGGACGGCAGCTCTCACAATGGATGCATACAGATGGGCCCTAGGGAAAGCCAATTGATAGATCAAGAATTGTTGAACATTCTCGCCTGTCCACTATGTGACGACCGCCCGAGGTTGGTGCAGGATTGCGAGTTTCTCGTATGTACCGAGAAAGGCCATACTTTTCCAGTGGTCGAGGGTATCCCTCATCTCCTGCCTGAAAGTGTCGTTGAGAGAAAGTCAACTGGGGACGGTAAGCAGTGAGCGCAACTGCCCTCAAGGTTCTCGTTCTCAACGGTCCGAACCTCAACTTGACCGGCTTCCGAGAGCCCGACATCTACGGGAAGAAACCTCTGGAAGACATCGACGCCGACTTGCGGCAGGCGGCGGAGCGCCTCGGTGCAGAACTGCGAATCCTTCAGTCCAACTCGGAAGGGATTCTCATCGATACGATGCAGGAGCATCGCAAGTGGGCCAACGGCATTATCATTAATCCGGGCGCACTGACCCACTACTCGATCGCGTTGCGCGATGCCTTGGTGAGTCTGCGACTCCCAGTCGTCGAGGTCCATCTCAGCAACGTTCATGCACGCGAGGAATTTCGCCGACACAGTGTCATATCCCCGGTGACGATCGGCCAGGTCGTGGGATTCGGCGGCTATGGTTATATTCTCGCCCTAGAGGCTTTGCTCAACTTGGAAAAGGAAGTGGTTTAGTGACAAATTTAGAACGAGTGAGGGGCGAACTCGCCCGCCGAGAGCTGGACGCAGTCCTCGTTAGCCAAATTGATAACGTGGGTTGGATTTCCGGATTCACAGGGTCGAACGGCTTCATTTTGGCGACCGATGCCGACGAGCGGTTCATCACCGACTCCCGTTATGACATTCAGGCAAAGGAGCAGTTACCGGGTACGCGAACCGCGATCTACTCGAGCGGGGTCGACCTGTGGGCTTTCATTGCCGACCAGGCGAGGGACATGGGCATTCGACGATTGGCTTTCGAGGCGGACACCCTCACCGTGGCCGCCTTCAACCGCATTGAGAGCCTCTTCAATGGAATCGAGCTCCTTCCGGTCGAGGGGTTTTTCGATGAACTGCGCCTGATTAAGACAAGCGACGAGATTAAAAAGATCAGGGAAGCCTGCAAGTTAGCGGATGCCTGCTTTGAACATGTGCTTCGCATGATTCAACCAGGTGTTTCCGAGTACGACATTGGACTTGATATCGAATTTTTCTTCCGCAGAAATGGAGCAGGACTCGCCTTTGAGCCGATTGTCGCAAGTGGGGTCCGCGGAGCTCTGCCCCATGCCCGTGCGTCGGAAAAGAAGCTAGAGCGCGGAGATCTTGTCACGATGGATTTTGGGGCCAAGCTCGATGGCTACTGTAGCGATATCACCCGGACGGTGGCGGTTGCACAGGCGGACGATCGTGCGCGGGAGATTTACCAAACCGTTCTCCAGGCGCAGATCGAATCGCTGGAAGCGATGAAGCCAGGAGTTGCCGCGACCGAAGTCGACGCGGTGGCTCGCAAGTTGATGGGGGATTACGCCCAATATTTCGGCCACGGTCTGGGACACGGTCTAGGCAAGCTGGTGCACGACACCGGACGGCTGAGTCCGACGAGCAAGAACGTTCTCGCGGTCGGCCAAGTTTGGACCGTGGAACCAGGAATTTACATTCCGGAATACGGCGGCTGCCGGATCGAGAATGACGTTGTCGTCACCGCTGGAGGCGTGGACGTGCTTGACATTTCATCCAAAGAACTGATGATTATTGGCTGATGGCTGGATTGCGCCTGAACGACCTAGCTCTCCTGGAGTTCGGGACAACCATCAACCTTGAGGTCGAGCCAGGAAGCTCGGTTTGCATCGTCGGTCCCGCCGGGGCTGGCAAATCTCGGCTTCTTCGATCCATTGCGCGCCTAGAAAAGCCCACAAGAGGAGCGGTCGAAGGACCCGCTGCTTTCCGTGCCGAACCATTCGGCCGCAAGACGAAGGTGCAGGAGGTCGGACGCCGGCGTGGCAACGTGGGTCCAAACGAGCAGACAGAGGTTTTGTCGGCCCTGGGTCTGTGGGAGGTGCGCCAGCAGTTCGTTGAAGAGCTGCCGAAGGAGCTGTTCATCGCGTGTGAAATTGCTGAGGAGCTGATGTCAGAATCCATGCTCCTCGTATGGGATGGCAAATTGGACGTCGTCGATCCGATTACCCGTTCCGGCGCCATGCGCCTCATCGGAAGCAATCCAACCCGCAACGTGGTTGTGACGAGCAACAATCTCGAAGCGTGCGCATGCTTCGACTACGTGATCGTCCTGCGCGAATATCAGTCATGCTTCGCAGGAAAAACCGGCGATCTGGCCGCGAGAGATGGTGTTCGCTCCATCGAGATCGAGAGCCACATGCAACCTGGGCTGCGAGCGTTAACCGAACCCTTTCGTGCGCAGGTGACCCGTGAGGGATCAAAGATCCGAATCGTGGCCGAGGAAGGTCAAGACCTCGCAGCTAGCCTGCTGCGCGACGGATATGGAGACATCCGCCTGCTCGTCACTGAACGGCGCTCACTTCAAGAGATCATTCTTGAGATGCTGCGAAGCTAGCCACCTCCGACTTAACTTTGATCACGCGCTAAACTGGTTCGGTGCAGCAGCGGGTTTGGTCGTCTCGAAACAAGTGGCTGGGGAACCTCATTCCCGTCCTTTGCGCTTTGCCGCTGATCATCGCTGGTGCCGCTTGGATGATTGCGACGAAGAAGATCACGCCGCCGCCGATCCTTTTATGTGCTGCTGGCTTGGTGGTTGGTTGGCTGGCGGTCAACAAATTCGGGCTCTGGGGGAATGCCGCGATGAAGCAAGAGCTTGCGCGCAAGCTGCTGGCTAAGTTGGGTCTCAACGCCTCCGATTGCACGTTTGTTGGCTTTGCGACGCCATCGTACATCGGCACCCTCGACGCTCATGAGGATTTGGGCTTTCTCGCCGTGTTGGACGACCAGATTGAATTCCACGGCGAAGATCACAACGTGTCGCTGACCAAGAATTCAGTTCGGGAGATTCGTCGCAGAGCTAATATTCATACTCTTTTGGGACTGGGTGGATGGGTTAGCATCGAGGCTGAACTTTCCGGGAAGCCGGTGCGCCTGTTAGTAGAACCGCGGCATGCGAATACTCTCCTGGGAAACAAAAAGGTGGCCAAGGCACTGATGGTCGATCTCACCCGATGGAAAAACGAAAACGGCCCTGGATAAATCCAGGGCCATGTCTTTCAAGGTTCTGACTATCGAAGCAGATTGAGTACTGCCTGGGGCGCAGAGTTCGCTTGCGAAAGAACCGACATACCGGCCTGCTGCAGAATCTGCAGCTTCGTGTAGTTGGTCATTTCCTGAGCTACGTCCACGTCTCGGATCGAAGACTCGGTGGCGCTGAGGTTCTCCTTCGAAGTTCCGAGAGATCGAATGTTCGACTCCAGAACGTTGCGCTGGAAGTTACCCATGTCGCCTCGAGACTTGCTCACCTGATTGATTGCCGCGTCGATGACCTTGAGGGCATCGGTCGCTCCGGAAGCGCTCGTCAGGTCGAGGTTGCTGAGAGTCAATCCCGATACTGCTCCACCGCCAAGCTGGGAGGCTTGGAAGTTACCAAGGCCGAAGCTGGCCGTTTGACCCGCATTGGCGCCGATCTGGAACTGAGCGTTGCCGACGATGACTTGGCCGACCGTCGCATTTGCCACGCCAGTGCTGTTGCCCGCAGCCGTTAGGTTGAAGGAGTTACCATCAGCGTCGCTGAAGGTGAGTCCACCGTCTCCGTGGCGACTTGCGGTGAAGAGAGCGGTGGCGCTGCCGATCTGGACCGAAGCGGTACCGTCGGTACCAGCCGCGGTCGTGTAGCCTGCAGAAGCCATGAGAGCTCCCGTTGAGTCGGAGAGGTCGATCTTCGCGTTGGTTCCGTATCCGGTCGACTTCAGCGAGATGACGCCCGTGTTGTTCGTCGTTGCGACTACGCCCGTCTGAGCAGACGCGGCGTTGATCTTGTCTCGAAGCTGAGCAACCGTGTCGGTACCAGCCGCGGTGATCGTCACACCGTTCAGCGTGAACGAACCTGCCTTGGCGGAAGTTACGGTTGCGGTGTCGTCGGCACCGAACGCTCGGCTTGTCGCCCCTGCTTGAGTGGACGCTGCGGTGACTGTCATCGTTACAGAGCCATTTGCAGCCAAAGACTGGCCGCCGAAGGTTCCGCCGATGTTGAGCGACGCAACTTTCGAAGCATCGGTGATGCTTGAGTTGACGCCTGAACTGCCATCCAGCAACTTCTTCGTACCATACTGAGTCGTCTGTGCGATTCTCGTGATGGACGAAACAATTGAGTTCAGCTGGCTCTGGTTCGCTTGAACCTGAGCAGCCGTCATCGTGCCGGTGTTACCAGCTGAAACGGCCAAGCCACGGGCATCGCGGAGCAGGTTGCTGACTTCGTCGAGAGCGCCCTCTGCGGTCTTCACATAATTGATTGCGTCCTGGCTGTTTTGGGTAGCTTGGTCGATACCCGAGATCTGAGCTCGGAAGCTTTCAGAAATGATCAGGCCGGCAGGATCGTCGGCTGCAGAATTGATCCGCATACCCGTTGAAAGGCGATTGATCGACTGGCTGAACTGATCGGCCGTCGACGAAACGTTGCGAAGCGCATTCATTGCGCTGACATTAGTGTTTACTCGAAATGACATATTTCCTCCGTGATTGCCCGTTCGCATGTTCGGCCTGATCGAGCAGCCTCGCTCGATCTGAGTCATCCTAGACTCTGCACATTCGAAAAGCAGTTAAACTTCTCGGCATGCGAACCCCTCTTTCGCTTTCGGTGAAATCGGGTACGCCACTCTTCTTCCCTAAGCTAGGGAGTAATCTCCTAGCAATTAAGCGAGTATTCGAAAAATGACGCTGAATGAATTTGCCGCAAAGTCGAGGCTTCGTATCTTCGATAGCCTTTCGCGAGGCGACAATCCACCTGAAGGGGAGTACAGCGCGGCAGCTCTTGCCGAGGCAAAGGTCAAGGGGATGCCGCTCATGGGCACTACTCGCTACACCCCGGAACGGATCTACTTCGAATTCATTTACCCCGACCCAATTTCAACTTCTCAGGTGTTCACGGTGGCGATCGACCCGCCGGAGAGAATCGTGTTTATGCCCGTGCCTTCGTGGGTGGTGGAAAATATCTGGCAGGGAGATATTGCCGGCACCTATCATTTTGAGAGCGACAGCACCAGACTGCTCAAAGAATTTGAGGAGCTTCTCGAGCGTGGTCCAAATCTTAAGCTATTTGATCGCCCAGCACCGAAGCGGCGAGAATAGAGGCTACGCTGAATTGAAGGCGTATTCTTTGGACAGGAACAGAAAGGCTTCTACGATCCCAGGATCAAAATGCCGACCCGACTCACTCGCCACAATATCTCGCGCCTGATCGGGTGGTACGGCTCTCTTATAGGGTCTTTCCGTGATCAGAGCATCGTAAACGTCTGCAACCGCAACAATTCGGCCGACCAGGGGGATCTCTTCTCCCTTCAGACGATTGGGATAGCCTTGCCCGTCCCATCGCTCGTGATGAGCTCCGGCGATGGTAGCGGCCGTTTGGACAAGCTTTGACGTGCCATTAGAAAGAATCCTTTCCCCGATCGTCGCGTGCTGCTGCATCACACTTCGTTCTTCGGTGGTTAACGGTCCTGGCTTATACAAAATGGTGTCCGAAATGCCAATTTTCCCGACGTCATGCAGTTTAGCGGCCAGCCGGATGACCTCGATCTCTCCCTCGGAAAGGCCCAAGACCTCGGCGATGGCCGCACTGAGATTGCCCACGCGATCTACATGGCTCGCCGTCTGATCATCCCGATACTCAGACGCAATCGCCAACCGTTCAAGGATTTCTCGCTGCGAGGCGTTAAGCTCCTCTGTCCGAGTGAGAACTTGAAGTTCAAGGTGTGCGTTATAACGCTCGATCTGCCGGTGGAGGTGCCGCATCTTCAGCAGATTCGAAACTCGCAGGAGTAAGTCGACTTCATCGACGAATTTATCAACAATGTCGGCAGCACCCGCCTGCAAGGCCTTCCGCTTAGATTCGGGACGCTGATCGGAGGTGATAAAGAAAAACGGTACGTATTCGGCGCGATGGTCGGATTGCCTAACACGCTGCATGAACTCGACGCCGTTTACGCGCGGCATGTGTAGATCAATGATAATGAGGTCCGGCTCTTCGGCAATGTATGCGTTAAAGCCCGACTCGGGGGCGTTGCAAACCGTAACCGACATGAATCCTTCCTTAACGAGAGATCGCCGAAGATCTTCACTGATAAGTTCATCATCGTCGATGATGAGGATCTTGCTCCGTAAAATTCTAGTCTGATCCTCTGCCAAAACTAAAGGATTCATACACGTGCATTATAAGCGGAAACTCGCAAATATACTATAACCTTTTGCTCTTAACCACAATTTTTCAAATCACGCGAACAGTTTGCCCTGCCTCGGCCTGTACTATGAGGTGATGCTCTTCCTCTCATTTTCGCTCGCATTTCAGATAACTCAAACGAACTGGGAAAAGAATTGGCTAACGGTTCGTTCCGCGATAGAATCTCGCTATTACGCGCGCATTTCTAACAAATCAAAGATGGAGGAGCTCCTAAACAGATACGAGCCCCAGGCGAAAGCTGCCAAAGACGAAGCGACCTTCGAGAAGGCCGTGAACGACATGATCGACGAGTTCAAAGATTCTCATTTCGATCTTTACACAAAATCGGACCAGGGTTACTACGTGATGGACGCGCTGACACGGGGATCTATCGCCCTGCCAATGCCCAATATCGGTGCTTGGTTTGCCGAAGGGCCAGATGGCTATACGGTTCAAATGCTACTGGAAAACGGAGAAGCGGCCGAGGCTGGATTGTCCAAAGGAGATAAGGTCGTGAAAGTAGATGGCTTACCGTTTTCGCCAATACAGTCATTCAAGGGAAAGAAGGACAAGACGGTGGATTTAGAGTTCGTTCATCAGGGAAAAACGAGGAAGGCGTCGGTAAAGGTCGACGAAGAAGATGGGGGAGCTTTCTTCCTAGAGGGAACGCGTAAGAGCGAGAGAATGATTGAAGTGAACGGGAAAAAGTATGGCTATATCCATCTTTGGACAATGGGAGACGATGCGCAAAAGAACGCATTGGCAGGTGCGGTATACGGAAAATTTAAGGATACGGACGGCTTCATTCTCGATATTCGAGATGGTTTTGGGGGCCGGCCAGAGGGATATGGTGACCCGTTCTTTCGACCGGAGATCCATTTAGACTGGACGATGCCCAACTTCTTAAATCATCAACTATTTGGATATCAGCGTCCGTTAGTGATTCTCATTAACAAGGGATCACGAAGCGCCAAGGAAGTATTCGCCTACATCATGAAGAAGTCTGGGCGGGCCACTCTGATCGGCGAGCAAACCGGAGGCAATGTATTGGGTACCAGCCCAATGAGGTTGGGAGACTGGGGGTACCTAGAAATTCCCGCCGTAGATGTGTCGGCGGATGGCGACCGACTAGAGAAGAATGGAGTTGCCCCGGACGTGAAAGTCTCAAGAGAATTCGACGACTCAGGAAAGGATCTTTACATCGACCAGGCAGTTAAAGTTCTTGCCGAGAAGCTTGCCGCCAAAAAATAGAAAGGAGGGAGAGTGCAACTCTCCCTCCCGCTTCACGCGAATTAATTTAGCTTTATTTCGCCGCTGTGTTTCCCGTTGGTTTGTACGTTTGCCTTCAGAGCCTTGTCTGCCACCGCTTCTACTTTGCTCAGGTCCAGCTCTTCCGATCGATCTCCGGCTGTGTAGGCGTAGCTTCCTTTGGAGGGGCCCGCTTTCAGCGCGTCGGCGGCTTTCTTCGGATCTCCCGAGCCTGCCTTGACTGAGCGTTCGTGCGAGGCCGCTTGGCGCCCGTCAAGGGTCGATTCGTATTTGATGCCAATCGTCGTCTCAGGTTCATTGAGGAGAAGCCGATTGACGAGTTCGACCCCCTGCATGAGCGTATGGTCGGTGTTGCTGACTTCATACTTCCACATGCCAAACCGACCTCGCGAGTAGATTCCCATATTCTCAAGATAAGGAATCGCTTCACTTAAGATGCTGTCGCGCTCCACACTTGGGGTGGGGTACGAGTACTCCGCCTTGTAGCACCACGTGCTGATAATGTCCTTCCGATCTTCTTCCTTCAGCAGACCCGAATGAATCAAGCCTTGGATCGTCTCATCCACGATGGTCTCACCATCGACCGGTTTAAATTCGCTGTAGCTGGTCTCGCAAAGAAGCGAATAATGCGTATCCTTGTCAGGAGTCATGTAGGGGCTGTAGTTGCTGAGGTAGGTCACGCGATAGAACGGACTGTTCGATTCGGGGAAGTACATCCAACTCTTAGTGCTTGGGCAAGGTTGTTTGATGCCTATGCCAACCATGTAGCCACCGCTGTGCCGCAGTCGGGAGGTGCAGAGCTCGATCGCCTCGTCAACGCCAGTCATCACCTTGTTGCACAAGATGTCGAGAGGCATCGTTGAGATTAGCCGGTCATATTTGATCATCTCACCGTCTTTGAATCGAATTTCCTTCCGGTGCGGATTGATCGACTGCACTTTGGCGTTGACGTTCAGGTGGCCCTCTAAGACGGGAGCGAATCGGCTGTAAAACTCGCCGGTACCGCCTTTAAGGGGGAACTTGAACATGTTGTTCGGACCCCAGGCAAAGTCGTCCGATTCGAGCATGATGTTCTTGAGGGCTCGATCAATGTCCAGCACGGCCACTCGTTCACCGATCCACTCCTTATTCATGAGCTCAAGGGGGTGTGCCCAGACCTTGAAGTTGTATGGATTCATGAAGTGTTTGGCGATCCCGTCTCCAAAAACGGCGTTCACAAACTCCTGGAAATTCGCAGCTTTCTTGTGGTCGCGTTTAGTCTGGGCTTCGATAAGTCCAGACATGCACTCATACGCAACTTCCTTGGGAAGGTGGCGGATGTTGTTTTGGAAGGGATAAGGAACCCATCGGTCGAACATTCGGATCCAGCACTCACGCATGTTCTTCTGATAGTCATCTCCCATCAGCTTGTCGAACACGTCGTCGTAGTACTTGTAATGGCTGAACATCACGTGGCCGCCGATGTCCCAAGTGAAGCCAGCGGAATCGGTGAAGCTGCTGGCCAAGCCCCCAATGTGGGATGAGGCTTCGTAGAGTTGGAAATTCTTGTAGCCCAATTCCTTCAGCCGATAAGCTGCTCCCAAACCGGCTGGCCCTGCCCCAATGATGACAATTTTTTCGTTCTGATCCATGTTTTAAATTCCTTAGATAGTGGCAACGGCACGTGCCGTGCGAGTTGATTCGCCCTTCCTTTCGGTCGCTTCTTTGATAAGGGCTTGCATCTTCGATACCGTTGTATCCCAGCTACATTGTTCAGCTTTTGCGATGCCGCGAGCTCTCCACTGAGCATCGGGTTGAGAGAGAATGTGTTCGATTCTGGTAATGAAGCCGTCGCTGTCCTTTTCGATGTAGACCGTGTCCTGATATTGCTTTACCACATCCGCAACAGGCGTGCTGATCACCGGCTTGCCGGTTGCAAGGTATTCCAAAGCCTTGGTGGGATTGATGAATTCAGTCGCTTCGTTTAGTGCGAACGCCATCATGCACACGTCGAATGCTTTGCAGTAATTCGGCAGCTCTTTATAATCCCTGCCCCCGAGCCAGTGAAGGTTGTGAGCTTGAGGCAGATCGGCCGGGTCTACCTTGACCACGGGACCGACCATTACGAAGGACCAGTCGGGTCTCTTCTCTGCCATCTCCGCCAACAGACGGTAGTCGACTCGTTCGTCCACGACACCAAACCAGCCAATGACCGGCTTTGCAAGGTTGCTCATGTCTTCCGGAATAGAAGTCTCTTCGAGAGATGCCTTGCCAAAATGGTCAACTTCGACGCCACACCCGAAGAAATGAACGTTGGGATGCTGCTTGCTCTTCTTCAGCCAGAGTTCGTGTCCACCAGTAAAGATAATGTCGGCTCGATTGATCAGTCGTTTCTCCTGCTCGATCAGCTGTGGAGGAGCGCCTTTGAACTGGGAAAGCTCATCCATGCAGTCGTAGATGATTCCAGAGTTCTCGAAGTAGTCGAGTGACCATGACGCTTCCATCGGGCTGTAATACCAGAGGAGAGGGGCGTCAAACTCATGCTTTAGGTTTACGGAATTAACCGCTTCGCGAGTAAATTTACGCAGCGTTTCACCGAGGAATTCTGTATTTCTCGCCTCTTCAGGGAGATGGACTACGGCGACAACGATGTTGGAAGCTACTGCTTCTAGTTCAAGGCGGCCCTCGTCGCCCGAGTTCAAGTCAAAAATCGGTTCTTCGATAAATAAAATCCGATGAGAGGTTGCAAATCGGCTCAGAAATTGTTGTGGACGTTGCCAGACAAAATTCCAGCGCAAATGGCTGAAAACAACAATCCCTGGCTCTTCAGTTTCGACGATAGATAATACAGACCCATTTGAGGGTGGATTCATTTATTTTTGCTCTCCTTTGATAGCGGAGCGTCACCGACTAGCTGATGGCGAGAATCGCCTCTTAGTGGTTTGCCCAATACGTTTTTGGACATGCCCATAGAGGGTGGGTGTTCCTGCCGAGCTAAGCTGCACTAGGTACAAAACGGCATCTCGTCCGCGATAAAGAGGACGGAGTTCATTTCAAGGAGAAAACTCCCGCAAGCTCCGCATCAAAAGCAAAAATCTGACATATACTAACGAAGAGGTTCCGAAGATGTCTCTAAACCTTCAATCGTCAAAAGTCGATTGGCTCGACGCGGAAGAATATCCTTTTCGTGCGAATTACATCCCCGTCGACGGGGGAACCATGCACTATGTCGACGAGGGGCAGGGGTCGCCCATCGTGTTTCTGCATGGAAACCCAACTTGGTCTTTCCTGTTCCGGGGCATGGTCCGCGACCTCGCGATCAAGCACCGGTGCATCGCGATCGATCTTCTGGGTTTTGGCCTGTCGGACAAGCCGCACAAGTGGTCCTACTCCCCGGAAGCACAGGCAAGAAACGTTTCCCACCTGCTGCAGTCTTTAAATTTAAGCCACGTAACCCTTGTGGGTCATGAATTCGGCGGTCCGATTCTGCTTGACTGGGCACTCGATCATCCTGATCGAGTCAATGCGGCTTGCCTCATCAACTCTTGGATGTGGCCCCTGCGCGATATTCCGGAGGTGAAGAGAATCCAAGCCGCGTTGGCAAATCCGGTGAGCAGGCTGCTGAACGTAGCGGTTGCCAACATTGGCAAATCCTTTCACGACAAGCTTAAGCTGAGCGATAAGGTTTACGAGCACTATCGAAAACCGCTGGCGAGAAGCGCCGAACGGGGAGGCGTCGAAGGACTTGCCCGTGGTCTTACGGATTCGAGTCCGTGGCTGGCGGGGCTGTGGGCCCGGCACGAAGCATTGTCGACAAAGTCGCTGCTCATCCTCTGGGGCTTGGAAGACCGAATATTCAACGTGGACATGCTCCATCGATGGACGGCCGCTTTTCCTCAGGCGCAAGTGGAAACCTTTGCCAATTGTGGGCACTTCGTTCCCGAAGAATGCTCACGCGAGGCGGAGGCGGCGCTTTATATGTGGCTGGACGGTCGCCGTGAGCTCTCCCGCACCTCTGCGGCAATTCTCACCGAATGACTTTGAGCTAAGATTTGCGTTAATGCCAATTCATCTCATCAATCCCATGTGGGACGGTTCGGGTGGATCGGAATGGCGTACGATCAGCTTGTTCTCGCTGCTTGCGGAAGAGACTGAAGTGCGAATTTGGAGTGAGTACACGCCGGACAGAGCCCTAGCCGGTAAGGTGCCGATCTCGGAGATGATGCGCCTCGGCGCCCATCCCACATCTGGAACGCTCGTCTTTGTCGGCTGCTATTTCGAGATTGGAAGGTGGATCAGCAAGGCGCAGCCGAGCAGAGTGATTCTGGTCTACAACGTTCCAGCCCCACATCAGCTTTATGCTCGCATCGCGGAACTGCAGAGTTATGGAGTGACTAATATCGAAATCGTCTTCTCCTCAGAACTCATCGCTTCGACGGTTGATCTGCCGGGAAGGGTGGAGCGTTCCCCAATCGATCTTTCGCGTTTTGAACCTTCTGGCGAGACAACTGAGTTCATCGTGGGCCGGCACAGCCGCGATGTGGAGGACAAGTTCGCTCCTGACGAATTGGCCTTTGTCGCCTCGCAACCATACTCCTTCCGCTATCTTGGCGGGACCATCCTCGCAAGGCAAGCTTCAGCGCCCCAAAACCTCACGATCCTTCCGAATGGGACGATCACGCCCGAGGCATTTCTCAACAGCATCTCCTGCTTCTTCTACCGAACCCACCCAGCTTGGACCGAGAGCTATGGACGAGTCGTCATCGAGGCGATGGCGGCTGGGCTGCCTTGCGTGCTGGAGCGACGACATGGATACGCCGAAATAGTCGAGGATGGAAAAACCGCACTCCTCTTCGATACGGCGGAAGAGGCAAAAGACTGCCTCCTCCGCCTTTCTACCGACTCGAAAGTTCGGGCCGAAATAGGAAAAGCCGCACGTGAGTCGATTTTGCAGCAGTACCGTGACACCACTCGAGAGACGGTGGCTTACTATCTCGGCAGCGAAGCCTAATCGTCGTCGCTATTAGGTTTAAACTGGGTGTGCCGAGGGTTTGTCCGTTGATCCGGTATGGTGTGCACGTCCGGGTTTGACTTCCTCGGTTTCTGGGGCTCGACTACATCGTCGCCTTTCTGCTCGACAGCCGTTTGCGTCTCCAGTTCTTCGTGCCCCAAGGGAGATGAGGACGTAATCGGATTATCTGCAGCGGTATGGCCGTGCTTTTCCGTTTTTTCTTCCATGGAACTTGGAGAAGATTCCGTCCCAAGAGGTTCCTTAGAGATCTACAACTTGTTGAGGCGAGTAGGGCAGACGCTCACCCGAGAGTAGGTCGCGCCGACGAATCACTCCGATGAGTTCCGATCCTGCCACCTGCCTCCCCTTAGCCGCCGCACTTTCCGTGATGAGATCGATGATCGCGTCGATCGAGGTGATGTCGGGCAAGGTTAAGTTAAGGCTTACTTGACTGAGGTTTCTCGAAGCGAGCGGAAATCCAAGCGCGCGTACGCCAAGGAAACGTGGATCGCCTTCAGCCCGGAGATTCCTGATTTGCTTCGCAATATCCTTCGCCACATCAGGTTCAACCCCTTTGAGATCCACGTTCATGGCCACGAGAAAGTCGCGGACCCCGACCACGCTCACGCCTAACCTGGGATGGGCGAACTCGGGGCCGAAGTCGGGCCGCAGCTTCCGCCCGATCATGCTGCCAAAACCTCCCCGACGCAAGCTCGGGAGATCCGCCTCATGCCTACCTTTCTCACTGTGTTCGTAGAGGTAGGTCGGGATGCCAAACTGCGCCGCGAAAGCTCTTGCAAATTGCTCTACCGCGAGTATGAGTTCCTGTCTATCCGTGGGATCATACGGCAGAAATGGACAAACGTCGAGCCCGCCAATGCGGGGATGAACGCCCACATGGTGGTTGAGGTCGATTCGATCCTTTGCCTCATCCATGAGGCGCATGAGCGCCTCGAAGACAGTTGCGCTCTCGCCCGAAAAGGCCGAAACGGTCCGATTGTGGTCGACATCGCTTCTCAGGAAGTGAACATCCAGCCCCGCCAAGCGCTCGCCAAATCGGCGAAGCAGATCAGAATCGCGTCCGAACGACCAATTCGGAACAGTGAGAATCCGCATTACATGCCGATGATGTTGTAGCCAGAATCGACGTAAATGATCTGGCCGCTGACACCGCTGCTGAGGTCGCTCATCAGATAGACCGCCGTCCCGGCGACGTCTTCTTGAGTTGCCGCTCGCTTGAGCGGCGCTTTACCAGCGACATAATCGATCATGTCGGTCAGACCCTTCACTCCGCGAGCCGCGACGGTATTGATCGGGCCGGGTGAAATCGTATTAACACGAATGTGTTTGTGGCCCAAATCGAGTGAGAGGTAACGCACCGAGGCTTCCAGCGCGGCTTTGGCGACCCCCATGATGTTGTAGTTGCCCACCGCGCGAGTTGAACCCAAGTAGCTCATCGTCATCACGCTTGCGCCTTCATTGAAAATCGGCTCTAGAGCCTTGCACAGCTTCACCAGTGAGTACGCGCTGATTTCCAGAGCGGTATTCCAGCCGTCTCGGCTGGTATCGATGAAGCGGCCGCTGAGATCCTCGCGATTGGCGAAGGCGGCTGAGTGGACAAGGAAATCAATCTTCCCGTACTTGGCGCTGACCTCTTCAACCAGTCGCTCTACATCTGAGTCGATCATAAAGTCGACCTGAAAGGCATCCATCCGTTCTCGGCCGTCAGTGAGCTTCTTCACTCGCTCGATCATTCGCTCGTTCTGACCGCCGACTCCCACCGTCGCGCCCGCCTTGCACGCATGATCCGCGCACCACCAGCCGATGCTATTGTCGTTGGTAACGCTGAGTACGAGCCCCTTCTTTCCTTCCAGCAGCATGATTGCAGTTTACTTAGCCGAGAAGCTCTTGATCGCCTCAGCGACGTTTCGAACCTGCTCGTCAGAAAGATGGGCATGGATTGGCAAGTTGAGAATCTCGCGGGCTGCTCGTTCCGTTTCCGGCAGAGAGCCTTCGCCGTTTGCGTATTTCTTGTAAGGTTCGTGAAAGTGGAGCGGCACCGGGTAGTAAATCATCGAGTCGATCTCGTGTTCCTTCAAGTAACTCTGCAGAGCGTCCCGATCCTTTGAACGAATCGAAAATTGGTGCCAGTTTGTGGTGTTGCCGTCTACGATCTTGGGAAGCTGAATATCCCCGCCGGCTAGCTCGTTCATGTAAATGGCCGCCAATTCGGCGCGTTGAGCATCCCAAGCGGCAAGACGAGCAAACTTGGTATGGAGCACCGCCGCCTGCATCTCGTGCATGCGCGATGTGTAGCCAAGGTAATCGTAGTAGTAGCGCTCGCGTCCCATCCCGTGAACGCGCATGGAGCGGCTCTTCTCAGCGATGTCGTCGTTGTTGGTCACGATCATGCCACCGTCGCCGGCGGCTCCCAAATTTTTCGTGACATAAAAGCTCAGTCCGCCGCCGACCCCGTATGTACCAGCCGCCTTTCCGTTTTGCGTGCAGCCAAGCGCCTGGGCGGCATCCTCGATAACGATCAGACCATGCCGCGCAGCGATGTCGTTGATCGCCGTCATGTCCGCCATTTGGCCGAACAGATGGATGGGAAGAATCGCCTTCGTGCGTGAGGTGACCGCTCTCTCGATCTGACTCACGTCGATGTTGTAAGTAAACGGATCGATGTCGACGAATACCGGAGTTGCGCCGGTCTGAACGATCGTCTCGGTCGATGCGACGAACGTAAACGCGGTAGTGATGACCTCATCGCCAGCTCCGATTCCCGCGGCATCCATGAGTATTCTCAAAGCGTCGGTGCCGCTGTTCAGGGCAATTCCATGCTTGCACTGATGCAGTGCAGCGATTTCTTCTTCCAAGGCTCGGTGATTCTTTCCCATGACATATGCGCCACTGGAAAGCACTTCGTGTACGGCGCTGTCAAGCTCGGAAGAAAGCTCCTTATATTGAGCTTGAATATCGTAAAACGGCACTCGCATAATGGGTTGGCAGCTTCCCGTGCTGCCAACTCATTGTGGCATGTTCAGGGCGTTATCTGATCAAGAGGCAATTTGGTGAGACTGTCGCCATCACTGATCGCAATCTCGCGTCCGTCCGGACTCAGATCATAGGAAACGGCACTCCGTTCACTGAGTTTTCGCGGAACAATGATTCGGAGCGGTGCCCCCTCGACTGCAGCGTAAAGCACTTGCTTGAAATCCGAGCGCCTCAAAATCGCTTCGACCTCCTTTGCATTCGAGGCACCGTTCCGCAAGGCACCGCCTTCGATAAGGTTCTCTAGCTTTGCCCGATCGTTGGCGGGTGGAATCACGGTTAGCAGCTCGACTACCAAGGTTCCATTGCGCCGCTTGGCCGACAAAAGATCGAAAGCGATCCCGGGTGACGGCTCAAAAGCAACGCGCTCCACTCGGCCACGGCCTTTGTCGATCAGCAGCAGGTTATCGGCAAGTTCTCCGATGTCGATCCCTTCTTGAGTTGAGCCATCAATCGGATACTTATCCTCTCCAGTCCAAGTTCGAGCGAAGCTCAGATTTGAAAGATCGACGGCCTTCCCTCCAAAGAGAAGCAGGCCTCCTGCCCGAACGAATTTAGGTGGTGCCAACTCTCCCAAGTAGAGCTTCCGAGTGACCTCTCCGGTGGCGATATTCATCTGCAGCAGAGCGAATTCGTTCTTTCGCTGAAACTGGTAGAGCCCGATTAAGCTGTTCCCGTTCCATGCGTATGGAAATGTGATGCGGGGCACGACGCGCCTTCTTCCATTTGCGGTGTTTGCAACGTAGGTTTTCCCACGGCTGAAGAAAGCGAGTTCGGTTCCATCCTCGTTCCAAGCGACATCTCCCTCAATCCCTCCTGCGAACTTGCGCTCAGCGCCGCTATTTAAGAACAGATTCTGTTGACTATCGACGTAGGCGATGGTTTTCCCATCGGGCGAATATGCTGGGTCGGTCTTGGCGCGACATCCAACGAGGCTGAGCGCTGCCAATGCGAACGCCAGCCAACAAGCGATTTTATGCACAATGCACCTCCAGTGCGGTGCGGCCCAGAAGCTCTTGTTCTTCAGGGCCGTGTTCCATTATCCGCCAGATCTTTCAGCGTCCGGGACCGACTCTTGAGCAGTAAAGTTAAGGCAAAGTCGAATTGGGTGACGGTGACGGTAGGATTTCGTAGAAGACTTTCACACGACGTGCCGAGAAATGGGGCATACAATGGAGATGGTTATGAGCGATCAAGAGACCGAACTCGAAGACATTAGCTACGCTTTGACGGGCGAAGAACTGCGCTCGACCCTCACCTTGGGCGATCAAGATCGGTTCACTTATTTCATCGATAAATCAAAGGCTGAGGATCAGGTTTGGACTTTGGGTGTCGAGGAAGAGCTGATTGTGCTCGCCGGGCCGGAGGACACACCCTTCATCGTCGTGTTTCCCCATCCGGAGTTTGCGCAAGAGTGGATCGAGGGCACCGACATCGAGGAGGTGGAACTGGTCGCGCTCAGTGCTGCCGACATGGCCGATCATGTGCTCCCCAGCCTTCAGGAAGAGGGAATTCGGGTAAGTGTTTTCCCCACCAGCGAGAAAGATGGACGGGAAGTCGATGCGAGCGAGCTAGCCAAAAGCCTCGTCTAGCATCTGTTTTAGCCTTTCTAGGGGCAGGCCGATCACGTTTGTGCGAGAACCTTCGACGCTCTCAACAAATGCAGCCGCTCCGCCCTGGATCGCGTAGCTTCCGGCCTTGTCCCGCGGCTCTCCCGAATCGACGTAGCGATGAATTTCCTCGTCGGTTAGCGTGCGAAAACGTACCCGCGTCGTCTCGGCATGCACCCACTCGCGATTTCGATAAAGGACGGCAAGGCCAGTGATCACGACGTGCTCCCGCCCCGAGAGAATGCTCAACACCTTGATCGCATCGTCCTCGTCAGAAGGCTTTCCAAATTGCTGCCACTGACCTTCGATGTTGCAGGCTACAACCGTGTCGGCGCCGATTATGGCCATTCCGGGTTGAAGCATACGGATTGCTTGAGCTTTGCTGAGAGCGAGGCGGGTTGCGGTTTCCCATGGATCGAGGGTCGTAAGAGCGTCTTCATCCAAGTCCGCAGGAATGATCTCGAACCAAGGGACGATCTGCCGAAGCAGCTCGGCTCGCCGCGGTGAAGCGGAAGCCAGGACGATCGGGGGAAAGGTGGAGCGAGTGGTCAATGGTGAATGGTGAATGGGGAATGGAGAATAGTGAATGGAGAATAGTGAATGGAGAATAGTGAATGGAGAATAGTGAATGGTAACGCTACGGAGGCGGCTGTTCACTGGCCCACGTCACTGCTCTACTCTCCACTGAAATCGGTCGACTGTCAACCGTTTGCATGAGAAGGAGTGGGTTCGGAGAATAAAGGAACGCAATATATCTTCGCGAACTGAACTATACAGGATCGTTTACCTCCCGAAGCAGCGCTTCGCCGTTTCCCATAAGCCGAACTGGTGAAGCTGGGATTCGCAGAAGATGGCGAGCCCGTCCACGCCCGTAGACGCGATCGTCTCGACCACGGCCTCAAACTTGTCGGGGGAGAAGCTCTTCTCGCCCGCAGCCAACTCCTCTTTATAGAGGAAGTTCACCGCAAGGCCCGGCCACAGCGCTTCGAAGTCGCTCGTCCATTCCTTTTGCCGGAAGATCGACTCTTTCAGGAGGGCCAGATACTGAGCAAAAGTGCCAGGAAAATGGTCTCGATAATCCATGGGTAGAAGGTGGTCCACATAGCCTACGAACTTCCGCCAGTCCTGGCCAATGAATCGACCGCTGTGAACCGGATTCTTGAACACGGCCGCGCTCAGCTTCATCTCAGACCGAACCTCTCTCACGGCGGCGCGGGCCAGCTGGGCAAATTGCTGCACGGATTCGACGCGAAACTGATAGAAGAAATAGTCCAGATCGTGTCTGCCCGCTTGAAAGAAGCTTCCCTCTAGCAGGAACCGAGATTTCGAGACGCGATCCAACTTTGCCCAATTCGCGGGGAGGACCCGGGGGCTCTGCTCCCAATGTGCTTCCAAGTAGGGGCGGTCATAGAGTTCGTGATAGAACGGCTCTTCGGGAAAGGCTTCGTTGACATAGCCTGCCCACCGGGGAATATGCTCCAAGCAGTAATCGCAGAAGCAATACTGGTCCGGCGCGAGATCGCCTGGATATCGAATGTAGTCGTGATGAATGGCTTCAAAGCCGTATCTGGAGGCAAATTCCCGGTAGAGGGGCACGAGCCACTGATCGGTGTAGCCTGGCCGCCGAGCAGGGCACATCCAAAGCGGCGAGTACGGCTCGCCGCGAAGAGTCTCAGATTGGGTCGTTTTTCCCGCCGCGTTCAGAGCGGCCCACTCTGGATGAGATCGGTAGGCTTCACCGTTCGAACCTTCGAAATAGTCGATGAACCAGGCGTGAAGGCGGACTCCACGCCGTTCGCACGCCTCCAGCAGGACGGCTGGCAGATCGAAATCTGAGTAATCCGGTGCGACTGAGGAGGCAAAGTTAGTCGAGGGCCAGTAGATAGAGCCGCCGCCCTTGAGGTGGACGAGCATCAGGTTGAAACCGGCATCTGCGATGCGGTCAACGTAGGCAGAGACGGAATCTCGTGTGGTGCCAGCTTCGGTTGCTCCACACCAAATTCCGCGAGTCCTCAATGAGCTGTTCAAGGTTCGAGATTACAACGATCCGCGTCGTCCGTAATGTCTTAGGATCGTGAATGGGGAAACGGAGGAACTTTTCTTCGCCGTCATCACCTGTGTATGTGAATGGAGCAATCGTTGACTGGGAGCTGGCCGGATGAGCCGAATTCGAGCACGGTTGAGGAACTGCGGCTTAAGTTTGAGCGTGCCGCCCACGAGCATCAGGCGACGCTGCTGCGGATTGCGACTCATCTTTGTCACGGCGATGTGGCGCGCGCGCAAGATCTCGTTCAGGACGCCCTTGTCAACGCCTATCAAGCATACCTAGGCGGATCTTTTAGCGGCGGGAACCTGCGGGCGTGGCTGATTCGGATTCTGACGAACGTTTTCTTAAACGATCATCGACGTCGAAAGCGCTGGCAATCCGATGTGAAGATTGATGAGGATATGATCCTGCGTTCACCATTGGCGGACCAGCCCGACGAGCAAAGCTTGAGCGGCGTCTACGATGCGCCCATTGAAGAGGCCCTACAGGAACTTCCGGAGCCACAGCGTATGTGCATCTATCTCGTCGATGTCGAGGAAATGAATTATGAAGAGGCCGCTCAATCGTTAGGCGTGCCCGTTGGAACCGTGCGATCTCGCCTTGCACGAGGTCGGGCGGCTTTGTTTGAAAAACTGAAAAACTATGGAAAGAAGCGGGGCTACCTCAAGTGAGTGAGATGACGATCAAACCTTGTTTCTTTATGAGGAATTTGGTTCACGCCTTGGCAGATGGACAGTTGAAGGGGTGGCTGCTGAAGTTCACGAAATTCCACGTCCGGACCTGCCGCCGATGTCGCATCGCGTTCGAGGCGCTGCTTAACTTGATCGGCCGCTTGCAAAATGCCCGGTCTCAGCCGGACATGCTGAGCGATCAGCAATGGGCGAGCATCCATGAGCGCTGGAATGAGGCGGAACGATCACGTGCCCCTTGAAATGACCTAAAGACGCTCTCTTATTTTTTTGCGAAGGGAGAGTGGACATGAAACAATCGATCGTGAATTTCTTTGATCTTTTCGGGCGGGATTTTCGGATGGCGATCGTAGGTGAGCAGCCCATTCATTTCCTGCTCCACGTCGGTGAGCTGGGTGTAGCAGAAGCCTTGAACGAAGTGCAGTGCGGCTATGCCTTCCATCAAGTCTCGGTATTTGTCCAGGAGTTCCTCGTAGCTCCTGACGTTGCCGTAATTCACGTATAGAAAGTCGAGCTTATCCTCAGGAATCTCTGGCGGAACGAAGAGGAATCCTCCGACCTCAGTCAGCATGATCGGCTGCCCCCAGTGGCGCGACCCTCTCGTGAACACCGGCTTGTTAGGAAGCCATGTCAAGGTCGGCAGCGGCCCTCCCGCGAGCGTCTCTTTGTATCGCTCCTTTAACCCGGCCGCATCGGGTGTGTAGTCGTGAATGGCGATGATGTCACTTACGTCGGTATGTTCCCAACCGTCGTTGTCGATGACAATTCGCTCGGGATCGAACTTGCGGGTGATATTCACAATTCGCTCGACAAAAGCATATTGGCCGGGGTGGCCAACTTCCAGTTCGGGGAAGCCCATGCTTTCATTGACTGGAACCCAGGCGATGATGCAGGGGTGATTGATATCTCGCTCGATCGCACGGAGCCATTCCGCCTGGAGCTTTTCCTCGGTTTCGATGGACCACGCCCGGGAATTGGCCATCTCGCCCCAAACCATCAGGCCCAACTTGTCGCACCAGTACAGCCAACGCGGATCTTCAACCTTCTGATGCTTCCGGGCACCATTGAAACCAAATTTCTTGCACCACTCCACATCAGCCCGCAGGGCCTCGTCAGACGGGGCCGCTAGGTAGCTCTCCGGCCAATAGCCTTGGTCCAAGACCATCTTCAGGTAGATCGGCTCATCGTTCAGGATTACTTGGCCATCGCGGAGGCTGACCGAACGCATCCCAACATAGGATTGAATCTCGTCGAAGAGCTCTCCATTCTTCTTTAGCCGCACCTTCAGGTCGTAAAGGTGAGGATCTTCTGGAGTCCACCTTCTCGGCTTGGGAATACGTATGAAGAGCCGCGCGGCCGCGTTGGTGACGTCCTTTGTCTCAATCGCGACTCGCTTACCACCCTCGAAAACTTCGGCTTCCACGGTCCAGGAAACCGAAGGCGCGTGCAAGAAAATCTTGAGTTCGAATCCGTCTTGGTCGAGGACGGGAGTGATCCGAAGGCTGTCGATCCGCAGAGGGTTAACCGGTTCTAGCCAGACCGTCTGCCAGATGCCGGTTGTGCAGTAATAGTCGATGCCGTGTGGCAAACCCGTGCTCGACTGCTTTCCGCGGGGCTGAAAAGGGTCGAGCGGGTCGTAGACGCGGAGCGTCAGGCGGTTGCTTCCAGGCTGACAATATGGGGCGATGTCGAACGAGAATGGCACGTGCCCGCCAAAGTTGTGGCCGACTTCGATGCCATTGATCCAAACGGTGCAGGAGTAATCGACCGCCCCGAAATGGAGCAGCAGGTCCTTGCCCGACCAGTCCTCCTGGAATTCAAAATCGCGGCCATACCAGACGACCTCATGAACTCCCTTGTCGTTGATGCCGCTCAGTTCGCTTTGATACGGAAAGGGAACGAGGATTCTGCCATCGAATTCTCGTCCATCCTGCCAACCCATCCGCAGGCCGCGCGAGCCATGATCGAACGTGAATTCCCATATGCCGTTCAAGTTCACCCAGTCCTTGCGCTGAAAATTGGGCCGAGGGTATTCGGGTCTTGGAATATCAGTGGATTGGGATGCCATAACTTTGTTTAGGTGAATGCGCGGAATATCGGCGTGTCCATTGTTGACGTTCACCAGGCGGTCAGCGTCTCATTGAACTGTTCAATTTTGACTCTTTTGAGTGAGTCGTTGCAGCGTCGCCTGCATGATTGGGGGAGTTTGTGCGCTGACCGTGTAAACCAACGCTTCGCGATAGATGCGCTGAGCCGGATGATGGATTGAATTCGCGGCTCCGCTGCTCGCGGTCACGGCAGCATGCGCACATCTCACTGCGAGATCGATCGCCCAAGCTCGCACGCGGAGCCGTTCTTCGGTTGCCTCCTCCAGATGAACCTGGCCCTGAGCTTCCCTGGTTGCCGCTCGACATCGGCGAAGCTCCTCGTCGAGAGCGACTAGGGCCGTGTTCAGAAAGGGCAGACCCTTCTTCTCGGCGGCTGCGCGGAGTACGTCCAAGCCGGCCATGGCGCATCCAATTGCGAAGTGCCCTTGAAGGGCAATGTTGATTTGATCATTGTTCTTGATCCAGTTCGCCTCCTGGATAAAAGCGATTCTGTTTGACTCCACTTTGTGTCCGCTGAACTCGATGGAGACCGTGTTGGCAGCTTCCATGGCCGCCAATTGCATCGGCTGGCTAGGGGTTATGTTTGGACCTTCAACGGGAACGACTGCAAATAGGGCTCTCCCATCTGGCAAAGTGGCACCGATCAGGACTTCTGGATAGTAGCCAAATCCCGTCATCCAAGGCACCGTGCCTGCGAGGAGATAGCCTCCGTCGGCGCAGGGCTCAGCTCTCATGATCGGAGAGCCGCCGCGTCTAAGCTGGGAAAAACCGATTCCCACCAGCTTGGTCCCATCAGCCATGTAAGGCAGGTAGTCGCCTTTGAGTTCCTCGTTAGCGCTTTTAGCCAGCATTGATCCAGCGCTTTGGTGCTGAGTTTGAAGGAAGGACAGGGTCCCCGAGTAGCGGGCGCAAGTCTCCTGAAATTCGCGAAAGGCTTCTTCGCTGATCGCGGGGCCGCCAAAGGCGGCCGGCCTTCGCAGCGCCATCAGATTCCTGCTGCAAAGGCCCTCCAAGGCCCACCTCAAGTCGGCCGGATTTCGATCGATGTCTTGAGCGCGAGGTGAAACTTCCTCACGAAGGAAGGATTCCGCAGATTCAAGAACTTCCTGCTGAGTCATTCACTCTACTACGAGATAAAATGACTGCCGACTGCGGGCCGGCAGACTCCCGGCGCTCGCTACTCGTTCGTGAGCTCGACGACGAGCTGGCGCATTCGATCATCGTCGAAACCGACCATGACCTCTCGTACGACCCCTTTCTTGTCCACGATGAAGAAGGTTGGATAGCCAGGCACCTGCCACTTCTTCCCGAGATCGTCGTTGCCGTAAGTAAAGGTGTAGCCATAGCCATGCTCCTTGACATAGGCCACCGCGTTATCCTTCGTCTGGATTCGGGTTCCGTCCTTGCCTCGCTCAGCCAAATTGGCTCCGATGACGAGGAGCCCCTTATCCTTGAACTCGTCGTGAATCGAGTTCAGCACCGGAGCCGCTGCTTTGCACGGCCCGCACCAGGTTGCCCAGAAATCGATCACGACGACTTTACCCTTCAAATCCTTGTTGGTGAGCTGCGAATCATCCAGTCGCCGCATCTTAAATTCAGGCAGAGGCTTACCCTCAGCCGATTCCTTGACCATCTTGATGCGGTCCTCCATGCTCATGGACGCCTTTGGAGCCGTTGTCTGCTGCTTGATTTTGGTCATGGGAACCGATGAGCTTCCCTGGGCAACGACGAGAGTGCATGCGACGATACCGGCAAGAGAGATCGCGAGAGTCTTCATAGAATCACATTATAGGATAAGAAAGCCCTGCGCAGCCGCTGGCGCGGGATTCTTCCGCATTTGATTTCAGGTGCGGCGCAATTCCGAATAAGACTTCGCCATCTTTGGCATCAATCTGGCCGACCATCGGCCAACGCATCCCGTTGCCGTTGGGTCATGGCCCTAAAAAGCCATTCTGCATTCTTTCTCCGTCTGTTAGTACCGCGTGATGCAGCCCTACAACAGAGTATCGGCAGACTTTACTCAAACCACAGGGTGAAGGTGGCAGCGATGTAACCATGACCCCAGTTCGTGTGCGGGTCTGAGCACGGCTGCCGAAACCACGGCGAAATCGCCCTGATGCACGAGGTTAACGGCCCGCCGCGCTTATTCGTTTAATCGGCACTAATACGGGTCCTTTGTCACGGGACATGCGCCAAACCTTCCCCAGATCAAGATAGAGGTAGCAGTCATCCTCCTGATCAAGCGTGTCTAGTGGAAGCGTAAAAGCGACACCCTTGTAGATCACTTTGCAAGCAACTCTCGGCACTGGAACGATAGAGGCGTCAGCATCCAAAAAGACTGGCAGTTGGGACGGAAATAAAACCTGTGCTCTTTCTCCTGATTTATTCCGCAAAAAACCGCCCACCTTCTCGTAAGTGCCACAGTCGGTTAAAGCCGAAACCAGAACGGCCAAAACGCATAGAATATCTGTGCTAATAAATCAAAGCCTAGGGTTTAGTTTTATTACGTACAAGGATTACAATTAACGCGACTAAGCTGACGGCAATCATGGCGGCAGCAATCGCAAAAAAGATATATTGCAATGGCATAAGTGCACTGTAGAATGATACAAATAGTAACATGCAAACGGCGGCGGGGCCGAGAAGCACTAATATGAGTAGAGTTCGATCAACTTCCCTCATCCTGTTAAAGTGGCATCGCACTGAGACAGCGGAACGACATGTGATTCATCATCAGAGACGTCCACCAAAGACATTGCATTGGATTTGGAGACGATTCACAACTCATGCCAGCAATAGCCAAGCAAAGATAAAGTCTGCAATCGCAGTTAGTCCTCTTATAGGGAATTAGAAAGTCATACCATTCCGAGAGACACCTGTCATGTGCAGCACAACACGCATCCACTTTGTCGATTGGAGGGCCACCCTGACCTGATCTGGAACCGCCACAATAATTGCCATAGCCCCATGTAAATGGATTCCACCAAATAATGCGGGTGCCGTCAGCCTCTTTATAACCAGAAGGATCGATCATTGTGACACAGACATTCTGGGTGTAGAGATAATCTCTGCCCAAGAATTTATCGCGCTGAATGAACCGCCCCTGATCCCCTTGATAAAATCGCCAGCCAAGTAAGCTAAGTCCATAACCGCTTCCCCTCGCGCCGTCATCGTAGTAACCCCACTGCCCGACGTAGCGGTAAGGGTTGACTGATGAGCCGGTGCTGGATTCCTGCACGCCAAAGGCCGAGTAGCTGTAGGTGTCGGTCACCGTTCCAGAGCTATCCGTCAGCGCATGCGTCGACCCCAACCCATCGTAGTGGAAGTACCGCTTCGTCCCTCCTCGGTTGGAGGAGATCAGCCCTAGTCCGTGCGTATACACCGCCCCAATCGCAAAGGTCGAGCCGCTGAGCGTGTACTCGGCGATCACCGCCGGGTATCCAGAGCTTAACTCGTCGTAGATAAACCGCACCGGCACAAGCGAGCTCCTTGCAGCAAGTTTTCTACTCATTGTCATTTCAGCATCGCCACAATGCAGTATAGTCCCACGCTAAAACAGTGTAACATTGCTTTCTCCGGCTTGAAAAACGGTCTCAATGTAGACCTGTCGCAGCTCACCGTTCTCAAACACAAGGCTGATATTTCGCTGTGGGACAAACAGGGAGCCGATGCCGCTCTCGCTTACGACGACGGTGCTCTTCCCAGAGCCATCATGTGACTCGGAAATCGGAGACACCCCCAATCGTCTCATCGACTCATCGGGTGGCATGCCGCGCTTGAGCGCGAGCCTCATGCTCTCAAAATTAAGCTCCTGATTCTTTCCAGCGAAAGCAAGCATTCCGAGAAGTGCAAGAGATGCACACGACGCAACGACAACCAATAGAATGACAACTATGCGAATTATGGTGCGCTCAACAACACGCCCACGCTTCATCAGAGTAGCCCCGGATGTGTAATCTCTGCTTCATGAATACCTGGTGGTTCTCCAAACCCTTTATCTTCGTAAGGACACTTCTTACCAATCCAGCTTGCCAAGATGTTAACGCAACAATTGCTCTCAAATCCCCATTTGTCGCAGGTGTACTTCACACACGTACTTCCGTCAACCTTGTATGTTGTCCCACCGATAGAGATCGCGTCAACCTCTAACCACATGCCGCACCGTGCCTGTTCCCAACCAAGATTCGATTGCTCCGGTCGGATCCACACACCTTTACCAGCGCAAGAACAATCGATAAAAACCTTACCAGTGTGCCCTCGGAACGGGCAAACACAGAGGCCGTTAGGATCGGCCCAATTGACTGGGGAGTTATTACTGTACAGGTATTGATTGCGGTCCGAATCAAGTGGGTCAACGCTGAGAAAGCGGCCGTAACCGTTATGGAAGTAGCGATTCCACAGATAGCAATTGCCGAAAGGAGAACTGTTCGACATATCAGAAACGTAACCCATACGTCCGCAATATAAGAATGGATTGAACGACGTGCCACTTGTTGATTCGAGAACTCCAAAGCCAGAATAAGTATAGGTGTCGGTGGTCGCTCCGATTGAATTTGTGAGCGCCATGGTTGAGCCAAGTCCGTCGAAGTGAAAGTAACGCTTTGTTCCCGCGCGGTTACTGGAAATCAAACCTGAGCCCCAAGTATTAATGGCGATTAGACTGAAAGCCCCCGAAAGGAGCGCATATTCAGCTAAGACAATTGGATAGGTCTGTTCTAATTCATCATAAACAAAATTCGTCCAGTCCGTAGCGTTATTCCACTTAGAGCGCATGCGACGGCTGCTGCCATCATATTCATGCGTGTCCGTGCTTGAGCCGTCCGTAATCTGCAGCAGGTGACTCTCATCGTCCCACGTATAGTCTATACTCCCTTGGCTCAGCGTGTTGCCAAACTGGTCGTAGGTAAAGCTTGTGCCTCCAGCCGTGAGCATCTCGTTGTTGTCGCCATAGGTGTAAGTCGTCCGCACTCCATCATGCCACTCCTCGATACGATTGCCGTTCGGATCATAGGCATAGGTATACTGATAGCTCCGCGTCCCAGGAGTCTTCGCACTCCAGCGATTCTCCGCTTTTAGCTGCTGCATCGGATCGTATTGATAAGGCGTGTACTTCCCGCTCTTATCTTTCACGCTGAGCCGGTTACCCGTCGCGTCTAGCTCGTACTCAAACGAGCA
>JAEVZK010000134.1 GCA_023392285.1 Armatimonadota bacterium | reverse complement strand
TCCGCGACGGTGATCTGGACATGATCGATATAGCTGCGGTTCCAAATCGGTTCATAGAGAGCATTGCCGAATCGGAAGGCGAGCAAATTTTGAACGGTCTCTTTGCCCAGGTAGTGGTCAATTCGATAGATTTGGCGCTCTTCGAAGCAGCCCAGCAGGCTCTTGTTGAGAGCGTCTGCTGAAGCCAAATCTCGTCCGAACGGCTTCTCGATGACAATGCGGTCAAGCTTCTTCTCGCGTGACAATCCCGCTTTGCCCAAGCCATCCGCAACCGTGCCAATTAGGGCAGGAGGAATGCTCAGGTAGAACACTTTGACCGCTTTTTCGGCCCATTCCTTTTCGACCAGCGCGATCCGATCGGCCAGCTCCTTATACACCTTCAAATCGTCGAACTCACCTGTAATGAAATCGAACGATTGGGCGAACTTCTTCCAATTGTCTTGATCTTTCACGGTTCGGCGAGAAAATTGATCGATCGCTTCTCGCATAGCCTTGCGAAAGGTCTCGACGTCGTTTCGCCGTGCAATGCCGATGATCCGCAGCTTTTCGGGCAACAGACCATTCAGGTACAGGTTGTAAAGCGCAGGAATGAGCTTTCTCTTGGTGAGGTCCCCGGTCGCTCCAAAGATGGCGAATACGGCGGGTGCATATTGTCTTCCGTTAGGCATGGGTGCTCCAGTCGGGAGTGTGGAATGAGCCTGCTTTGTCGATCCTCTCATAGCAGTGTGCACCGAAGTAGTCGCGCTGGGCCTGAATCAGATTTGCAGGGAGGCGGGAACTCGTCATTCCGTCAAAATAGCTGAGCGAGGCGGAGAGGCACGGCACCGGCATATGTGCCTGAGTAGCAGCAACTACTACCTGTCGCAGCTGCTCGATTTCGTTCGAATCGCAGGCACTCGCCATGTCAAATCGCGAAGCTTCCGCGAACTGCTCCAGAATTTGCGAACGGATGATGCAGCCAGCCCGCCAAATCTTCGCCACTTGCGTGTTGTCGATCCCGAAATTGTATTCGACTGAGGCCGCCGAGAGTTGAGAAAAACCCTGAAGGTAGGTGAGGACGAATGCCGAATGCAGCGCGCCCTGCAGTTGCGTCAAGACAAGATCTCGCCGCGGAATAGTCGCCGTTCGATTTTCGAGTTCGCTTGCAAGTCGGCCGCGCAGATCCTTTTGTGAGGACACCTCGCGGGCGGTGACCGCCGCATCGATCGTCGGAACGGGAATTCCTAAGTCCAGCGCATCTTGGGACGTCCACTTTCCAGTGCCTTTCTGCTTGGCTTTGTCAGAGATTAGGTCCACCAGATACTGTCCATCTTCGCGTTTGACAAGAACTTCGGCAGTGATTTCCACCAGAAACCCACGCAGGTCTTCGCTACCCCAGCGGCGAAACACCTTAGAACATTCTTCATTGCTCATCCCTAGACCGCGACGCATCATGTCGTATGCTTCTGCGATCAGTTGCATTAGGCCGTACTCAATGCCGTTGTGGACCATCTTGACGTAGTGCCCCGCGGCTCCTGGTCCGACCAGAGCGACGCAAGGCTCCCCCTCATACTCGGCGGCAACGGATGAGAGAAAAGGCGCGACCCGGTCGTAGGCGTGAGGGGTGCCCCCCGCCATCATCGACGGACCGTGGCGGGCGCCGCTTTCTCCACCGGAAATGCCGATCCCAAGAAACTCAATTCCCGAGGGGCTGAGCCGAGCGACTCTGGCCGCAGTGTCTCGAAAGTAGCTATTGCCTCCGTCGATCAAGATGTCCCCCGCCTTGAGGAGAGGCACCAGTTCGTCGATTACAGAATCTACGGGTGCCCCTGCAGGTACAAGGATCATCACCGCCTTAGGCACTTTTAACGCAGCAACGAATTGCTTGGGATCGGTGGTGCCAAAGGCTTTCCCCGGTGGCGCGGACTGGATGAGCAAATCCGCCTGGGATTGCGATGTGTCCAACCCCGCGACTGTGGCTCCGTGATCCACCATGTTGAGAAGAAGGTTCCGACCCATCGTGCCGAGACCTACCATTCCGATGTCACATTGGTTTTCCATCTGCCTTCCTGATCTACTATCTTTGGGCTCGCACTATTTCACCAGCACGAGACCAGCATCAATGTATTGTCCGCCCTTATTCTGATGAACGTGAATTCTCAAATCGTGCGGACCTCTGCTCAACGATCCAATCTTGACGAGTTTATAACTCGTCGTCCAACCTGGTGCCTGATAGACGCGCTTTCCGTCGAGGTAAACCTCGACATCGTCGTCATAGCTGATCCGTAGGTAGACCCCGTCGCTCCATGACTCCGCCGTTTCAAAGGTCCGGCGAAGCCAAATGTCGGAGGTGTCCCAGGTCGTCCCAATGATCGCGCCCGGCGTACCCGCAGTTCCGAATCCCCCCTTTGCGGAGCGCTCATGCTTCCACGGTTGAGCCTTCACCCAATCCTTCCCCGGATTTGTTGTAGAAATCGTCCAAACTTGGGGCGTCGATTCACTCGTCGGAAGGATCGTGGTGATCTTCGGCGGATCAAGATTCACATCGCGAATCGCCCTTCTGATTCGAGCCTCATCCATTTTGATCATCGCGCGGTCGTAGGTCATCAAGCCATTCAACTCTGTCTCGACATCCGTCGTTTGGGTATAGACCGCACCCGAAAGACCGCTCTCACCCCTAATCAACCGTAGTTGGAACATGAGGTCACAGAAAGCGTCCGTCAGTTCACGGGATGTCTTGTAGCTCTGGTAACCCCATCCGGTCGCTTTCCACATATGTCCCGGCACCGGTAATCCAAGTCCGCCGTATTCACCGAGAAACACCGCTCGATGGTTATCGGGCGTCGGAGCGCCTGGCCCAGGATAGATGTGCCAGTCCTTAAAGGCACCTACGCCACGATCCGCCCATCCGGTGACCGAATCTACGACGCGAGCTGGATCGAGGTCCTGAAGCCACTTAGTCATCTCGACGGTGTTCCATTGACCCCACCCTTCGTTATAGAGCACCCAACCAAAGATAGAGGGGTGATTTCGGTGAGTGTCGACCATAGCCTTCAGTTCTGTTTTCAGGATCGACTGGGATTCAGGTGTTCGCTCGATGTCAGGATCATCAGGCCCGATCGAGCGATCCCCGCTTGGCATGTCTTGCAGCACCAGCAAGCCGATCTTGTCGCACCAGTAGTACCAGCGCTCCGGCTCCACCTTCACGTGCTTTCGGATGAAATTGAAGCCAAGTCGCTTTTGAACATCCAAGTCGTACTTCAGGGCCGCGTCATTCGGAGCCGTATAGCCGCCATCTGGCCAAAATCCCTGATCCAGCGTCCCCATCAAAAAATAAGGCTTACCGTTTAGGAAAAATTTGTTGATCCCATCTTTGTCTTTGGCGATGCCAAAGGAGCGGAAAGCGAAGTAGCTGCTCACCTGATCTTGCGGCTCCGGCCCCTTACCGTTCACCGCTAGCACTTGCACCTTCAGCTGATAAAGTTTCGGATCCTCAGGGGACCAAAGCCTCGGCTTTGAAACCTGAAGTTTAAGCGTTAAGGGATAAGCCTCGCGACCCGGATCCTCGGGAAGATTTTCGTGGAAGCGGAAGCCCTTCTCACCTCGTGCAATCTCTCGCCCATTCTCTAAAATGGTGACGCGCGCCAGCTTTGTGATGCCGATTCCTTTCGGGTTTACCGTCACGCTGACTTCACCCGACTTCGGATCGGCATCCACCTTAAGGTTCTCGATGTAGGTTTCGGGCACCGATTCAAGCCAGACGGTCTGCCAAATCCCGCTGGTCGCACGGTAAAAGATGCCGCCGGGCTTGAGCACCTGCTTTCCGCGCGGCTGAGGTCCGCGATCAGAGGGATCGGTGACGCGGACCTCCAAACTCTGATCGCCCTCTTTCGTTAAGAGACTGGTGATATCGAACGAAAAAGGGTCATAGCCTCCTTCGTGGGTGCCGGCTTGTTTGCCGTTAACGAATACGGCGGCCCGCCAATCGACGGCTCCAAAGTGCAGCAGAATCCGGCCGCCGCTTGGGCGCCTAAAGGTGCGACGGTAAATCAATGTCTCATCAGGACGTAAAGGTCTCTGAACCCCGGAAAGCTCCGATTCGATAGGGAACGGGACCAAAATCTTGCCGTGGCTGCTGCCAACGGAATAGTCCCACTCGCCATTGAGGTTAACCCAACCTTCACGAACCATTTGTGGACGCGGATATTCGCGGTGCGCATTCGCAGCGGTGACGGTCTGAGTCCAACGAGTTCTCAAACCCTGAGAGAAGCAGATGGCCGATAGACCGGCAACAAGTATTGGAAGTGCGCGACTCAACTTCATCGAAGGCAGATTACACTTTCGGAGGCGCTCTCGAACGGCGGCATATTTTTATTTGACATACCTCTTGTTTTGATGTATAAAGCAATGAGAGGGAAATATGGCATTCAAAACTGACTTGGAAGCGCTCGTGCTCGGCTCTCTACAAGAGCAGCCCCTGCACGGGTATGAAATCTCGAAGCGCATCAGCGCCCAATCTCAGGGCTTGCTCAAGATTGGAGAAGGACAACTGTATCCCGCACTCCATAAGCTGGAAGAGCGCGGACTGATCGAAGCTGAATGGGTTGCCCAGGAAGGCAAACCCAACCGGAAGACTTACTCGCTCACGGCCACTGGTTCTAAGGAATTGGAAGCGAAGCGGCACGAGTGGAAGAAATTCTCCAGCAGCATCGGCTCGATTCTTCTTGTCAAGAAGGAGGCACACTGATGAGTCGATACATTGATTGGTATCTGGTCGAGCTGGAAGGTATGACCAAGGATCGCTTGCGGGGCGACCGATTCCATGACCTGATTCGCGAAACGGAAGCTCACCTACGCGACACGTCCCGTGATTTTCAGGCATCCGGCATGAGCGAAGAAGAAGCGGATCTCGTGGCGATCGAGCGGTTTGGACGGGTCAGTGATGTAGCCGCCGCCTCGATCGACGAGTCAGACCCCCGCCATCGGCGCAAAGGCTGGTTCGTCGCAGTGATCGCCTACATAGTTTCCGCAGCCGCGCTGGGTTATGCCTTTACCGGAGGCTTCGGCTATAACCTGGTGAATATCATTAGCTGGATCGCTTTCATCGGCGGGATCACCTTTCTAGTCGGTGCCGTCCGAAGCCGCCAACTCCTGTGGCGGGAGATTTGCGCCATTACTCTGATCGTGTTTGTCTTATTCGGAATTCATCTTGCGATCACCTGCCAGGGTGGCCGCATTCTGCTCCCCCGAGCGCACATCGACGATTACATCGCCATGCAGGAGAAGGCGCTAAAGGTAACGACAGCAGAATTAACGAAGTTTCGCGACTACAAGAACCAGGCGTTCGCCACGCAATGGACGGGCAAAATGGGTGAGCCCACCCTTTGGCACTATCCGATTGGTATGAGCTACTACGAGGGCACAAGGATCGAATATGCCGCGACGACCGACAAGAAGACGGCCATGAGTGCATTCCAGGACTATTACGGATCGTCATTAGCAAGCGAAGTGCAGCGTGGAAAGGAGAGTCTAGACGAGATGATCAGTGGGAAGGGCAGCACGCTTTGGGAATCTTTCAAAACGAACCTCCCCGTCGTGAGCGTTGTCGCTTTCTTTCCCATGGGAATTGCCTTAATTCTTAATCTCATCGCGCTAGGAGTGCGAGCGCTTCGACGAATTCCTTCGTCGATGCGTCGTAAATTCGCTTAGCCTTTCGAGCGGTGACGGTCACAGCCGTCACCGCCCCGGTGGTCCATTTTTATATAATTTTGGCGATAGGATGAGGCGGATCGCGTAGACTACAGTTGACCTAAAACGCAGCGCCGCGTTTGAAGTTCCCATTGTTTATGTCCGGCGTTTTGCCCCCTCCCCTCCTCGTGCCCGAGTCGGAAGAGACTCTTTTCACTACCCAAGCAGACCTAACCAGTACCGGTCATCTTGGGTCTTCGCTGCTTGTCGTGACTGCTCAGAAGGCCTACCGCTTCGACAAGACACCGCTTGGTGAGCAGGTGCAGGCAAGCTACGATCTTTCTGAGCTCTCGAACCCAAGGGTGGAAACGCTTGTGGACGCCAGCGCACTCGTTGTGGATCACGGTGGGCGCCCTGTCGAGCTCCTCCGAGGCAGCAGCAAGCATGGACTGCAGCTCGCTGGCGCAGAGAAAAAGCTAAAGGCGGTTCTCAACCATGAGCCCGTTCCCGAATTAGAGCAGCTGTCTCGCCTTTGCGAAAAGTGTGGCCGTCCCTTGCCCGAGGATATGGACCGGTGCATTGGGTGCGTGAGCAAAGGGAAAACGCTTCTCCGTCTTTTCGACTACACGAAACCCTTCAAGGCGCGCCTGTTGTGGGGCACCCTGCTGACGCTGATCGGCACATTGCTGGAGCTGATGCCTCCGCTCCTCACCCAACACCTTGTCGATGACGTATTGCTGCACAACAAGACGGGCTTATTCGTCTGGCTGATCTCTGCCCTCATCGGCTCCCGATTCATCATCATGGGCGTCCAAATTGCCCGTGGAAGGAATGTCGCCTTCCTCTCGGCAAAGATCACGGTGTCGATTCGGCAGAGCTTGTTCAACAAGCTGCAACAGCTTTCACTTGGATTCTACGACAAGCGCAATGTCGGCTCAATCATGAGTCGCATGACGAACGACACGAATTCCTTGTACGACGTGCTCGTCGACGGTATTCCCGTGATCCTCAACCAGGCCGCGCTCCTTATCGGAATTCCGGTCGCGATGTTGCTCACCAATTGGCGTATCGCGATTTGGGCGCTACTTCCCGTTCCCCTCGTTCTGTTCGGCGTTTACAAGTTCCGCCGGCGAATGATGCGCGTGTGGAGCCGATATCACCATGCGAACGCACGCCTAAGCGGCGCGTTAAACGGAGTGCTTCAAGGCACCAAAGTCGTCAAGGCGTTTCACGGAGAGGAGCGGGAGAAAGCTCGCTTTGGACGACGCATCGGCGATCTCTCGGGCATCGGCTACATTGCCGAATCGAGTTGGTCCACCTTCTTCCCCATGGTGGTGTTCACGATGGGAATCAGCGTCTTCGTCGTGTGGACAGTGGGCGGTCGCGGTGTGCTCGATAAGGCCATGACCCTTGGCCAGCTCACCGCGTTCATTGGATATGTGGCGATGCTGCAGCAGCCAATGATGATGCTTCAACGAATTGTGGACTGGACGTCACGCTCACTCACAGCAGCCGAGCGCGTTTTCGAGATCATGGATACACCGATTGATATCGATAATGTGGCGGAACCTTTAGCCATGCCCGAAGTAAAGGGAGCGATCGAGTTTCACGACGTTCATTTCAGCTATGACAAGACTCGTGAAGTGCTGCACGGCATCGACCTTTCGATACAGCCGGGAGAGATGGTAGGAATCGTCGGGCATTCAGGTGCCGGTAAGTCGACGCTGATCAACTTGCTGCTCCGTTTTTACGATCCGACTCAAGGGTCCATTACTCTCGACGGGATCGATCTCAAGAGGATCAACTTGGAAGATTTCCGGCGCCAGGTTGGCGTCGTTCTTCAGGAGAGCTACCTGTTTCCCGGTTCGATCAAGGACAATATCGCCTACGGCAGGCCGGATTGCTCCCTGCGCGAGGTGATGGAAGCCGCCAAGGCGGCTAACGCCCACAACTTTATCGTCGGGTTTCCCGATGGCTATGATACGTACGTGGGGGAAAGGGGACAGCGCCTTTCCGGTGGTGAGCGCCAGCGCATCGCCATTGCTCGAGCGATTCTTCACAATCCCAAGGTGCTCATCCTGGATGAAGCGACCGCAAGCGTGGACACGGAAACCGAGCGGATGATTCAGGAGGCGCTGGAGCGGCTGGTGGAGGGGCGCACCACCTTCGCGATCGCCCACCGTCTCTCTACCTTGCGTGAAGCCGACCGCCTCATCGTGTTCGAAGATGGGAAGATCGTCGAAACGGGCACTCACGACGAATTGATGGTGAAGGAGGACGGAGTCTTCCGCAAGCTGGTTGAGATGCAGACGCAGATCAACAAGATCAGCGAAAACTTCCTCTCTGAAGGCGAGCAAGGCGCAGCTTAATCGCTTTCGAACGGGAAAGTGAATCGGGTGCTCACCCAATTTAGGTAAGGTGCTTCGGAATAATTATCATCTCGTGTATTGTAAAGTGTGTCGCCTTTACCATTTAGTCTTGTTGCTTCTGGGACAAGCCATGGCTCTACTCTCTTGCGCAGCCGCTTATGATATTCCCTCTACTCACTCTAGCGTTAACGATACAAAAGCCGTCTGTGTCGGTGCCCCTCCGATGGCCGGAGGCGGTGCGAGTCTCCGTGCACAAAGCGGAGAGCAAGGTAGCGCG
The DNA here is from genome assembly GCA_023392285.1 of Armatimonadota bacterium. Taxonomy (GTDB): domain Bacteria; phylum Armatimonadota; class Fimbriimonadia; order Fimbriimonadales; family Fimbriimonadaceae; genus JAEVZK01. Next base: position 2,581 of record JAEVZK010000134.1, on the reverse strand, counting down.
GGGCCCGAAAATTGCGCAGACTGATCCTGCTCACTCAGCTCATCCACCTCAAAAAACGATCGGCCAACCGCATTCCCGACGGCGATCCATCACCGCGTGCCCCACTTTGGCGAAGAACCCCGAATTTATGGCAGACTTCGCGCGCCGCAGCCGCGATTTTACTGCGATGTTGGATGCGTCCAGCGACGCGATCAAGGCAGCTCAATTTAGCAACGCTGTGAATATTCTGGAAGCGTACATTGCCGATCCAGATCACCTCGGCACGAATGTCGCCGCTCAAATGCTTGCCGATTGCTATTTTCGCCTTCGAAAGCCAGAGCAGGCATTCGCGATTCTCGCCCCATTCTGCACTGCAGATGCCGATCCCGAGCTCCTTTTAAGAGCGTCGCTGGCTTCGGCGCGCAAAGGCGTGGTGTTTGAAGGACAGCGCGAGTACGTAGTGGGCTACATCCTCAGTCGTTATCGTGAGGCGAAGGACACGTCCTCAAATTGGCCGCAGGGCAACACCCCCGCCGACATAGAAGCCATCTCTTGCCTCGCAATCGCGATCCAAGATTCAGTCTCCGGCTTAGGTCGGCGCTCTTACCTTCAAGAGGCTCTAAAGCTCGATCCCACAAATCCGCTGGCGTGCGAACTATTAGGCGAGATTGAATATGATGCTGGCCACTTTGCGTTGGCCAAGGAATTGTTCGAGAAGGCATCTCAACGCACCGTCGCATCTCGCCAGTGGTATATCCAGAAGAAGATCTCAGACTCCGAGTATCTCCGCACCCAGTTTGGAGGCTGATCGCCTTCGACGGAGAAGGCGCAATAGGGCGACGCAAAGAGGGCTTCGGCTGACGCCGAAGCCCTCTTTTTTGAACTAGCCCTTGCCGTTCTTCTTAACGTCTGGCCCGCCACCCGGCCATTGAGTGTTGTCCTTCTCGGCCTGGCGAGGATTCGCCGGAGCCGAACGGTCGGCCTCCGTCACTTCCTTCACAGTCACAAAGAAGACGACTTCAGAGCGGAGACGATGTGTCTCAGTTCGACCAAAGATTCGGCCAATGATCGGGAGGTCCTTGAGAATCGGAATTCCGCCATAGCTCTTCCGGTCTTGATCTTGGATCAAGCCGCCGATCGCAATGGTTTCTCCCGATTTCAGAGTCATCTGAGTGGCCGCGCTGCGCCGACTGGTTTGAGGCAAGCTGCCTCCTCCTGGAACGGCGGTGAAGCCCTGGAGGATCTTCAGCGTCGGTGCCAGATCGACGATAATGTTGTGATCGTCACCCACTCGTGCAATCACGTTGAAGTCGACGCCGACATCGATCTCGTCGGTCTCAATCGTGGGCGGATTGTTGGCGCTCGTCAAGATCGACTTGACGTAGCGAACCTCATCACCCACGAAGATGTTCGTCGGAACTCCATCGTTCACAAGAATCGACGGCCGAGCTAAGACATTGTTGCGAGTCGAAAGCTGATCCAGAGCACCCGTGATTGAGGCTGAACCGCCGCCAGCGAATCCGAGCTTGGCACCCAAGCCTCCAGCGCTGCCTTCTGAACCGAGGCCCTGATTGATGTGGATGCTCTTCAGGGTTCCGCCAGTTAAGACGCTCCAGTCGAGACCCACCTTCAGCGCTTCTTCTCGGCTGAGCTCCATGACTCGGAGTTCGACCGCCACCTGCTTCGGCGCTGTGTCGACCACCTTGAGGTAGTTCTCCGCCGCAGCAATCTGATCGGCTGAACCTCGAAGCAGAAGCTTCATTGGAATCGAGTTCGATACGGTGGAAACCTTGACCGAGTCCGCACCCTTGCCGCCGCCCGATCCAAGCTGATTGTCCTTACCGGAACCGCCATCAGAGCTGCCGCCCTTTCCGCCCGATCCGTTATCATCGCCCGTCTTGGGAGCGTTAGAATCCTGGCCAGGTCCAGACGCCTGAGCGCCGTTGTTCTGGCTGGTCTCCTTATAGTCGAGAGCCACGCGAGGATCGATGGGGGGAGGCAGGATCGAGACCTTCAATCCAGGAACTTCCTTCATCAGCTGGCTCAATGCGAATCCAGGTTGGATGTACTTCAAGCCTACGACTTCGTAGCTCGTCTGAGCCGAGTCTGGAGTCGTGTCTAGCTCGAGAAGCATCGACATCACGCGGTCGACGTCAGCTTCACGCCCCGAAAGGACGATCGCCTGTCGACTCGCACTGCCTTGCGGCGTTGCAAAGAGTGAAACGCCGTTGAAGTCCTTGTTCTGATCACCAGCGAGCGCCTTAACCAGATCAGCGGCAAAGATTCCCTGAGGCTCATAGACCTTGCGGGTCATGCCCTGAGTCTTGCCCACTTTGATATTAAGCGCGGCGCAAATTTGATTGTCGAGTCCGCGAATTGCTCCCTCAACCGCATCAAGTCGAGAAGGCGTTCCGATGACGACGATATAGTCGTCCTTCAAGTCGCCTTCACCGCTCTTGCTCTCTAGCTTCGCGTTAGATGCCGGCGCTGGGACTGAGCCCTTGTCGCCTTCTTTCGCGTCAGCCGAGGTGCCGGGCGTGAGTGAAGTCGTCTGCTCGACGCTCAGCTTCTCGCTTGGCAGGTTCAGCTCGTACTTGCCGAC
>JAEVZK010000029.1 GCA_023392285.1 Armatimonadota bacterium | reverse complement strand
GTGGGCTGAAATATAACATTCTTCGACGTTTCTGGGCAGCCGGATGCCGACCGATCGTAGTAGCAGCAACTGCTACTAGTGAAGAGATACTCGCTTACCGGCCAGACGGTATTCTGCTCAGCCCCGGCCCCGGTGATCCGGCGAGGCTCGACCCAGTTGTGAAGACTGTTTCAGAGCTGATTGGGGAAAAGCCTATATTCGGCATCTGTCTGGGCAATCAGCTACTCTGCCAAGCCATTGGCGGTAGCACATTCAAGCTCAAGTTCGGCCACCGAGGCAGCAACCATCCGGTCAAAGATTTGGAAACTGGGAAGGTGACGATCACCTCCCAAAATCACGGCTATGCCGTCGATCCGGATTCACTTAGGGGCACCGATGCGGAGGTCACGCAGATTAACTTGAACGATGGCACCGTTGAAGGGATTGCGATTAAGCAAGCGAGAGCGGCCAGCATCCAGTATCACCCTGAAGCCGCACCGGGGCCATGGGATTCACGCCCCTATTTCACGGAATTTATCGAGAGTCTGTAAACCCAGATCTACTTGATCGAACCGAGCATGATGCCTTTAACGAAGTAGCGTTGGAGCAAGAGGAAAACGAGCAGCAAAGGCGCCATCACAATCAGCGCCGCGGTCATCTGAAGGGGCCAATTGTTGCTGCCGTACGAGGTCTTGAAGACCGATAGTCCAACTTCCAGGGTGCGCATATCAGTTGAATTCGTGTAAATCAGCGGACCGAAAAAGTCGGTCCAAACTCCAAAGAATGTGAAGGCGGCAGCCGTCGCTAACGAGGCCTTGCTAAGCGGCATCACAACGCGAGAGTAAATGGTCCAATACCCAGCCCCATCGATTTTCGCGGCTTCGTCCAATTCAACTGGGATCTGAAGGAAAAACTGCCGGAGCAGAAATACCGAAAAGGCCGATGAGACACCGGGGATGATCAGAGCCCAGTATGTATCGAGCCAACCCAAGCTTCGAAGCAGTAGATAAACCGGAATCTGCGTGACGGGACCCGCAAACATCATCGAACCGAGGAAGAGATAGAAGATTGTCTCTCGTCCTCGAAATTGAATGCGACTCAGCCCAAATGCGGCAAGAGACGAGATGAACAACTGGCCGAGCACGGTCGCGACGGTGACGAAAACGGTGTTAAAGAAGAACCTTCGCACTGGCAGCGTAGGACTATTCAGCACGGTATCGTAATTCTCCCAATGCAGATCGGGCTGGACCTTGCCTTGAACCTTCTTGATCGGCAATATCTCGTTCAAAGGCGGGATCGGTGTCTTGGGAGGGTGGAGTGAAACGAACAGCATCCACAGCATGGGCCCGATCAACACCACAGTCAATCCTAAAAGTGCGCAATAGCTGCTGACGGAGCGAATGACGGGACCGATTACCGGTGCTTCCGACAGTCGAGCCAGGCCGCTGGCCGCAAGACACAGTGCGACCACCAACGAAATTGCAAAGAGCCACGGGTTGACCGCTCCCCAATGAAGGGCAAATGCGGCAATACCTAAAAGGCCGCCTGCAAGTGCCATGATCACCCCCACCAAAACCCGATGGTTCACGTTGTCGAATACCCCCGCAGCTGACGACTCTGCAACTTGAACTGCCCAACCGCTATGATTGCGATCACGGCCAGGAGGATGAAGCTTTCCGCGGCCGAAAGCCCGGTGTTGAATTGCTGCCAAGCCTCCGTATAAATGTGGTAGCCAACGACATCAGTCGAATCTTCCGGGCCTCCTTTCGTCATCAAATACACCGGCGTGAACACCTGCATTGCCCCAATTGTGGAAGTCACCATTACGAAGAAGGTGGTGGGCGCAAGCATCGGAAGCGTGATTTTCCAGAACGTCGTCGATCGGTCTGCTCCGTCCAATGAGGCGGCTTCGTACAGCTCGGGCGGGATGTTGAGCAAACCCGCTAAGAACAGAATCATCTTCGGCCCAACACCGTTCAGCGCGGCCATCACGACGAGCGCCCACATCGCGTAAGAGACGTTGTTCAAAAAATCCGTGGAAGAGTCGATTCCGACATATCCCAAAAAGGTGTTGATCATGCCCGTCTTAGGCAGATAAACATAAATCCACAGCATCGAAAGAGCGATTCCCGAAGCGATGGAAGGAATATAGAAAAGCGTGCGGAAAATCGCCATCCCGCGCAGCTTCTGATTCACTAAGAGCGCCACCGCCAGTCCAATGATCATTCCCAGCGACACGCTGGCCAGGGCATACCGCGCCGAGTTCCACATCGCATTCCAGAAGCTCGAGTCGCCGAAGATATACGCGTAGTTCCCACCTCCGACGAACCGGCTTTCTCCGCGCAGCAGATGAATTTTGAAGAGGCTGAGGTAAAAGGCGTAGCCAATTGGTACTAGCGCAAAAATCAGGAGATGCAAAAAGGCGGGGCCGACAAAGAGACTCGCCGCCCATTTCCCCCGCTTCATTGCTTTTTCGCCCACTCCCGGTCGATCGCCTGAGCCGACCTCGACAGCGCCGTAGCTGGTTCCAGGCCGCTCTGCAAGATTCCGTCCATCGCTTTCGCCATTTGCGTCTCAACAAAATCATAGCCCTCGACACGCGAACCGTAAGGAGCGCGGCAACTCGGAATGATCGGAATAAATTGCTGCTCCAACGCAGATTTCTTTGCTCTTTCCTCAGCGACGTCGCGTCTTCCGCAGACCGCGATTCCGCTTGATTGGTAGAGAGTTTGAACGCGATGGCTGGTCATATACTTGATGTACCGCCAAGCAGCCTCCCGATTTCGACAGTGAGCTCCGATCGCGTAGCCCGATTCGTACATCACCGTCTGCGACTCCGGGATGTTGTGAGGCAGCGCGCAGACCCCAATATCATCCCAGGTGATCTTCGGCTTCCCGTCGGGACCCTTGGGAGCCGCTGCATATCCCACCAAAGACCAGTGCCCGCTCACCGTCATTGCCGCCTGACCATTTGCAAATAAATCCACGCCTAGCGAAGCTGCCTGGCTGATCGATGGCGAAAATCCTGACTCCACAATGTTCGCGAGAAAAGACACCGCTTCCACGGATCGCGGGCTGTCGAGAAAGCCCTCTGCCTCGCCATTCGGCCCCAAATGATCCGCTCCATTGTTCCAAATCCACATCACCCAGCCCGCTGGCCAATTGGAAAAGGCAAACCCGAATTGCCCTGGCGCTGTGAGCTTCGCCGCCGTCTCCCGAAATTGAGCGAAGTTCCAGCTGCCGTCCGGGTAAGGCAGTCCAGCTCGGTCGAAGAGGCGTTTGTTGTAGTACATCACCATGGGAGTGAAATCCTGCGGAATGGCAAACAGCCCTTTCCCGCGTCGAGCGATGTCGACCACATTCGGGAAGAAGTCGGAAAGGTGAAAATCCGGATCGGCCGCGATTTCCGGCGACAAATCGGTAACGATGCCGCTATCGATAAAGAGTGCGGAACTCGACGCGTCGAGCATCAGCACGTCCGGCTCGCTTTTGTCGAGATAGGCAAGGCTCACCTTCGCCACGTATTCACCCGGAATCGACTCTTCCCGAATCTCAATGTCCGGATTCTCGCGCATGAAATCTAGCTTGATCTTCTCGACCAGTTGGTCGTAATCGTTTCCTTCCTTCGCCCCGCCCCAGTTCCCCACGCGGATCACAATTTTGTCCGAATCGGGGCGCGGAGAACAGCCGCAGAGGAACAGCGCCAGCCCAATCGCAATCGCCCCCCACCGCCCGATCATGAATTTAGTTTACGGCACTCTCAAGCGGGGAGACTTTCTGAATCCGGAGCGACTTGAAAAGTCGCGATACGCACCGGTTGAAAACCGGTGCCACGTCTTTAACGTCTCTGAATCCGCCGTCGGCGTCGCGCGAAACCGACAGCACCTAGGACAAAGGCAGCGAGCGTCGCCGGCTCGGGGACGGCGGTGAAGTCGCCGCTAGTCGCGAAGTCGAAGCCAGCGATGCCAAATCCTCCATCCGGGGCGATATAGTTGTTGTTAAACCGCACGCTGTAGAAGAGGTTGTACGTGTATTGATGTCCAGCGATCAGAGTTCCCGCGCCAATCGTGTCGCCTTGATAGACCGATTGGTCCCCAAAATGATCGAGGATGTAAACGCCATCAGTCTGATCGAAAATATCAAAGAAGACCAGCGCTGAATCCCCTCCGCCGCCGTGCCCAAAGCCGTTCCAAGTCACGGAGATGGAGGAATTTGGATCGGCGTTTTGAAGCGCGCTGTACCCGTTGTTGGTCAGGTAAGGAACGGCATCAGGATAATCTGCGGCGGGCTCCCGAATTTCTCCCGTCCACCCGGCGAGAGTTCCGCTGTCGATGCTAAAGAGATAGGGCCCATCAGGAAAGGCGATATCGAGATCGGTGCTGTTGGAAAAGCCTTCCTCGCCAAAGCTAAGGGTCCGCGGATCACTCTGCGTGAAGGCGCGGATGGACTGGTCGGGAAGGGTGAGGGTCCCGCTGAGCGCTTGATCATCGCTGTCCGTCTCGATCCGGGAATTGAACCTCCAGTTGACGGGATTCATCGGTTGTGAATCAGAGGTCTGCTCAAAGTCCGCGGTCTTGAATATGTCGAAAAAGGTCACATCAGCCGAAGCAAATCCGAAGGCGGCGAATGCGCAGAGGGTGATGACGAATTTAGCGGACTGACCCATCTCAATAATTCCTTGAAAGACCACTTCAGCTCAAGTTGTCTTTCGCAATTCAGCGTACATCACTAAATCAAGATTATTGTCTTCACGGGTTATTTAGAAATACCAGTTTTATCGATCCACTTTGCCACGCAGTCAGATAGAAGATCGATCCGGTTTTAAGGGAAAAATGAGTTATGGCGGAGAAGCGCGGTCTGGAGAAGATTGGAGTGGGCGAGTTGGATGGGGGCAGGCTGGCCATCGGGTACCTCCGGATCACGCCTGACGGCGTCGATATGGGCGGATATTTGATCTTCAACCGGGAGAATGCGGCTTGGCTGATCGAAAAGCTGCTGCTGGCGGCGGATGATCGGCTTCCTGAGACCGAGGGGCACTTCGACCCGGACCACTTCACGGTGTATTGTTCGGGAGGCGATCGGGGCCGGCCGCACTGCGTGAACGTGCTGAATCGGCGTCTTGGAACGGGGCCGCTCGGTACGTATTGCGGCATCTGCGTCGACGAGCCAGACTTGACGAGAGAGGCGGCGGAGTTGCTGCGTCGGTACATCTAGCCTTAAAAGGCGGGGGCTTTGGTATCCTTTTCTTACGGTGGTGTGCCCTCGATGCGGGAAAGAGAACGAGGAGACGAATTTCTTTTGCGCGAAGTGCGGCTTAGAGTTCGCTCAGGTTTCGAGCGGGCAAAATCTGGCAAATACGGACCAGCTTTACTGTTATAAACACCGGCGCGAACCGACGAATCTGACCTGCGGGAAGTGCGGCAAGCCGATTTGCCACCGTTGCGTGGTGCCTGGTCCGGCAGGGACACGATGCCGGGACTGCAGCCGGAATAAAATTCCAATAAAGCCGCGCGCGATTGCCGGCGAGGCGAAGCTCACGTTTCGGCACCTGCTCAGTTCCGGTCCCTACACCATGTATCTCTGGCTTCTCGTGATCCTTATGGTCACTGGCTCCATCCGCGGGTGCATGATGATGGGACCGCAGCCTCGGGAAGATCGGTATGAACAAGAAGATCGTCCACCATCTTCCGATACGGGCACACCTTCCTCTGTGGAAGGGAACCGCTCAAGCCGGTGATCGTTCAGTCCTACCGGAAGCGCGCAGACGCTGCAGACTTGTATACTCGATTCCGGCATCTAGTCCAGGAGAACTTCATTGAGCTTACTTTTTGCAGCAGCTGCGGCGATCGCCGTCGGCCAATCCTCCACGCCGCCGGAGATGCGATTGATGCGTTATCCGGCGATCTATGGCGACACCGTCGTTTTCACCTACGCTGGTGACCTTTGGGTCGCCAATAAGGACGGTCAGTTCGCACGTAGACTGACTTCCCATCCGAATATCGAAGCCCGTGCGCGAATTTCGCCTGACGGAAAGTGGATAGCGTTCACAGCCAGCTACGACGGCAATCCCGATGTTTACGTTCTTCCGATCGAGGGAGGCGAGCCGAAGCGCTTAACCTTTGAACCCGATTCGGACAACGTGATTGGTTGGACGCCGGACGGGAAAATCATGTACGGCTCGACGTACGGAAGCTACACTAATCGCCAGCAGCGGCTCTGGATGATTAGCCCCCAAGGCGGTTTGCCACAGCGGACAGTGATCACGGAAATTTACGATGGCACGATGGCCAAAGATGGCCACACGCTTTACTACCAGCGGGCCAACTCGAGCGTGTTCAACTGGCGTCACTATCGAGGAGGAACTCAGGGCCGAGTTTCGGTCTTCGACTTGTCGAACAATAGCTATCGGGAGCTTCCTGCCCAGCGTGAGCAGAACTATGCACCGATGATTGTGGGGCAGACGGTTTACTTCCTCAGCGATCGAAAGCTTGGCACGCTGAACCTCTACAGCAGCGACATCAACGGCAACAACGTTAAGCAACTTACGAGCTTTTCCGACGCGGATATCAAGTGGCCCAACACCGACGGAAAGGCGATCGTGTTCGAGCGAGATGGTTATCTTTACACGTACGATATCGCTTCAGGAAAGACGGACAAGCTGTATTACAAAGTAGTCTCTGATAACCTGGGTGCGCGCCCGTCCCTACGACAGTTGGGCGGGTCTATCAGCAGTATCTCAATATCCCCCAGCGGCGTTCGAATTGCCGCGGAAGCAAGAGGTGAACTTTTCAGCATCCCGGTGAAATCAGGCGACACTCGGAATTTCACAAACACATCTGATGCTCGCGAGCGATTCCCGATTTGGTCGCCCGACGGCAAAACCATTGCCTACGCCAGCGATCAAGGGGATTCCACCGGCGGATTTCACGTCTACTCGCAACCTCAACTTGGCGGAGAGGCGACGAAGATCACGAGCGAACCGCTTCCGATCAATGGTTTGGGTTGGTCTCCCGACGGCAAACAGATTCTAATTACCACTCGATCCTATGAGTGCTATATCGTGGACGTTGCCTCGAAGAAGCTGACGAAGATCTTCTCGGCTCGATTCGGCGGCGGTATCACGGCCGACTTCTCGCCCGACAGCAAGTGGGTCGCTTACATCAATTCGGCTCCAAACTCGTTTGGCGTTGTTTATCTTTATGAGATCGCCACCGGTAAGTCGACGCCCGTGACAACCGATCAGTACGACAACACGGCGGTAGCTTTCGATCAGAACTCGAAGTATCTGTACTTTGCCTCCAATCGAACCTTCGAGCCTTCCTTTGGAATCTACGAGTACAGCCTCAAGGTGACAGACGCGACGCGTCTTTACGTGCTGCCTCTAACAAAGGAGATGGGCAATCCGCTTGACACCTCTTCTGAGGAGGAGCCAGAAGGTCCAAAGGGAGGCCCATCTAAGCCAGCACCCGGAGGTCCCACTGCCGCTCCCGAGCCTCAGCCGATGAAGGTCGACTTCGATAACATCGTCGATCGAGCGATCGTGCTTCCGATGGGCAACGGCACCTACAACAGCCTGACGGGTGCGAATAACGGACTCTTCTACCGTACCGGGGCTACGCTCATGAAGTTCGACTTCGGCAGCAAAACGGCCACGACGATCATGAATGGCGTTCTCGCCGTGGATTTCAATCCGAGCCGAACGAAGTTCGCCTATGCCTCTGGAAACGTCCTCGGCGTCGCCGATGTGAAACCGAATCAGTCCGCTGGCGAGGGCAGGGTGGACACGAGTGGAGTCTCCGCGGTAGTCGATCCCCGGGCCGAATGGAAGCAGATGTTCTGGGAAGCTTGGCGCTTCGAACGAGACAACTTCTACGATCAGAACATTGTCGGTCTCGATTGGAACGCGATCGGACAGCGCTATGCGGCATACC
>JAEVZK010000023.1 GCA_023392285.1 Armatimonadota bacterium | reverse complement strand
CGTTCGAGTACGAGCTAGACGCGACGGGTAACCGGCTCAGCGTGAAGGATAAGAGCGGGAAGTACACGCCTTATCAATACGATCCGATGCAGCAGCTAAAAGCGGAGAATCGCTGGAGTGCGAAGACTCCTGGGGCGCGGAGCTATCAGTATACCTACGCTTATGATCCGAACGGTAACCGTATCGAGGAGTGGCACGATGGAGTGCGCACGACTTACACCTATGGGGACAATAACGAGATGCTCACTGCGGGAGGTACCAGCTTTACTTACGACCAGTTTGGCAATACGCTAACGAATGGTTCGGCCACTTATCATTGGGATGACGATAGCCATTTGACCAGTGCCACCGGCATCTCATTCCTCACCGACACGTTCACCTATGACGGAGATAGCCGCCGAATGAGCGCGAGCTGGAGCGGGTCGGTTATTCCGGTTCGGTTCATTTATGACGAGTTAAGCTCTGGATACCCGGCAGTGATCGCCGAGTACACGCTCAGCGGCTCGACCTTTGCGATTGGGGCGGTGTATACGCACGGCCTTGGGCTGATCTCCTCCAACCGAGGAGGGACCAAGCGGTACTTCCACTACGATGGCCTCGGCTCTACCCATGCCTTGACGGATAGCACGGGAGCGACTACCGACACTTATACCTATTCAGCGTTCGGCGTGCAGGAATCCAGCACCGGCTCATCCGTGAACCCTTACCGCTACGTCGGGCAGTGGGGCTACTACGACGATGGGGCGAGAGGGAGCGGGTATGGCCTTTTGTCCATTGGTCGTCGCTTCTTGATCGCTGGATTAGGGGGATTCTTAAGCACAGATGCTCAAGTAAGCTCACCCCGATACCTCTACTGTCGGAACGACGTAATAAATAGGGTCGATCCATCAGGCTACACCAGTGTGCGTACTTTGCCTATAAGGAGCTTCACTCCTCCTCTGCAGAGTAGCTGCAAAACTTGTGCTTGCTGGAACAAGAAAGTTCTTGACATATGTGCAGATGCTTATACAAACCACAAAGGTGATCCGCAGTGGATGCACCTTTGCAGCACCTTATCGCAGTGGTACTACAACGCTTGCAAGGGGCGGCACGACTGGCCGGATAACAATGAGTGGGAGCCCATTGGTGGTGGATTACTATTCCCTGTTAAAGGCACGAACATTGTCCCCCACCACGAACCACCCCATCTTGGCGGGAGGAGCAACGAATATATTCTCTGTTATGATAAAGCCAACGGAAACTTTTTGGAACAGCTTAGATGTTGGCTCATCTGGGTCTACGGATTTTACTCTTAACATGAGGCTTGTATATATTTCGCTGATGGCCGTCTTGTGTCTGATTGTTCAAGCCTGCAATCGGCCAAACGATGCTGGGCCGAGCGGGTTCGACATAACGGGGGTTTGGGTGCTTGATCCGACTTCGGTAGAGGTGAAGATATCACCTAATATCGGGAAAGGCCATACGCGGTCGCAGCTGGAACAAGAAGCGGCTGCGAGTGTAAAGGAGTTCAAGGAGAACTCTAAACGGTTTAGCTTTGAATTCGGTGACGGAGGCACGGTTCTCCTTTACGATACTGGATACGTTTTGCCAGTTGCGAAAGCGGCTTATAAGATCGTGGGAAATTATATCAACATTTTAGGGAAGGGACCGTGGTCTAAGTGGCAATGTAGAGTCTTGCCGCATGCACGTGAGTTAGAGGTGAAATTTAAGGATGGCGACTTGAGGACCTTATATCACCTGCGCCGCAGAAGCAATTCTGGAGGCTCAAGTCACTAGAGTTCGACTATCAAATGATTAGAAGAAGCGGTCGGACTCAGCCCGGAGCCGATCCTGCTTTGTCTCGATCAGTCCTCTTATGGGGGAAGCAGGTGCAGCATGTCGGCTGATTGGTGCGGCTAGTCCTTGGTGTCGATGAGGAGGCGTTGAGAATCGTGAGAGGGTTAGCCTGGACGCTATGAGTGACGTGCGTTAGACATAGCTCGCGAATGGTGGATATGTTGCAATTGAATCCAACCAAGTTTTTGTTGATGGTCACCAAGGTGGTAGTTGCTTATGTGCTGAGCGGCACGGCATTGCCCCTTGGCATGTTAGCTGATGTTGGAGCCGGACTAATCATTGCGGCGTTATTTCGGTTGACGCCACTTCGAACGAGCTACCCTCGCATATCATTCAGATCACCACTATTGGTGGGCACAATTGCCTTCGCTTTTTTGGCGCTACGATTTTTTATAGGTAACGTTGTGCTTCAATCTGTGTCGGATGCAAGTCTCCGCATTTGGTTAAATTTTTGTATGATCGATTGCGGAGTCGTTGTTTTCAGGTTTCTACGCGCAATGAATGTAATTTACTTGACGACGACAATTCGCGGGGACAAGGAGGATGCTTCGCAAGGACAGGCTAAATGAAACTTACTACAAGAAATAGATTCTTTTGTTGGCTCGAGACGAGAATTCTTCTGAAGTTCTACATTATTGTCTTCACCCTCCTTGTCGCAGGTTGTCAACAGCAGGACAAGTCATCAGGGTCTGCGAAGAGCGAAGAGCCCGACTATGCAGCTGCACGCTTGCTGGAAGGGAGCACGGTTAAAATGGTCCGAACTGATGTGCAATCAGGCTCGATGGAATGCGAATTTGACACGCCGCTTGCGTTAGAATCGCGGATAAGCCTCGCAAAGGAAAAGGCGTCGCCCCTGCCGCACTCGAATGATTTGGAATTTACTTCCATCACAAATGGAACGAAGGTGACGATTCGTCTTAGCAAGGCCTCCACTCATTTGAGCATCGTTCCATCAAGTTCTGCCCGACCCAATAGCTGGAAGGATCGCTCTGAGTTTTTCCGAGGTTTAAAGCCTGATTTCGTTGGATGGGACGAAGTCTTCGTTGGGGTGCTTCAATGCGCAGGAACTCAGCGCGACGCCGACAAAGTTCGATCGCGAGCAGCATCTGATGGATTCAGAGAGTCGCGCTGGAGCAAACCAAGTCGCCTGAAACTGATAAGGACTTCACCAGAATTTACAGAGCAGCTTGAGATCGATCAAGAGTCCGGAGCGGATCGGTGTCAGATCAGCATCTCAATTATTCCAGTGACGAAGGCTCCTGATTAGCGCCGACAGAACGATCTCGTGCGAAGGATTGATGACGAAGTGGTTTCGGGCGGCCGCTAGGGAAGCCGAACGATTAGAGCGTTCGTACAAGTAGCGACTTGATCTCGGTCATTTCTTCCATCGCATACCGAACGCCCTCTCGTCCAAAGCCGCTGCGCTTGACGCCACCGTATGGCATATTGTCGAAGCGAAGCGTGGGATAATCGTTCACGACAACGCCGCCGACCTCAAGCTCACGATAAGCCCGTTCTGCGATGCGAAGGTCGTGAGTAAAGACCCCCGCGTGGATGCCGTACTCGCTTCGATTCACTTCTGCGAAGGCATCCTCCAGACGATCATAGGCGGACAAAGTGATTACCGGCCCAAATACTTCCTGCCGAGCCAATTTCGAGGATGAAGGCACATTTTCGATCACCGCAGGGGCGATGACGTTTGCCTGACGTTCTCCTCCGACCAGCCGCTTGCCGCCTCCGCTCATCGCTTCCTCGATCCATTCTGCGACCTTGTCGGCCGCCGCCGCCGAGATTAGCGGTCCGCTTACCACGACTTCATCCAGGGGGTCGCCAAACTTGCATGTCTGAGTCTGTCGCACAAGTTCACGCTTCACCTCTTCGTACCGGCTGCGATGGACGCGCACATGCTGGATGGATATACAGATCTGGCCCGCATATCCAAAGCCACCCGCCACGAGCCGGGGAACGGCCCAGTTTAGATCCGCGTCTTCGCATACGATGGCGCTTGCATCGCCTCCCAACTCGAGGGATACCCGCTTCTCCGCCAATTCCCGTTTCAGCATCCATCCGACAGCCGGTGATCCGGTAAAGCTCAACATGGCTACTTCGGCCCTCTTTGCCTGAGGAAGGACGAACTTCGCCTCGACATTTACTGCATTGACCACCCCTGCCGGGCAGCCTGCCTCATGGATGAGCCTCGCAAGGGTGAGGGTAGAGAGGGGCGCTTGCTGTGATGGCTTCAGCACGACCGTGTTCCCGGTGGCGATCGCGGGAGCTAACTTGTGCGCGGCCAAGTTGAATGGCCAGTTGTACGGAACGATCCCCAGGATCACTCCGATCGGGAATCTTTCCACGTTCAGGCGGTAACCCTTTCCTCGATGGTCCAGATCGGCTGGCAAACTATCCAACCCGAACCTCGAAAGCTCGTCTGCGGCGTCGTCGAAAGTCAAGGCAAGGCGTTCGACTTCTCCTCGTGAGAGGCTGACGGGCTTGCCAACCTCCCGACTTAGAAGGTCGACGAGTTCATTGGCGCGTTCTCTCACTAGCGTCGCGATTCTGCGGAGCAGATCTTGACGATCCCTTCTCGAACTATGCCGCCAACTCTTGAAAGCTTCGTGAGCCGAATCGATGGCTGTCCCGAGATCAAGCTCATTTCCTTCGGCGGCAGTGCCAACCACTTGACCATCGAACGGAGCTTTCACGACTTGCTTGCCGACAGCTTGATCGCAAACTCCGCCGACAAAGCATCCGTTGATCAGCATTTCAGTGTGAATCATGTTTTCGGTGTACCTTTTCTTGCGAAAGCGGCCGAGCAGAGAAGAAAACGCCGTTGGAAAATGGCGCAGTTTTGCCGACAATTCCCATAGATAATGAGCGCGCTTCACAGCCAACCTGTCCGGGATCCTCTCGCCGAGCTACTTCAGAAGATCGATAATTTGGCTGTGCTTCCGCACGTCGTTTTTAAGGTTTTGCAGATTTCGGCATCGGAAGACGCACCACCGATGGAGCTAGAACGGGCGATCATCATCGATCCGGCCTTCAGCAGCAAGGTTCTGACCCTGGCCAACTCGGCATTTTTTGGCTTACCCCGCAAGGTAACAAGCATTCGCGAAGCCATTCTGTTCCTCGGCTTTCGCTCAGTTAGAAACCTAGCGATGACGGTGGGAGCCTATGACATGTTCGTAGGTAAGAACGACAAGGAGTCGCTGCGCCGCCGGGCATGGTGGAAGCAGTCGATCGATACGGCCGTTGCTTGTAAGTGGATCGCCTTCTACACGAAGAAGACCAACCCGGATGATGCATACACTTCTGGACTGCTTCATCTGATTGGGAAGACGATTCTCGACCGGTTTGGAGCAGGAGATTTCGAGAGGGTGACGATGATGACTCAGCACGGAATCCCCGAGCTTATTGCAGAAGAGAAGGCTTACGGCTGCAATCACATCTCGGTTGCGCTGGCTGCTGCTAAGCACTGGGGATTTCCAGAGTCGCTGATGGCGGGCCTCGATTACCTACGCCAGCCAGAAGAAGCCGATGAAAATACCATCCCGTGCTGCATCACGGCACTCGGTTCAGCAGTAGCGAAGATGGCTCACCCATCCAAATCGCTGGAGAAATCGGAAGTTGGAGAAGAGTTGCCGGAATGGGCCTTGGCTCAGCTTGGCATTCAAGAGACTCAGAAGGACGCGGTGATCGAACAGGCTCTCGGAGCCATCGGTGCGGCCCAGCTTCATCTGTAATGCTTTTCGTCCGCACGATTCTAAACATTGGAGCCGTCGTATACTGCGATAGCTCATGCCTTCAACGACGGATTACGCACAGACCAACTGGGGCGCGAATAAGAAATTCCGCCTGATACTTCGAGAACAGGGCGCCAGCCGCGACATGGGCGGAGAGGAAACTTCGATCGCCGTCGGCATCGTCGACTCCGTTTTCATGAATGCTTTAGACACCGGCACGTCCGACATTCACCTGCAGCCGGAGCGAGAGCAGCTAAAGATTCGTTTTCGCCAAGACGGGCAGTTGATGGATAACGGGCAAATACCTCCCGATATGGCTTCGAACGTCTTGGCGCGATTGAAACTGGCTTCCGGCATGCAGATCGATGAGTATCGTGAGCCGCAGGACGGCCGCATCGACATGGAGTACAACGGTCGCCGCCTCTCCGCTCGCGCCTCATGCATCCCATGTCTGAATGGCGAGAAGTTCGTGATGCGTCTGCTCGATCCTCTCGCCATGAAGGTCGAGCTGCCGCGCCTGGGAATGCCCGAAGACGTCCTGGCGAAGTGGAAGCGCGCGATTCAGGTGCCATACGGCTTGATTTTGGTTACGGGTCCTACTGGCTCGGGAAAGACCTCGACACTTTACGCCTCGTTGCACCAGCTTGACGCGAAGAAGCGAAATATCGTGACGGTCGAAGACCCCATCGAGTACGAATACGAGCAGAACATCGCCCAGGTGCAGGTTACGGAGAAGACGCCGTTTCCCAAGGTAATGCGCTCGTTTCTCCGCCAAGACCCGGACATTATGATGGTGGGTGAAATGCGCGACCCAGAGTCTCTGGCGATTGGGATTCAAGCGGGACTGACGGGTCACCTTGTCCTCTCAACCCTTCACACGAACAATGCCGTCGAAACCATCGGTCGAATGGTCGACATGGGTGCCGAGGAATACCTGATCGCGGGAGTCCTTATCGCGGTTTTGGCGCAACGGCTAGTCAGGCTGAACTGTCCAAAGTGTCGCGAACGGTACACGCCGACTCAAGATGAGATCGACATGCTCGGCCTGACGCCCGAAGAACTGGAAAAAGCCACGTTCGCTAAAGGCAAAGGATGCGCCGAGTGTCGCGGCACTGGTTACAAAGGCCGAATTGGCGTCTTTGAACTCATCCTTGGAACGCCCGAGTTCAGAGCTGCGATCGCGAAGAAGCAGGATTACATTCAACTTGCCGAGGCCGCGCGAAAGCAAGGTTATCGAACGATGTTGGAGGACGGAAGAGCAAAGGCCATGGCGGGCTGGACTACGCCCGACGAAGTCCTTAAAGCGGTCTACACGCAAGCGGTCGATTAGAACTTGTGCACTAGACTTGCGGAACATGCATACATGCCCGCAAGTCCCACATCCAGATGGCATGGCCGCTCCAAGGCTCATCCATCGAGCGAAAGCTCAACAGGATTAAGTGGGAGAAACAAGATGAAAAAACTTACATTGCTGGGCCTAAGCATGGCCCTTCTCGGCCTCGGTCTTTCTGGCTGCTCGCCAGAGGCACGCGATAAGTACGACCAGGCGGGAGACACGATGTCGAAGGCGACGTCTCAAACGGGGGACGCAATAAAGACAGACGCGCAGAACACGGGCGAAGCCATCAAAGATGGCGCTCAAGAGGCTGGCCAAGCGATCGACAATAGTGGCATGACCGGGCAGATTCGAGCCGCAATTTCCGCAGCGCACGACCTTAAGATCAAGGATCTGAACGTCGATACGGTCGATAAGAAGGTGATCTTGAAGGGAACCGTTGCCAATCAAGAGGCGAAAGATCAGGCTCAAAAGATCGCAGAAGGTCAGGTCGGGAAGGACTATACCGTCGATAACCAACTCCAGATCGGCTCAGTCGACTAGATTTGAGCGTACGCCGCGACTTGGCGGCGAACTCGGCGAGGCATCCTGGATGCCTCGCCTTTTGTCTTGATTTGTCGGGAAGAACCTGCCCAAATTCTCGCGGATGCCTTATGATATTCGTAGCATGACTGCTACGATTGACAATCTGCTACGCGATCTGGTCGATCGCAATGCCAGCGACCTGCATCTGAAAGCTGGCAAGGCCCCGGTAATGCGCATTCACGGCAACTTGCAATCCGTGGGTTCCATCGTTTCCGCTGAGGATCAGAAAAACATGCTGCTCGACATTCTAAGCGAGGAGCGCAAAGAACGGCTGTACTCTTTTAAAGAAGTCGATCTGTCTTACAACGTGCCCGGCGCGGCCCGATTTCGGGTGAACATGTTCTGGCAGCGAGGCAATATTGGGGCTGTTTTCCGGGTGATCCCTTTCAAAGTGCGCACGATCGATGATCTTCACCTGCCGCAAATTACGAAAAAGTTGGCGCTCCTCCCACGCGGGCTGATTCTTGTGACTGGGCCTACTGGATCCGGAAAATCAACTTCGTTAGCGGCAATGATCAACCACATCAACGAAAGTCGGCGATCGCACATTATGACCGTTGAAGACCCCATCGAATATGTGCATCCAGACAAGCAGGCGATTATTAATCAGCGCGAACTCGGAACCGACACCCACAGCTTCGCGGACGCTCTGAAGCACGTGATGCGCCAAAACCCGGATGTGATCCTCGTCGGTGAGATGCGAGACTTGGAAACCATTCAACTCGCCATCACTGCCGCGGAGACTGGACACCTCGTGTTATCCACCCTGCACACGGTCGATGCCGCTCAGACCATCGACAGGATCATCGACGTTTTCCCCCCAGACCAGCAGGCGCAAATCCGTACTCAGCTCAGCGTTACGCTGCAGGCGGTGGTTTCGCAAACTCTGCTTCCGACAAAGCATGGTGAGGGAAGAGTTGCAGCTTTTGAGGTCATGATTGCTACTCCGGCAATCCGCCAGCTCATCCGGGGCGGGAAAACTCACCAACTGCCGAGCGACATTGAAGGGGGACAGGAACACGGGATGCAGACGCTCGATCTCTCGCTCCTACAGCTTTTGCGACAGGGCGTGATCGATTATGAGCATGCGGTGACCAAATGCTCGAATCCTAGCGAGTTCACTCGTCGTGCATCGAAAGAAGGATTGGTAGAGGTGACCCATGCGGCCCATTGATGAGTTCTTGAAGCAGTGTGTTGAAATGCAAGGATCTGACTTGCACTTTAAGGCCGACACCGGCAAGGCTTACGTGAGAATTCACGGAGATCTGCAGCCCCTCGACGTACCTCACTTCACGCCGGAAGAGCTCAGCGAAGAGCTTTATAAGATGCTCCGTCCTGAGCAGATTCGTAGGTTCGAAGAGGGACTCGAATTGGATTTTGCCTATGAGCTCACGGGCATCAGTCGCTTTAGGGGCAATCTTTATCAGCAGCGCAATGTGCTCCAAGGTGCATTCCGTGTGATTCCATATAACCTCTCAACGATGGAGGACTTGCAGTTGCCGGCCGCTTGCTACGACTTCATCAACCGGCCTCGGGGACTTGTTCTGGTTACCGGCCCCGCCGGATCGGGGAAGTCGACCTCGTTGGCGGCGATGATCGACAAAATCAACACTGAGCAGGCGCAACATATTGTCACGGTCGAAGATCCGGTTGAGTTTGTTCACGACGATAAAAAGTCGCTCATCAACCAACGCGAATTAGAAGTGGACACGAATTCATTTAGCAATGCCTTGAAATACGTGCTTCGTCAGGACCCGGATGTCATTCTGGTGGGTGAGATGCGCGATCTCGAAACCATTCACCTCGCGATCACCGCAGCAGAGACGGGCCACCTCGTTTTTGCCACCTTGCACACGGTCGATGCGGTTCAGACGGTTGACCGCATTGTCGACGTTTTTCCGATGCATCAGCAGCAGCAGGTGCGAATGCAGCTATCCGTGAACTTGGTTGGGGTGGTCTCTCAGACTCTGGTGAAGCGTAAAGACGGACGTGGACGTGTGGCCGCCTTCGAGGTGCTAGTCGCAAACGGGGCAGTGCGCAATTTAATACGCGAGGCAAAGTCTTACCAGATCAACTCCCTTATCCAAACTGGTGCACGAGCAAAAATGCAGTCTCTCGACCAGTCGCTTGGTTCGCTTGTGGAGCGGGGGCTAGTCGAGATGGAAGATGCCAAAGCGCGCGCCAAAGATCCATTTGAATTTGAGCGAATGATGGCGCTCGATCGCGCGGCTCAAGCTCAGCCGCAGGCCCCGGCTCCGGGTAACGTGCCTGTTTATCGGGGGCACTCTTCAGGCTCTCCATCCAATCCGAATGATCCTCTCTCCGCTCCATCGCAGCCGAAGCAAGAAGAAGAGAACCCGGTCCAGCAGGGACCGGTGCGCGGACAACCCAATCGGCCGGGTTACCGGCGGGAGTGAACTGCGCCAGGTGGGAAAGTAAACTCGCGATGTGAATCCGGTCGATCCTGCCCTGTTCGAAGAAAATGAGCGAACCTCTTCGGCGGGTGATGGGAGACAGTACGCGCATGTGGGCGAGCTCGATTGCCGGGCCGGAGGGTATCTCCAGAGCGTCACGGTAGCCTACGAAACCTTCGGCCAACTCAACTCAGATCGCAGTAATGCCGTGTTGGTTTGCCATGCGCTAAGCGGCGATAGTCACTGCATCGGCTGGTGGAGCAGACTGATCGGGCCGGGCAAGGCAATCGACACCGACAAGCTTTTCGTTATCGGCACGAATGCTCTTGGGGGCTGCCAAGGTACAACCGGGCCAGCATCAATCGCTCCTGATGGCAAGCCGTACCGGACCCGTTTTCCCTTAATCCTAGTCGAGGACATGGTTGAGGTGCAGGCCCGTTTGCTCGATCATCTCGGAATCGAAAAGCTCCTCATGGTTTGCGGAGGCAGCATGGGGGGAATGCAGGCATTGGAGTGGACGGTGCAACAGCCAAGCCGAGTGAGGAGCGCCTGGATCACCGCCAGTTGCGCGGCTCACAACGCCAAGCAAATTGGCTTCAACGAGGCCTCTCGCCAGGCGATCATGCGAGATCCCAAGTGGAACGAGGGCCTGTACGCTGAGGAAGATGGCCCCGTCGACGGGCTCGCTGTCGCTCGTATGATTGGCCACCTGAGCTTCCTAAGCGAAGCTGCTTTTAGGTTGAAGTTTGGCCGTCAGCTTCAAGACAAAGAAGCCCCCGACTATCATCTCAAAACCGAATTTGCGGTGGAAAGCTACTTAAACTATCAGGGGGACAAGTTTACGAAGCGATTCGACGCCAACTCGCTCATCTATTTGACCAAGGCAATCGACTACTACGAGTGTGAATCTCTGGCGGGCAGCCACTCGGATTATCTATTCACCAGCTTCTCCACCGATTGGCTTTATGCGCCGGAGCAGAGCGAACATTTGCATCAGCTCGCCCGTGCGGCTGGACTTCGGAGCTCCCATGAGATCATCGACAGTCCTCTGGGGCACGACGCCTTTCTCCTCGATGGCGACATTCAGGGGGCGCTAGTGCGGAAGTTCCTTGAATGCACGTTTTAAGCGTGCTCAGAGCCGAACTTTTATCAGGATGAATTGGTTGCCGAGGTGAATCACCTGACCCAAGCTGCTGAGGTCGGCGAAGGATTGTCCATAGGTTTCTGCGGATGGCGCGACGATGTAAGTTGCACCCGTCTTTTGGAGGAATTCCTCTCGCTGCTGGTCGGACTCTCCCCGCATGAAGAAGCGAGTCGCTTCGTTGCGGCGCTCCAGGTAATTGGGCGTTTCGCTCCAGTGGCCAGCGTAAGTATAGGAGCCGGTCAAGCCGGAAATAATTGGGTTAAGGTCAGGGATGACAGGTTGGCCAAACTCGTCAGGAATTGCTTCGCCATCGCTGTTGACGCTTGGATTCCAAATTCCAGGCATGGCCAACACCACCTTGCGGCCAGTTTCCTTCGCCAATTGATCGATGATCTCGTGAGCATCACGAGAAAGAAAAATTGGGTGGAGCGTCGTATTGGAGACCTTGTTGCTGCGAATGAACGTCAACTCTCGAAAGAGCCAGCGGATCGAGGTTGCGCTGAAGATCAGTACCACCAGCACCGTCGCTAAGTTCCGTGAATTTCGCTCGCGGTCTCGCAGGAACGAACTGATGCTAAGGCCAGACAAAAGCGCCCAGGGAATGGAGAGGCCCTCCATGAGCTTGCGCTGGAAAAGGGCAGGGAAGTAGATCAATACGACTCCCAAGAAAGCCCAGGAAATCACGAGATTGCTTATCTTATCGTCGCCAGCAATCAAAAATAGCGCCGCAACAGTCGCGACAACTAAGACCAACCAAGGAGCGGCTCCGAGAAAATAGCCCGACGACGGAATGGGCAGGAGGAGCAAGATCACGAGGACGGCTGAATAGATCGCAAGCCCAGCACGCTCCTTCGAGGTTTTTGCACAGATCCACAACCCTCCAAGGCCAAACACAATGAGGAGGCAGTAGCCAGCGAACACCTGGCGAAAACCTTCTGTGTAAGTTGGCGTGGCGGCTCTCGCCTGAAAAACAGGGTCATTAGCCAAAACGTGGATAAACCATAGGGCTGCAGGCAGCGCGCCAGCCCCAATCACCAGAACTCGTGCGATCCATTCCTTGTGTAAGGCTTTACGAGTAGCCTGCATGATCGCCAGCCCGATCAAAGCCGCGGCAACGATCAGAACATCATAGCTGTGGATGTTCATCAATAGACCGAGAGCAACGGTTCCCGGAAGCACGGATTTCCACGAGTCTTCTGCTTGCAGTGCGCAATCAAAGATGAAGAGAATCAGGCACAAGCTGACCATGAAGAGGCCGTTCGTCAGCATCGAAGGGAAGACGAATCCTTCCGGCTGCCAAACATCAGCGGGGAGAGTGCCAAAGGTGAGAAAGCCGAGCGGCTTTGCCTCTGGCCGGACGAGAGCCTGGCCGAAGTTATGCCAAACCAAGAAGCCGAGGCCTGCACCTAACACGACCAAGGTGATCGAGATTCGCGTGGTGTACACGGAAGGGGCTAGTCGTCTCACAAGGCGATAGAGCAGGATGATGAACAGACCTGAGAAGAAAAGTCGGCTTAATGTGGCAGCCCCAGCTAAACCGACGACCCTTGCGATATTTCCGAGAACGAGGAAATAGAGGTTCACGGTCAAGCCGGGCTGTGGATCTGTTGTAAAGCGGTTATCGAAGAAGAACCGACCTTCCATGGCCTGCCGCATCCAAGCGGAATAGACCATGTGGTCATCTAAGTTGTATTGATATCCTAAGTACCGGGCACCCGCAGGAGTCGAGAGTAAGCCGAAAACGTAAGGGACGGCGGCGAGCACCACCGCCACCACGACTGCCACGCACACGAACCTTCTTTCGATGGCATTCCGTTGCTCAGGGCTCGGATTTGTCCGCTCATTGTAAAGCGGCTCCGCGCTGGAGATCAGCCTTCACCCGGCACTTTGCGGCCCATGGATTTATAAATGGCGACGATCATGTTGGCCGCATCTTTGGCTTGCTTGTTCTTTGGGTCAGTTTTGAGAACTTCCCTGTAGAAATGAAGGGCTCTCGGATATTTCACGTTCGGACGCAAGCCGTTCTCTTGCTCCATATAGAAGTTCGCCAATGCTAGCGTTGCCTCGATGTAGTACGCCTTGGCATCGTCATAAGCTTTGCCGTGCTTCGGGGCGATCTTGAGATACTTCGTTTTAGCGGAAGCCTGTTCTTTGGTTATCCGGCTAAGGATCACCGAAGCTTTTGAGGGTTGAGTCACTTTCCCCGCAGGGCCCTGAGCGGTGGCAACTGCCAACAGCATGACCCAAAGACAGCATAAAGCCAGCAGCTTGAACATGCTTAGAGCATATCAGTTTTTGAGAAAATCAAGTTGCATTCGCTCTCGTAGCGCTCGGCACCGATGAAAGGTTTCTCGAGGGCCAAGGTCTTGCCTCGAAGCTTCATCTACATCTCTAAGGGCCTTCACAATTTCAGGGGAGAGAAGATTGTCTCGATCACGCGGAGGAGCCTCGGGGGACAGCTTCAGCATCTTTCGCAGCCGTCGGTCAGCGCTCTGGTAAATGGAACGAGCCGCGAGTTGGGACACGCGGGCTCTACCGTAGGTGTCCGCAACGGCCTTCGCCAAATCTCTTTGACCCACCTGCACAGGGCGGAGATCGGTGGGAAGTCCAAATCGTTTGCCGAGCGTGTACACCACGACGACGAACAAGAAGAGCATCTGCCAGAATCCTGCCTCTGCCCACGGACCCAAAACGGTGAGCAGACCCGGCTCAGTTGGCTGATAAAGAGCTTCGGCAAAGCAAATAGTGCCTGAACCACCGCTTATCGTGTGGACAAGATCGAGGATGTACTGCGCGTTCTGATCCTTGTCGATAAATCGGTTGGTTGCGACAATCCCATCGCTTGCGATGATTTCGTAGCCCCTTCCAACCTTAGCGAGTTCCGCTGCAGGAGGCTGTGAAGGGGCCATATCCTTTCCCAATACCCACTTGCTCACCCGCACTTGTCCAGCTGGCTGTCCTGGAACCTCAAAGCGAGATTCACTCGGGTTCATTCGTACGGTCAATCTTTCTTTGCTGAGCGGATCGGTGATGACGAGCGGTTGGGTGGATTTTGTGGCGACATCGAAATCGTTATCCAAAGGAAGAATAAGGACGCGATTTCCGCCTTCCGCCAATTCGTTGAAGTACTGGAAGACGGCGGGAGACTGGCCGGAATCGAACTCGGAGTTCTGCACGAAGGCGACAATGGTGTCTTCTGGGTCAACCTCCGGGAATGTGGAGGTTAGGTTTCTGATTTGATAGCCGTTCTTTGAGAGGAGAGTCGCAAAAGCGGCCGTTCCGCTCGGCCCGTAGTTGTCGATCGTGGGACGTGTGCTCCGCGATTCTCGTGAATAGGAGATCACGCCGATCGAAAGCAATAGTAGGGAAGTGAGTATCCAGCCCACTTGAGTCCAGTTCTTGAACTTCATGCCGCCACCCTTGCCAAGGCCGTGTTGATGTCGCTATACCAGTTCCTGAATTGGGCGACGTCCTCCGCGCCCCGCACTTTGTAGCCATACCAGACATTGTCGAAGGCCTTCGTGGGAGTTCTGAAGTCGATTCCGTTCGGCAATCTTGGGCTCGATTCGATTCGGGTCAAGTGCTCCCAGTTGGTTTGGCCACGAAGAAAACGCGCGATGTTCTTCTCGTCGAACTTGAGAAGGCATGAAAGGTACAGTGCCCGGACAGCTTCGCGATAGCGGCCTTCCTTCTCGTACTGGTTGGCGAGGGTAAGCCACTCGTCTAATGTGCGCTCCGGCTCGTCATCTTCCATCACTGCTCGCGCCTTGCGTTTAAGTACGCCTCGAAGGCGGATGAATCGGAGTGAATAAATCAGGAAAGCGAGAAGGATGCCTCCGAGCAGGAACCATGCAAGCGGGACCAGCCACCCTGGCATTCCGAGGGACGGCGGATTAAAGGATGGAGTAGGGTTTTCGTTTCGCTGGAAGAGCTTAGCTAAGCGCTCACCCGCTTCGTGGAGCCAGTTGGCTTCAGATCGTTCACCAAGATCTGAATAGAGAGGCGATTTGGTGATGGACTTAGCGTCGATGAAATCCGACTTCTTGTCAGGAGACGATTCGAGGAACGCTTTAAGATCGACGTACTCTTCCGCTCTGCCAACCGAATTCTTTCCAAGGATCATCCTCAAGTTGGAGTCCTTTTTGGCTAGGTCGTTCAGGATTTTGAGCTTGGCAGTCTCGTTTGCGGTTTGCAGTTGACGAGACGTCTGCGTATACTCGCCGCTAAGTGCAACCGCGAAACAAATGATAAAACTAAAGCTCGAAACGATTCGCGCGATCTGCACGCCAGACGTCTTCAGCGAGAGCTTCAACATCATATCCCTCCAGGCGGATTCTTCTTGAGTAATAGATGATCGTCAGCATAGATGCCCAGAGGGGCACCACGGTCCAGATCATTGCAAACAGGGGCAAGTAGCCCAACATCGTCACGATCACGCCGGCATAAGGCCAGGAAGAAATGGCATTGCGGATCGAATCGGGATAGCCGATCACATCCAGCGAGGAGTAGAGGCCAATACTCATGAATAAGAGAACGATCAGGCACACGATCATGCCAGCAAAGATTGCAGAACCTCCGCCTTGAATATTGCCGTAAGCCTTTAGCAGAGCGACACTTCGCTTGGCCGCATCCCCTGCCCGCAAATTTTCAAGAGCCATCGCTACCGGTGCCAAAGCATGTCGACACACGACTACAATAAAGAAAATGATCCCGACCGACACGCCCAAGATTCCAAGGAGCAGGGTAAAGGCAGCACTCGTGTCGGTTTCGCTAGTGGTGTTTCCCAGGTAGCCAGAGAGCAGCAGGAGCGCGATTCCAATTGCCAATCCCATGCAGGCGATGAGAATCTCTCGCAAGGAAAGCACCAAAATTTGGAACACCTTCGTTCTCGTCTTTTCAACGGCGCTTTCTAGGGAGGGTGCGTTTCCCAAGATAAAGTCGGACGCAAGATACGTCACGATGGTCGTGGAGTAGGAGACTCCGAGCAGGAATAGCGGGCCAGCGACAAAAATTGCTAACGCCATCGCGACAACTACTTCGATCATCTGTGCAGAAGTTGAATTGGGATTCTGCGTATAAATGAAGGAAGGGAACACATAATTGCTCCAGAACAGCAGAGCTGCAAAGCAAAAGAGGCTCGAGCCGACGGTTGCGCGCAGGAACATCCACCCAACTGACTGATAAACGCGTACCCCAAGATCGAGGACCTCATTCGGCTGCATAACCTGCAGGCGAACGCGCCGATCGAGCTTAGCGGATCGCAGAGTTAAATAACGCGAAAGCGGATCAGACGTCACTTATATCAGCAGTGTATCAGAGGCGACAGACATATTAGGAGCGACCCCCAAGATATACAAGGATAAACTTACGAACATGAACTTATTGGCAGTGATCCCGGTGCTCTTGACCGCCGGTCAAACACCTCAGATCGAAAACTACGTTCAAACCAACTTCAAGGATGCAACTTTTACCGCCCATGTGAAGAGTGGAAATCAAACTGAGCTTCGCAAAATCAACAAGGATTTTGGCGAATCATACCGGTTCAAGAACACGACTTTTCGCATGAAGGAGCCCTTCAAGCTGCGGGGGGACACGAAGGTCGATGACACGACCGTAGTTTTCATTTTGAACGGAGGAACTCGCGTCATTCGAGCGCCTCGGCAGGGAATCAACTTGAAGACGAATGTGGCGAAGAAGCCTGGCCAGCGGCAGACTCCCTTCGATTTCGGTATTTTGACGCCCGCGTTAGTCAGCGGCTACTTGGATGCAAAGTTCATCCGCAAAGATCGGGCAACGAACGACCTCGTTTTCGATCTGACTTATGACGAGCAGAAATTCGATGACACCAGCCGATACCGGGTGTGGATCGATCCGGAAACCAAATTCTTGAGCAAACGTGAGTGGTACGACCAGAAAGGCAATCTCAAGGCGACGTTTATTTATGGCGGGCCGCAAAAGATCGGGGGATGTGCAATTCCCGTGAGCGCAACGGTGAAGAACGCAGATGGAAAGGTCGCAGGCGAGACGCTCTACCAGAATGTGAAAATCAACACCGGGTTAGACGACGACATCTTTAATCCCTAAAATTGTCGCAACATTGTGTTCAATGGGGGATCTTTCCCCCTTGGCATTGTATAACGAAGCGGTATGAAAGCACTAAAGCTCTCTTTGGTCGCGGCGATGCTCACGGCCCTCTTCGTCCTCGCTTCGGCAGCTTCGCCGGTCGGGACATGGCACGGCAAAATCATGCTCGATGCGACGTCGCTTCCGAAGAACCTGACTCCTCAACAGCGACAGCAATTCAACGCCGGCATGGAGATGATCAAGAAGATGAAAATAACGATCGTGCTGAAGGCGGATCACACTTACACCGCGACCGCAACCGGCAATCCAAGCATGAAACAGCAAACGGACACCGGCACGTGGAAGCAAGCTGGTAATCAGGTCATTATTTCGCCGAAGCGAAAGAACTCACCAAAGAGTGAAACTTTGACGCTTTCCGCAGATGGCAAGACGATGTCGATGGCTTTTCCCGCTGGAGCTATGAAAGGGAAGGTCCTTTTCACGCGGTAGTTCCAGGTGCGAGATTCGCCTCTAACTTGACCACTGGGTCAATGCAAAGCTACACCGAAAGGTTTCTCTTCTCACTCGCCTTTTTCTATGAGAACGGCGGGCTCCTGCAGAAGAGTCAGGTCCTCTTTGGTGAGCTTTGCGGTGGCGAAAAGGTCGGGGCGGTTCTCACGCGTGATTCTCAAGGATTCCCTACGCTTCCACTGCGAGATGAGACGGTGATTGCCGCTAAGGAGCACTTCAGGAACACGCATGCCCCGCCACTCTTCGGGTCGTGTGAACTGCGGGGCAGATAGGAGGCCATCCGCGTGAGAATCGATCGCCAGGCTTTCCGAGCTCCCCAGCACGCCGGGAAGGGTTCGCACGATCGCATCGGCCATCACCAACGCCGGTAATTCTCCATTCGTCAGCACGAAATCGCCAATCGAAAGAACGTGTGTCGCGTAGTGTTCAGCGATTCGCCCATCGATTCCTTCGTAGTGGCCGCAAACGAAAATAATTTGGCCCTTGTTGGAGAGTTCAATCGCGTCATTTTGGGTGAAGCGCGCGCCAGTTGGATCGGTCATCACGATGGCTGCACCTTCCTCTAAGACAGAATCGATCGCCAGCGCAACCGGCTGGGCTTTCATGAGCATTCCCGGTCCCCCTCCATAAGGGGTGTCATCCACCGTTCGGTGACTGTCGGTTGTGAACGATCTCGGGTCGACAGTTGAGACACTGATCCGACCGGCCGCGGCAGCTCGACCGATCATGCTGGTGCGCATGGGAATCTCCACCATGGTGGGGAAAAGCGTGATGAAGTCGATTCGCATCTCAATTGACATTATGGCGACGGGTAATCTTGACGCCACTCAACCTGCGGAGAAAAGAAGAAGACCATGTCGAACGTGCCGAACGATTTGAAATTTACGAAGACTCACGAGTGGGTCAAGCTCGAAGGTGATGTTGCGACGATCGGGATTACCGATTACGCACAGTCCGAACTCGGGGACATCGTCTATGTCGACCTGCCTACCCCCGGACGGAAGCTGACCAGCGGCGACAGCATCGGCAGCGTCGAGTCAGTAAAGACGGTGAGCGATGTCTACGCGCCTTTCAGTGGGGAAGTGGTCGAGTCGAACGACTCGCTTGGCGCACAGAGCGAACTGTTAAACTCTGATCCTTATGGCAAGGGATGGCTTGTCAAGATCAAGCTCGATGAGCCAGGAGCGGTCGGAGATTTGATGGACGCCTCAGCCTACGAGGGCTCCATTCACTAGCCGTGCCCTACATTCCCCACACAGAGCAAGACCGGGAAGAGATGCTGGCGACGATCGGCGTCTCCTCAATCGACGAATTGTTTCGCGACATCCCTGAGAATCTTCGGCTGAAAGGCGAGCTCAATATTCCCTCCGCTTTGGACGAGCACCGGTTGCTCACGAAGATGGCCAGACTCAGCGAGACGAACAAGGAACTGCTTCATGATGCGGTCTGCTTTTTGGGTGCCGGTATCTACGATCGGTACATCCCGGCTACGGTCGGCGCCGTGATCTCGCGCGGTGAATTTCTGACGGCCTACACTCCCTATCAGCCTGAACTCAGCCAAGGCTATCTGCAGGGAATATACGAGTTCCAGACCATGATCGCGGAGCTCTATGGTATGGATGTTGCCAACGCTTCCATGTATGATGCCGCCACCTCGATGGCGGAGGCGGCGATTCTCGCTTACGGCAGCAACGGGCGAAAGAAGATCGTTTGCAGCGAAGCGGTTCATCCGCATTACCGCGAGGTTCTAAAGACGTATTGCTGGTCGATGTCGCTGAACGTGGAATGGATCGAGACGCCGGAAGGAGTTACGAAGGATTTTTCGAAGGTCGATCAAGATGCCGCGTGTGTCATCGTCCAGTATCCGAATTTCTTCGGATCAATCGAAGATTTGGAGACCGTCCGCAAAGCCGCACGGGACAGTGGTGCGATGTTCATCGTCGTTGCCGATCCGATCGCTTGTGCGTTGCTCAAGCCTCCAGGCGAGTTTGATGCGGACATCGTGGTGGGTGAGGCCCAGCCCATGGGAATCGCTATGGGCTTTGGAGGTCCATTGTGTGGACTCTTTGCTTGTAAAGAGACGCTGGTGCGAAGAATTCCGGGACGAATCGTCGGTAAAACGAAGGAAGCTCACGGAGATCGTGAAGGCTATGTCATGACGCTCCGCACTCGGGAGCAGGACATACGGCGCGAGAAAGCGACCTCCAACATCTGCACAAATGAAGCCTTAATGGCACTTGCTTCCACGGTTTACATGGAGGCGATGGGCAAGAATGGCATGAGGAAAGTGGCCGAAGCCAGCATCCGCAATACGCAATACGCGATGAAGGCGCTTGCGGAAGCCGGGGCCAAAATCGTCTTTAGCGGCAAGGTGTTCTGTGAATTCGTCGTCGATTTGGGTCGAGATGCGCGTGAGGTCCAGACTCAACTTCTGAATGACGGTGTGCTGGCCGGGTTGCCACTTGGCTACTACTATCCTGGCTGGGACAATTATCTGCTTGTCGCCTGCACGGAGATCCGAACCCGAGAGCAAATCGACGAGTATGCGACGAAGCTGGGCGCGATTCTCAAGAGCTAACAAGGCGAAGAGGTTGAGCGCGGAGTAAACTTGCTGCTTCATGAGGCAGAAAAGTGTTCCCGCGCCAACTCTAATTTTCGACCAATCCCGAGAAGGTCGAATCGGATGTAATTTGCCCCGGTGCGACACTCCAGAAGTTGATCTCCAGGAATGCGTCGGGGAACTTCGAGAAGAACTCCACCTACCGCAAGTGGGCGAACTCGATCTTCTGCGTCACTTCACCAATCTGAGTCACGTGAATTACGGAATCGAGACCGGTTTCTACCCGCTCGGCTCCTGCACGATGAAGTAC